>CAJOMZ010000050.1 GCA_905236645.1 uncultured Bacteroidales bacterium
ACGTTTCGATGATGAACTTATTAACTACCTGCTTGAACTGAAATGGTGGAACTGGGATATAGAGAAAATCGAGGCTAATTTCCAAGCACTTTCGAGTGGAAATTTGAATTTGATAAAGAATATCCACTAAACAGAATCTATTACACCATCAAAAAAAGACATGATGGACTCCATCTTATCTTGATACCAAAGAAATAATAGAAACAACACAATGAACATAGCAGTTTTTTGCGCATCGTCGCAGCCGCACAACAAACAGATATCCGATGCAGCCTACGAACTGGGACGCCAGATTGCCCTCGGCGGTCACACACTGCTCTACGGCGGCAGCAACCTCGGCTTGATGGGATGCGTCAGCAGTGGTGCGCTCGAAGCAGGCGGCCGCGTCATCGCCGTCATCCCCACTTTCTTCAGCGAAGAAATAATAATGTCACAGCCTGTAAGCCAAATAGTCCGTGTCAAGAGTATGGCCGAGCGTAAGGAATACCTAATCGCCCACAGCGATGCCTTCGTCGCCCTGCCCGGCGGCATCGGCACACTCGACGAGGTACTGGAAATTATGGTTACTAACCAGTTGGGACCTCTCCAAAACACCAAACACAGCAACAAACCTGTAATACTTTTCAGCCCCGACGACTTCTACGAGCCCTTCCTGCGGCAAATAGATACAATGGGTGAACACGGGTTTTTCCGCAGTGGCAAAAGACCTGATTTGACGGTTTGCGACACTATTGAAGGAATAGTGCAAGAAATTATTTGCCGACAGTTGTAAAAAACAAGACAAAATTGTTACATATTAAATGAGAATTCAAATTCATTAATAACAATTAAAAAGAGGAGACACCTCTTAAAAAACTGTCTTTCAAAATGAAGAAAGCTATCCTTTCGCTTGCAATGTTCACTATGCTTGCTGTTTGCGGCGCCAATGCCCAAGTCCGCTATGTCTACGACCCCTTCGCCAACGGAGACAAATACATCGGCCTTGAGGCAGGTGTTGGTGGCTGGTTCGGCTCATCTGACTTCAAACTCAACGTCGACCCCTACAATACCTATTCCCCATACTTCGGCTATTCTGCCGACAAGTACAAACGCACGCCGCTCAATCCCACCGTGGCCTTGCTCTACAAGAGAGTTATCGAAGGCAATAGCATAAGCTGGGGCAACAACCTCCGTTTGGCTATGAATTTCTGGCACGGTACCGTCGAAGGCAGTTCCATCACAAATCCAGCCAACACCTTCACCACCAGTTTTAACTACAAAACCGTGGAGTTGAGTGAGTTCTATTATGCGATGATTCCTGTCGGCGACCAATTTTCCATCAATGCCGGCCTGGGATTGACTATCGGTTTGATTCTGTCTACAAATTCCACCATTGAATTCTCCGACGGCTCGGAGCCTGTAACCACCCAAGGCGGCACCGACTTTATGGATTTGATGCTTGGTATGATCGACTTTATGGTTGGTGCCAACTATAGAATAAGCGATTCTTTCACCCTGTCGTGCAACATCTTGGGCTATCCAATCGACTTCTTCGGATTATTTGACGACGAAGGGAACAAAGGGCTCAGAGGTGTAGGCGAAAGGCTGTATGTAAGCAAGAAATTCCCCTACCAACTGACATTAGGTTTCACCTATTCTCTTTAATAATTGTCTACACAGCGTACCTATATCGCAATTGACCTCAAATCGTTCTACGCCTCTGTCGAGTGTGTCGAACGAGGACTCGACCCATTGACAACCAATCTTGTGGTTGCCGATGCGTCGCGAACCGACAAGACCATCTGTCTCGCCGTGTCGCCGTCGATGAAGGCCTACGGTATAGGAGGGCGCGCACGCCTGTTCGAGGTGGTGCAGCGAATGCGTAAAGTCAACGAAGAGCGCCAGTTCTACGCTCCAAACTACCGGTTCGCAGGCAAGTCGTACAACGACACCGAGCTAAAAGCCCGTCCCGAACTGGCAGCCGACTATATCGCCGCACCGCCTCGAATGGCATTTTATATCGACTACAGCACGCGCATCTACAAAGTATACCTGCGCTACTTCTCGCACGAGGACATACACGCCTACTCCATCGACGAGGTGTTCATCGATGCCACCAACTACCTTGACAACTACAAACTGACGGCTCATCAGCTGACCATCAAGGTTCTACGAGAGGTGCTACGCGAAACCGGCATCACAGCCACCGCCGGCATCGGTACAAACCTTTACCTGGCCAAAATTGCTATGGATATCGTGGCGAAACATATACCTGCCGACAAAGACGGTGTGCGTATAGCCGAACTTGACGAGATGTCTTACCGCCAAAAGCTATGGGACCACCGCCCGCTGACCGACTTCTGGCGCATCGGGCACGGCATCGCACGACGGCTTGAGCGCAACGGCCTCTATACAATGGGTATGGTGGCACGATGCTCTATAAAAAACGAAGAACTGCTCTATAAGCTCTTCGGTGTCAACGCCGAACTCATCATCGACCACGCCTGGGGATGGGAACCCTGCACCATAGACCTCATCAAGGCCTACAGGCCGGAAAACAACTCGTTGTCCAACAGCCAGGTGCTGCAGTCGCCCTACACCGGTCCCAAGGCACGCATCGTAACTCAGGAGATGGCCGATGCAATGGCCCTGAAGCTGCTCGAAGGACGGCTCACCACCACACAGATAGGATTGGCCATCAACTACGACGTCGAGAATGTAAACAACCCCTCCGCCAAAAACTTCACGTTTGTAACAGACTATTACGGCCGGCTTGCGCCAAAGCCTTCGCACAGCAGCATACGCCTGCCCTTTGCCACCTCCTCGGCCTCGCACATCATCAACGCCACTTTGCAGCTATTCGACACTATCGTCGTCCCCGGTCTTCTCATACGCCGCATCACCATTGCCGCCTTCAACGTAGTGCCAGAAGAACTGCTGGACAACGCACAGAACAGCGGCTCAACGGCCCAGCAACTCGACCTCTTTACCGACTATGAAGAATACGAGAAGCAGAAGAAACAGCAGGCCGACTCTCTGAAAAAAGAGCGGAAGATGCAAGAGGCCGTCCTCGAGATAAAACACAAATTCGGCAAAAACGCCATACTCAAAGGGCTCAACTTCGAGGAGGGCGCCACCGCCAAAGACCGTAACCGACAGATAGGAGGACACAAAGCGTGATTATTGGGGGGATGAAAAGGTGAGTTAGATGGAGTGAAATGGAGTTAAAGGGAAGTTAAGAGACAAAACACAAACCAAATCAACATATTAACATAAAACATATCACCCCTTCAACCTTCCAACCCTAAAACCATTAACCAGATCAATAACCAAACAAACCAACAAATCAACAACAAAATGGAAGCGCTTATCTTAGCAGCTGGATTGGGCACACGTCTTCGCCCACTTACCAACGACCGGCCCAAAGCAATGGTCGAAATAGGCGGAATGTCGCTATTCCACATAACCCAGAGCCGACTTGCCCACGCCGGCGTATGTCATTGCGTTGTCAACATACACCACTTTGCCAATGAGTTCAGGACATACATCCAGAACTCTGAAGTCTCCAGGGTCTGCAGCCTGAGCATCAGCGACGAGAGCGGACTGCTGCTCGACACCGGCGGGGCCATCAAGCACGCCGCAAAGCATTTCACGCTCAAAGAACCTGTCGTAATACACAATGTCGACATCCTCTCCGACATCGACTTCCACGCCCTCGAGCAGCACCACATCGCCAGCGGCAACCTTGTAACCCTCTGCACCAGCCACCGCCACAGCAACCGTATGCTGCTGTTCGACCAAACCGGCAACCTGGCAGGCATCTATGGCCGCGACGACGCTCCGAGCCTCACCCCTCTCCCATTCAGCGGCATCTCTATCGTAAGCCCGCGTCTCTTCGACCTTATGCCGCCCGACGACAAGCCCTACCCTGTCTTCAGGGCCTACCTTGAGCTTGCCAAGCACCACCGCATAGGCTACTATATGCACAATGGCGACAACTGGTTCGATGTCGGCACACTCGACGACCTTGAGCGTGCACGTCGGCTCTTTACCCCCGAGGCTCTCCAACGCTATACCTCCAAAGGAGAATTCCCGAACAAAGAAAAATTCTGATAGCGAACTGACTTAGACCGAAATATGAACTACGACGACATTATAGACCTGCCGCACCACGTGTCGAAACGGCACCCGCAGATGCCGCTCCTCAACCGAGCTGCACAATTTGCCCCATTCGCTGCCCTGACCGGATATGACGACGCCATCGAAGAATCCATCCAATGGCACGAGAACGAATTGGACACCGACTTCTATCCCCCCGACGATTTCTGATCACCATTCGGATAAGAAGCAATAAACCATTTCAACCACCCCTTTTGTCGGATTAAACGAACCCTGATTCGGGTTCAAAATCCGACTTTTTGATAAATTCTGCCTTTTTCAACTTAATCGGCAGATTATCACTGCATTCCATAGATTTCAAAAAAGTTTGAAAAAGTCGGGAAAGGGCTAAAAACGCCCTTTTGCAACTCCCTGATTTCCATATACCAAATTCCTATCAAAGTTTACTCAAATTCCTACCAAAGTTTACCCAAAGTTCACCTCAGTGAACTTTGATAGGAATTTGATAGGAATTTATCAAAAAGTCGGGTCGGGAAAAGTGCGATTGGGGTATAAAGATTACGCCACCGAGGACGCTGTTGTCCCCGGTGGCGTAATCTTTGTTGTGCCCGGTCTTGCCTGGCGGCAGACTTGGCTTATACCATCATAAGGTAGTTGACCTCCTGCTGTGTCAGCTCGCGGACTTTGCCACGAGGCAGGTCTTTCTTGGTAAGGCCGGCGAAGACACAGCGGTCGAGTTTCTTGACTTCGTAGCCAAAATGCTCAAAGATGCGGCGCACGATACGGTTCTTGCCCGAATGCAATGCGACGCCGACAATGCGACGGTCGCGGCCGTCACCCTGATATTGCACGTCGTCGACCGATATCGGACCGTCCTCAAGCTCAATACCTTCCAGCATCTGCTGCATATCTTCGCGACTCACGGCGCGGTCGCATTCCACCTGGTATATCTTGTAGACATTCGACGAGGGATGGGTAAGCTTGCGGGCCATCTCGCCGTCGTTGGTGAAGAGCAGCAGTCCTGTCGTGTTCTTGTCCAGGCGGCCTACGGGATAGATGCGCTCCTTGCAGCACCCTTGCACCAGCAGCATCACGGTGTTGCGCTCCTGCGGATCGTCGAGTGTCGTTATGTAGCCTTTGGGTTTGTTGAGCAGGAAGTAGCGCTTGGGCTCGCTGCGCAGCACTTCGCCGCCGTACGACACGACGTCGCCCTCTTTGACCTTGAAGCCCAGCGTGGTGACAACCTCGCCGTTGACCGAAACGGCACCGGCCTCGATAAGTTTGTCTGCATCGCGGCGTGAGCAGATGCCTGCATTTGAGATATATTTGTTCAGGCGTGTGGTTCCGTCGTGTTTCGGCTCGGGCGGAGCCTGGCGGTTCTTGCGGCGGTTTATTTTGTTCTGGATAATGTCTTCCGACCCTTTCAGTCTTTTGGGCTTGGATGGCTTGCGTTTGCCGTTGGCCTGATGGCCACCGAAGCGTTTCTTGGGTTGGTCTTCGTTTTCAGACCCGTTTGGATTGTGGCGCGTGTATCCTTGGACAGATTGGTAGGCGATTGTGTTCTGGCGGTTGATGCGCGGTTTTCTGGGTCTTCCACCTTCACGGGGTTGATTTTTTGTTTCTTCCATTGATTTGTTTGTTTTTAGTCGGTTTAGTTGGAGTAAGGTTTTGGTGTTGTGAAAAATAATAGAGTCAGAAGTGCAGCACGTAGGGGCCTTTGTTTTCGAGGGCCTGAGTGTCGAGCACCTGTGCCACTTCTTTAGCAATCATTAGAAAAATATGTAAATCGTTTTGCTGTAGCCATCGTATGGCGTCGACATCCTCGCGGCAGGCCATTGCGAACATCAGGTTGCAGCGGTGTGTGGCTTTGCCTATCCACACACGGGCCTCGTCTTCGCCGTCGATGGCATTGGAGAGTATGGCTAACCACGCATAGTTGTGCGCGAAAAGCCATTTCATTGCCTCTACGTCTCCGCGTATGGCATTGGAAAAAGCGGCAAGTTCGGGATAGCCGTTGTCGAGCAGCCAGCGGAAGAAGTCCTTTCGGCCGGCTATGCTCTTGTTCAGCGCCAGAAGTATCTTTATGTCGTACTTTTCCAGTCCCATTATGCAATCTTTGTCTTTTCCTTTTGCTATACTTGAAGATGTATGCAGGAGGCAGTCGGTGTTATTATTGTCTAATTATAGCGTTCAGTTGGGTTTCCAGGTTTTTCTGCAGTTTGGCCATAACAGCCTCGATTTGCTTGTCGTTCAGGGTCTTGTCGGGGTCTTGCAGGACAAAGCTTACGGCGTAAGATTTTTTGCCTTCGGCAATGCCTTTCCCTTGATAGACATCGAAGAGCGACACGCGGCGCAGCAGTTTCTTCTCGGTGGCGAAAGCGACGGCCTCGATCTGGCCGAAGGTCACATTGCCGTCGAGCATAAGCGCCAGGTCGCGGCGCACCTCGGGGAATTTCGGAATGTCGGTGAAAGTGACGTCTTTCTGCGGGAAGGTCTTGAGCAGCAGGTCCCAGTCGATGTCGGCATAGAATACCTCTTGGCGGCAGTCCATTCTCTGCAGCGTCTCGCGCGAGATACGGCCGACTACGGCAAGCTGTTTCTTGTTGTCCTTGAACTGGTAGGCAAGTCCTTCGGCCAGGAAGTGCTCGGAGGCCGTCACTTCCTGCAGGCGGCCCATAGGCATACGCAGGCGGTGAAGGATATTGACCAGATGTGCTTTGGCGTCGAAGAAGTCGACAGCCTTGCGCTCTGCGCGCCAGCTTTCACCGCTGACGGCGCCGGTCATAAAGAATGTCAGGTGCTGCGTCTCGGTATAGCGCTTCGTGACAGGCAGTTCTTCGCCGTTCTCTGCTTTCTGCTCTCCGTTCTTGACATAGCTGCGGCCAAACTCGTATATTTTCTGGTCGAAGATTCTGTGGTTCATATTGTAGACGATGCACTCCAGTCCGCTGTAGAGCAGTGTCTGGCGCATAACGTTGAGCTCCTTCGATAGGGGATTGAGGATAGCCACGCAGCGCTCGGCGGGGAAGTCGGCATTGCCGTCATAGTAGCTGCTCTTGGTCAGCGAGTTGTTCATTATCTCGTTGAAGCCGTTGTAGGTGAGATAGTCGGATGCTATGTTCTTCAGCTTTTGCGGATTAGGCTTGGTGCCGTAGGCCAGGCAACTGTTCAGACGCTCGTCGAACTCGATGTTGTTGTAGCCATAGATTCGCATAATCTCCTCCACCACATCGCATTCGCGGTACACGTCGACCTTGCAGGTGGGTATTCTGAGCAGCATACCCTCCTTGTCTTCTTCTGCTATCTCGATGTCGAGAGAGGTCAATGCTGTACGTATTGTTTCTACGGGTATCTCCTTGCCTATCAGGTTGGCGACACGCTTGAAGTCTATCTGCACTTCAGCCTTCTCTATCGGTTTGGGATAGATGTCGAGTATGTCGCCGCATATCTCGCCGCCGGCCAGTTGCTGGATAAGGTAGGCGGCACGACGCACGGCCCACAGGGTTATGTTGGGGTCGCAACCGCGCTCGTAACGGAACGAGGCGTCGGTCTTGAGGCCGTGACGTTTGGAGGTCTTGCGGATGCTTACGGGGTTGAAATAGGCGCTCTCTATGAACACGTTGGTTGTCTCCATTGTGACGCCCGACTTCTGGCCGCCAAAGACACCGGCTATGCACATCCCCTCTTTCTCGTTGCAAATCATCAGGTCGCGTTTGTCAAGCTTGCGTTCAATGCCGTCGAGTGTAACAAACGGAGTGTCTTGCGGCAGGCAGCGCACTACGACTTTGCCGCCTTCAATCTTGTCGGCATCGAAGGCGTGCAGGGGCTGCCCCACCTCCATCAATATGAAGTTGGTGATGTCCACAATATTGTTTATTGGGCGCAGTCCGACGGTACGGATTTTGTCCTTAAGCCAGTCGGGTGACTCTCCCACCTTGACGTTTCTTATCGTCAGTCCGCTATAGCGAGGGCACAGTTCGGGTTCTTCGACGTTCACTTTGACGGCGTTGCCGGCAGCATTCTGATTGACGGTCAAGTTGCTGCAGGTTTCGGGCCATTTGATTTTCAGGTGTTCGCCGTTGCGGGTGTTGAGTACAGCTACCACGTCGCGAGCCACTCCGATATGCGAAGTCGCATCCGAGCGGTTGGCGGTGATGGCCACCTCGAGAGTGTAGTCGTCTTTAACGTTGAAATACTCTTTGGCCGGCATTCCCACAGGAGCGTCGTCGGGCAGTACCATTATGCCATCGTGACTTGAGCCCAGCTGCAGTTCGTCTTCAGCGCAAAGCATACCTTCGCTGACGGCACCGCGGAGTTTTCCTTTCTTGATCTCGTGAAACTCGGTGTCGGAAGTCCATATCTTGGTGCCGATCTGTGCACAGACCACTTTCTGGCCGGCAGCCACATTGGGAGCGCCGCAAACAATATGCAACGGTTCGGCAGCTCCTACGTCGACAGTGGTCAGGTGCAGGTGGTCCGAGTCGGGATGCGGCTCGCAGGTCAGCACTTGCGCTATCACCACGTGCTCAAGTCCGCCTTTGATTGTCTCCACCTTGTCGACGCCCTCGATCTCAAGTCCCGAGAATGTCAGCAAATCGTCGAGCTCGTTGGGGGTCAGCGTGGTGTCGACATAGTCTTTAAGCCAATTGTATGATATTTTCATTATGTGTATATATTTTATTATTCTGTATGTTTAGTCTTCAATTCTCTTCACCGCCCTTGCGCGGTAGCAAGATGAATGGTTCTGGTTGAAATAGCATTTTATGCCGTCGGGACCGCAGGCAAAAGTGTGCGATTCGGAGCAGGGTGTGCCGGTCCAATAGAAGGTATGGTTTGTAAGTATTGTCGGGCAGCCCTTCCGTTCGAGGGTGCTGTTGATGACATTCTTGTATTTCCTGACGGCGTTCATTTCCTCTTTTGTGGGCAGTCGCCAGTCGTTTCCGTCAATCTGTCCGGCCCAGCGTGCGGCCGAGTCGACATCGATATCGACAGCCTCGTCGAGCGACATAACCAGCATTGCACGTCCGTCGTTGTCCACTTGAACGACAATGCCTTTCGTGTCTTTGTCATTGTAGAAGTCGCCCATCTCGTATTTGCCGTTGCATCCGGCAAATACCAGCAGGCTAAATGTCAGCAATATCCATTTGTTCATAACCAGTTGTGTCAATAGTTGTTGTATCAGTTACGGTTTCAACCCCCGCGTCCTTGACTTTTTCGTAAAGGATGTATAAACGTGTCGGGATGTCGGTTTTCTCGAAACCCAAATCGGTCGGCAGGTCGGCGGCACGGCTGTACATAGTGAGCAGGTGGTCGTGGTCGGGGGTGGTGTCGAAGAGAATCTTCTTGTAGCGGTAGAAATATTCCGCCACTTCGGGCGATTCCATTACTTCATTGCTTGCCGTCAAGGTCTCGCCGTCTTCCAGATAGGGAAGTATCAGGCGCATATCCGACAGCAGGTCCTGATTGGAATTGATCTTGTGTATGCTGCTAAGGTTCAGCAGCAGGCCGGAGCCGAAGAGCAGTATTGCAAGTCCCAACAGGACCCGCTCGGCGGTCTTGTTCATACGTTCCAGCCAGTCCTCAATCAGGTAGTAGAGCAGACAGGCCGTTGCTATCGAGAAGAATGGCAGTGTCGGCACGATGTAGAACTCCTGCTGCTTCAGGCCGAACATAATAGGTATGATGCCCGACAAACCGAGAGCCAGGAAGAACCAGCCCAATTTGGCGCGCTCAATCTGCAGGGCCGTGAGCTTGTCGCGGTTGCGCCAGAAGAATGCGAAGCGGTAGAACGGTCGGTTCTTGATGCGGATAACGCAAAGCACCGCCGTGATTGCCAACGGTATAATGCTCTGGACCAACAATACATAAATGATGTAGAAACGCGACGCCACGGTTTGCACGTGCAGCATTCCGCCAATCATCTGGCCGTGCAGATAGTTGTACAGGTGGTGATAGATGTCGGGCGAAACGATGACGGCAACAAAGACTGTCGCCATCCAGACGACAAGTATCACGCCGGTGGTGAAGACCGGGAACAATACACGCTCGCGGCGCACCATCAGCCAGTAGAGAATCGGGAAGAAGATGGGGAACAGCCCGGCAAAGCCTTTCACCATAAAGGCCAGTTCCATCATCAGCGCCGCTAATACAACCCAGGCTGTCCGGCTCAGTTTGTAGGGGCCCGAGGGCTTGCCCACCGCCAAACGCGAATGCTCGATGAATGAAGATTTCCCTGCCTTTAGCAGGAACGCCACCGATAGCAGCAGGAACATCGTCATAGTGCTCTCCAGCAGGTTGTTGGTGGCCGACCACGAGACTATGGGTATCGTGATCCATAGCATCAGCGGCAGCCATCCGGTCTTGCGGTTGTAACCGATGAGGGTCCAAATCCATATCACCAGTGCCGCCAAGATGAAGTAGGTGAGCACCGAATAGACCTTCTCGGCCATAAACGAGTTGTTGCCGAAGAGCTTGAACCATTTGCTTTCGAGCCAGTAGCCGAGCGGCAGATAGTTGTGCCGGTCGGGGTTGCCGGGCGCGTCAAGCGACGGCAACCAGAATTCCTCAAAGCCTTCAGCCATTCGCTGCGAAACGACAGCGTTGTCCATACCCACTCGGGAGAGGCCCTCCGAGAGGAAGTTGCCCGAGATGAAGAGCAGGAACGCTCCGACAACGATGAAGTATAGGGATGTCTGTCGTTTCATTTTGGTGGTTCAGGGTTAAAGGGTTTGAAGGTTATAAGGTTTTAGATGTTGAGGGATGCGTCCAGTCCTGTTCAGTTGATCTTGAACGAATCCTTGAGGGTGCAGGAGCGGTTGAACACCAGGTGGTCTGCATTGCCGTCGGGGTCGGTGCAGAAGTAGCCCAGGCGCTCGAACTGGAAGCGGTGCGGAGCGTCCACGCCGTTCTCCTTGTTGGGTGTCCTGATGTCGTCCACAATGGCCGGTTCAATCTTGCAGTTGTCGAGGACCTGCAGACTGTCGGGATTGAGGTTGTCGAGGAAGGTGCCGCCTTCGGCGACTTCGTCGGGAGCCTCGGCAGCGAAGAGCCTGTCGAACATCCTCACCTCGGCGTCGACGGCGTGACGGGCGCTGACCCAGTGGATGGTGCCCTTCACCTTGCGGCCGTCGGGGGCGTCGCCGCCGCGTGTGGCGGGGTCGTAGGTGCAGTGGATGCAGGTGATGTTGCCTTCGGCATCC
>CAJOMZ010000051.1:0-1528 GCA_905236645.1 uncultured Bacteroidales bacterium
ACAATATATGTACAATAGTTGTACAATACTTGTACAATTGGTAAACGTACAAATATTGTACAAGTATTGTACATATATTGTACAACGAACGGAGTTGGTACCTTGAAGGGCTGGCTTTCAATCAGTTATGCCACGAGTGCGAAATATAGTCATATCGTTGGTTTTCAGTGCTTTAACCAAAACAGCTATAATTTTAACAATATTTTAACATTTCGGACGGTCGGGCTGTTAAGTGTGTGTCGAAAACTTTTTTTGTATGGAACGTTAATTTTTTTATATCTTTGCAATCGCGTAAAACGGGCAAAAAACCACACAGAGGCTCGCAAAGAATTGATAAACATATAATAAAATAACGATGAACAAATTGAAATTATTTGCCGCAGCATTGTTGTGCCTGTCGGTTGCAGGCACCGCGACGGCCCAGAAAACCAAGACCGTTCAACCCGACGGCAACGGCGGCATCACGCCCGAGATGATGCAGCAGATCAAGAAGTCGTACGGCGGCAGCGCCAGCGACAAGGCTATGCGCAACATCCTTGTCAACCAGAGCCCGCAGAAGCTGGCTATGAACTATGAGAACGCCACCAAGTTCGACTCGCACTTCTCCAACCGCGTGGTCAGCAAGGCCGTGACCGACCAGAAATCGAGCGGCCGCTGCTGGATGTTCACCGGTATGAACGTTATGCGCAACAAGGCTATCCGCCAGCACGACCTGCCCGCCGACTTCCAGTTCTCGCAGGCCTACACCTTCTTCTACGACCAGCTGGAGAAGAGCAACCTCTTCCTGCAGGCCATTATCGACACCTACCGCAAGCCGATGACCGACCAGGAGGTGGAATGGCTCTTCAAGAACCCCATAGGCGACGGAGGCCAGTTTACCGGCATCGCCAACCTGGTGGAGAAGTACGGCCTTGTGCCCAGCGACGTTATGCCTGAGACCTACAACACCAACAACACCTCGAGCATAAGCAACCTGCTGAGCCTGAAGCTGCGCGAGTACGGCCTCGAGCTGCGCGAGCTGGCCGCCGCCAAGGGCACCACGCCCCACAAGCTGCAAACGCGCAAGACCGAGATGCTGGGCACCATCTACCGTATGCTGGCCCTGACGATGGGCGAGCCGCCGGCCGAGTTCACCTGGACCGAGCGCAACGCGAAAGGCGAGGCTGTCGGCACCGAGAGCTACACGCCAAAGTCGTTCTACGAGAAATTCGCCAAGACCGACTTCTCGAAGTACTATATGGTTATGAACGACCCCACACGCGAGTACTACAAAGTATACGAGATACAGTACGACCGCCACGTCTATGACGGCCAGAACTGGCGCTACATCAACCTGCCGATGAGCGACATAGCCCCGATGTGCATCGCCTCGATCAAGGACAGCACGATGATGTACTTCAGCTGCGACGTGGGCAAGTTCCTCGACCGCGACAAGGGCTTTATGGACCCCGACAATTTCGACTACGGCTCGCTGATGGGCACCACCTTCGGAATGGACAAGAAGCAGAGGGTCAGCACCTTCGCCAGT
>CAJOMZ010000051.1:1535-12809 GCA_905236645.1 uncultured Bacteroidales bacterium
GCTATGACGCTGTGCGCCGTCGACCTCGACAAGGACGGCAAGCCGCTGAAATGGATGGTGGAGAACAGCTGGGGCCCCAACTACGGATACCAGGGCAACCTGATTATGACCAACGACTGGTTCAACGAGTATATGTTCCGCGTTGTGCTGGAGGAGAAGTACATCCCCGCCAACATCCGCGCCCTGCTGTCGCAGACCCCCATACTGCTGCCAGCCTGGGACCCGATGTTCGCACCCGAGGAATAGTCGAGAACCAAGAATCAACAATCTGAACACTCAATCAATCAGGAACCCCTATCTTTTCATAGATAATCAATTAACAACACAATTAATTATAAACCAATGAAAAAACTTTTTGCAATCCTCGGCGCTATAGCTATCAGCGCCACTGTCTTCGCTCAGAAGGCAGACGAAAACAAAGACGACGAGGGCTACAAGTTCACCGTCAGCAAGGAACTGCCCGTCACCTCGGTCAAGAACCAGAACAAGGCAGGTACGTGCTGGTGCTACAGCGGCCTGGCTTTCATCGAGGCCGAACTGCTGCGTATGGGCAAGGGCGAGTATGACTTCAGCGAGATGTATATCGTAAGCAACACCTATCGCGACCGCGCTATGGCCGCCATCCGTACCCACGGCGACGTGAGCTTCAGCCAGGGCGGTGCCTTCAACGATGTGATCTATGGTATGAAGACTTTCGGCCTTGTGCCTGAAAGCGAGATGCGCCCCGGCGCCACCTACGGCGACACCCTCAGCGACCACAGCGAACTCAGCGCACTGACCGACAAGATGGTGGAGGCCATTGCCAAAGGTGACCACAAAAAGCTGCAGCGCAACAGCAATCACGAACTCCTCTGCCTCAAGGCTATACAGGCTGTACACGACATCTATCTGGGCACCTGCCCCACCGAGTTCACCTACAACGGTGTGAAGTATACCCCCAAGAGCTTCTATGAGAGCACCGGCCTCAACGCCGACGACTATGTAAGCATTACCAGCTTCACCCACCATCCTTTCTACGAGAAATTCGTCCTTGAGATACAGGACAACTGGCGCTGGGGCCTGAGCTACAATGTGCCGCTGGATGAGTTTATGGACATCTTCGACTATGCTATCGACAACGGCTACACCATTGCCTGGGGCAGCGACGTCAGCGAGCAGGGCTTCCGTCTGGGCGTCCGCAAGGGCTTCTGCGTCCTTCCCGCCACCGAGGTCAATGCCAGCATCGGCAGCGACCAGGCCAAATGGAGCGGTATGAAGGCCAAAGAGATTCAGGACGAGGCCGCCAAGCACCCCACACCGCAGCGTTGGGTAAGCCAGGATGAGCGCCAGGAGGCTTACGACAACTGGGAGACCACCGACGACCACGGTATGCTGATCTACGGCAAGGCCACCGACCAGATGGGCAATGAGTACTATATGGTCAAGAACAGCTGGGGCGACTATGGCGACTACCACGGTATGTTCTATGCTTCGAAGGCATTTGTGCGCTACAAGACTATGAACATCGTTGTCCACAAGGATGCCATACCCGCAGCCATCAAAGCCAAACTCGGCATCGAGGACAGCAAGGCTCCCGCTACAAAGAAGGGCAAGAAGAAATAAAGACCCTCTGAAAAAACGGAGAAAACCCAAGTCTGCCGCCGTTCGGCGGCAGACTTTTTTTTAGGGAAGCCATCTTTTTCTTTAAGCATTACCCATAGATGTTGTTTTTTTCTTACCTTTGCATATCAACAAAAACGCGATTATGAACATAATTCATTACAGACCACTGCGTTGCACTATGACGGCAATGCTGTTTTCACTGGTTTTCCTGTTTGCGGCCTGCAACCGCGAGGAACCGGAAGAGCCAATCATCGAGCAGCAGCCGACCACGGCGCAGCTGACAAGCACGGTGCACTACGCCGCCGACAAGATGACTGCCTATAATTTCACGTATACCTCGACCGACCCTTACGGTGAGCCTGTGACCTTGTCGGCAACCATTACGATGAGCGACCGGCTGACGACCGACGACATTGCCGAGGGCATTATGCTCTACAACCATTTCACTATCTACCGTGCCGACCAGTGCCCGTCGTTGGGCTGCCTTGGCGAACAGGCTATGATTGTGGGCAGCGGGCTTATCACCATCTCGCCCGACTATTACGGCTTTGGCGTCACCGAGGACAAGCCGCAAGCCTACTGCATAAGCCGCGACAATGCGCAGGCTGCCGTAGACGCCCTCATCGAAGGACGCAAACTGCTGGCGAATATGGGCTTCAAATGGAAGGACAATCTCTTCAACGCCGGCTATTCGCAAGGTGGGCAGACATCGATGGCTGTGGTGCGCCTCATTAGCGAGAAGTACCCCAATATACACATTACCAAGACCTTTGCCGGAGGCGGCTCCTACGACCTGCCTGCCACCTACCACCGCTTTGTGGCCATTGACCGGTCGGCGATGCCGAGCACTGTCATCAGCGTGATGCTGGCATACAATCACTTCAAGGAGCTTGGAATTGCTCGCGACAGTATGTTTATCGAGCCGCTGTTGAGCCATATCGACGACTGGGTGCTCAGCAAACGCTACACCCGCGAGGAGATCGACGACCTGGTGGGCACCAACGACTTGAGCGTCTTTATCGCACCCGTGATGATGGACACAAACAGCAGCTTGTCGCACAAGATGATGGTTGCCATAGACGGCGACAACCTGTGCAAAGGATGGACGCCGAGAAGCGACGAGAGCCTGATGCTGGTGCATCACACCCGTGACGGTGCCGTGCCTGTGGAGAACACTATGAACCTCATTGCCTTCCTGCAACAGCAGGGGGTATCGGACATAGATGTAGTGGTGGACGATTTCGGCAACGCTATGGGATTGCCCGCTCACGAGACGGGAGCGCTGACGTTCATCAACGCCGCCAAGGAGTGGTTATGCCAATATCTGGGTATTGCCGCCTGGTAGCTTGGGGTAATAGATATAGTATTTCGTGACAGTCTTTTCAAGGAAACTGCGGTCCAACTGGTCGCTGGCTTCGCTGATGCCGCAGCAGCGTCCGTTCTTATAGAGCACCTTTATCTCGCTGTCGTCGAAGGAGTAGCTGCGGTTCACAAGGCGTCCGGTACCGACAAAGCAGGAAGCGAGGTCGGAGTCTAAGTTATACGCCTTGGACACCTGTGCAATATGCTCGGAGACAACGGACTGTGCATATTCGTCGGGCGACACAAGCACTTTGGGCAACTGCCGCCACAGCAAGTGACGGCAAAGGGTTGACAGCACGCTATCGGAACATTCTGCCCAGACTTTTACGGTCGACATTATGTCGCCGTCGTCGATGGCGGCAAAGCGTTCGAGGACAGCCGGGTCGTTCTCGAAGTCGGTCTCTGTGACACGGTTGCGCAGGAAGAACAGCAACGGCTCGTAACCGTCGAGCTCTGTGCCTTGGGCCATCAGCACGCGCGCACGATTCAGTATGCTGTAGAAGAGGTTGTCGGCGGCTATGACTGTTTTGTGCAGATAGACCTGCCAATACATCAGTCGTCGCGAGATGATGAACTTCTCGACCGAGTAGATGCCTTTTTCATCCACAACCAAGCGGTCGTCGGCCACATTGAGCATATTTATAATGCGTTCGGTGCCCACAATACCCTCGCTAACACCGGTAAAGAACGAGTCGCGGCCCAGGTAGTCAAGCCTGTCCATATCGAGCTGCGATGAGACGAGCTGATGCAGGAAATGGCGTGGATAGCGGTCTTCGAATATCTCTATCGCCGTCTGCAAGCGGCCGTCGAAGTCCCTGTTTATGCCTTCCATAAACATTTGCGTCAGCCGC
The DNA here is from genome assembly GCA_905236645.1 of uncultured Bacteroidales bacterium. Taxonomy (GTDB): domain Bacteria; phylum Bacteroidota; class Bacteroidia; order Bacteroidales; family P3; genus Colimorpha. The sequence continues at coordinate 5,351 of CAJOMZ010000051.1, forward strand.
TCGTGATGGACATTGCAGAGCACCCTTTCGGAGGTGTGCGAGAAGGGGCCGTGGCCTATATCGTGCAGCAGTATGGCCAATTGCACACCCAGCGCTTCTTCCTTGCTTATTTCCACTCCTTTTGAGCGCAGCACGTCGATGGCACGCTTCATCAGGTTGAGGGCTCCAAGCATATGGCTGAAGCGGCTATGGACAGCACCAGGGTAGACCAAGTAGGTGAAACCCAATTGTTTTATGTGACGCTGACGCTGGAACCAGCGGTGCGATATCACGTCAAATATTATGTCGTCGTCGATGGTCAGGAAGCCATAGACCGGGTCGTTGATTATTTTGCGTTTATTAGTCATAATTGCTGATTCATTATCGAATATAGGTTGTCTCTCACCGATGGGTGGGCTATGCTGATGAGCGCCTTGGCACGCTGACGCAGGCTAAGGCCATAGAGGTTGACGGCTCCTTGCTCAGTGACCACCCACTGGACGAGCGTGCGCGGGGTCACGACACCGGCGCCTGAAGTAAGCGTCGGCACTATCTTGCTGACACCCTTGCCTGTAATGGAAGGCATAGCTATGATCGGCACGCCGCCTTCGCTGTAGGTGGCGCCAAGTATGAAGTCGAGTTGGCCTCCACTGCCCGAGAATATGCGTGTACCCATCGAATCCGAGCACACTTGGCCGGCAAGGTCGATCTGGATGGCGGAATTGAGCGCCACCACCTTTGGATTTGAGGCTATTACAGCGGGATTGTTGGTGTAGCCTACATCTTTCATCAACACGTCAGGGTTGCGGTCTACAAAGTCGTAGAGCCGTTGCGAGCCTTTGAGGAACATTGCCGTCAGCTTGCCAGGGTCGGTATGCTTGCAGCTGCCGTTGATTACACCATTTTCCACAAGTGGTATCACGCTGTCGGAGAACATCTCAGAATGCACGCCAAGGTTCTTGTGACCACCAAGTTGCGACAGGACAGCAGTCGGGATGTTGCCAATGCCTATCTGCAGCGTGGCCCCGTCGGGAATCAGAGCCGCACAGTGCCGCCCTATGGCGATGTCGGTGTCGGTAAGGCTCGACGGTGCCGCTTCGTTGAGCGGCTTGTCGTGACGCACAAAGGCAGAGATTTTCGAGACGTGTATGCGGCTATCGCCATAAGTGTAAGGCACATAGCTGTTCACCTGCGCGATAACGCATCGGGCTCGTTCAATAGCTTCAGGCATATAGTCGACCGACGTGCCAAGCGACACATAGCCTTCCTGGTCGGGCTCGCTTACCATCAGGAAGACAACGTCGCAGCCCACGGCACCAGTCTTAATCATACGCGGTGTCTCGCTGAGCGAACAGGGAATATAGTCTGCCCTACCCGACTGCGTTGCCTCACGCACATTGCCACCGACAAAGAACGAGTCTAACTGAAATATGCCCTTATATTTCGGCAATACATAGTCGGCATAGCCCTCTGTATAGAAGTGACTTATTGTCACATCCCGCAGCGGTTCGCCGTTTTCCACTCTCCGTTCTCGGTTCTCCGCTCTCCGTTCTCCGTTCTCGCAGTCGGCACGCTGCACCAGAGCCTCAATCAGATGCTCCGGCGCACCGCTCACACACGGCCAGTGTATGTGGTCGCCCGATTTCACAAGCCTCACAGCTTCCTCGACAGAGATGTAGGTTATACTCATTTCATTTTATATTATCTCCGCCAGCAGGCCGGCGGCGTTGGCTACCAGTTCGGGGCAGGGCTTTTTGCCCATCTGCAGCAGGCGGGCGCAGACGATGTCGCCGTTTTCCTCGCGGAATTTCTCTATCAGGGTGCGGACATCGGCGGTATGGCCCGTCAGTCCGCAAACCATTGCCATACCACTGACACAGCCGCACACTTCACGCGTTCCGGCGAGGCCGCGACCGAAGGGAGCGGCAACATTGGCAGCACTCTCCTTGTCTATAGGCAGTTGGTCGGCGTATGCCATCACCACCGACTGGCAACAGTTGCAGCCCGAGCGGTGCAACTGGCGAGCCGCATTCATTCTTTCTTCTTTTGTCATATCCTTAGTTGTTTAGATACTTCCCACATTGCTATGGCAGCGGCGCAGCTGACGTTGAGCGAATGCTTTGAGCCGTACTGCGGTATCTCGAGAAAACCGTCGCATCGCTCAAGGACAGATTCCTGAACACCGTCAATCTCGTTGCCTAAAACAAGGGCTATAGGCCTGTCGGTCTCGATGCTGTCCTTGCCAAGTATCAGACTGTTGTGTGCCAACTCCACGGCATAAATACGGTAGTCCGCGCCTTTAAGGAAATCTAATGCAGCGTGGATGTCTTCGCTATAGCAGAACGGGACACTATCTTCGGCGCCAAGCGCCGTCTTGTGGATATCCCTGTCGGGAGGTGTGGCAGTGATGCCGCAGCAATATATCTCCCTGATTCCCATTGCGTCGGCAGTGCGGAAGACCGAGCCTATATTATTCTTGCTGCGCACATTGTCAAGAACCACGACAACAGGCACTAGACCCGTGCTTGTGCGGTATTCCGAAGCCTCCACACGCGCCATCTCCTGCGTGGTGGTTTTTATCTGGGTGCTCATCCCACGCTCCCTTCCAAGCTAACGCTAAGCAGTTTCTGAGCCTCGACAGCAAACTCCATAGGCAGCTTCTTCAGCACATCCTTCGCATAGCCGTTGACTATCAGTCCCACAGCACTCTCGGGACTGATGCCTCGCTGCTGGCAGTAGAAGAGCTGGTCTTCGCTAATCTTCGAAGTCGTAGCCTCGTGTTCAAGAATAGCGGTATGGTTGTTGGCCTTGATGTAAGGCCACGTGTGCGCGCCGCATTTGTCGCCCAGCAGCAGCGAGTCGCACTGCGAGTAGTTGCGGGCATTCTCGGCTCCTTTGCCTATCTGCACCAAGCCCCGGTAGCTGTTATGGCTATGGCCAGCGCTGATACCCTTCGACATAATGGTGCTGTGCGTGTTCTTGCCGACGTGTATCATCTTGGTGCCGGTGTCGGCCTGCTGATAGTTGTTGGTGACAGCCACGCTATAGAACTCTGCCGTCGAGTCGTCGCCCTGCAGTATGCAGCTTGGATATTTCCACGTCACGGCGCTGCCGGTCTCCACCTGCGTCCAGCTGATCTTCGAATGGCTGCCCTTGCAGATGCCGCGCTTCGTAACGAAGTTGTAGATGCCGCCCTTGCCGTCCTTGTCGCCCGGATACCAGTTCTGGACGGTGCTGTACTTGACCTCGGCATCCTTCAGGGCCACGATTTCCACTATTGCGGCGTGCAGCTGGTTCTCGTCACGTTGCGGAGCCGTGCAGCCCTCCATATAGCTCACGTAGGCTCCTTCGTCGGCCACGATAAGCGTGCGCTCGAACTGGCCCGTGCCCTTGGCGTTGATGCGGAAATAAGAACTCAGCTCCATCGGGCAGCGAACCCCCTTGGGGATATAGCAGAACGAGCCGTCGCTGAAGACAGCGCTGTTCAGAGCCGCGAAGAAGTTGTCGCCACTCGGCACCACCGACCCTAAGTATTGCTTCACCAAGTCAGGGTGCTTCTGCACAGCTTCACTGATGGGCATAAACAATATACCCTTCTCTTCCAGCATCTTCTGCGATGTCGTCTTGACGCTCACCGAGTCCATAATAGCGTCGTAGGCCACGCCTGCCAGCGCTTCGCGTTCGCGCAGCGGAATGCCCAGCTTGTCAAAGGTAGCCAACAGTTCGGGGTCAACCTCGTCCATCGACTTCTTCTTCTCCTGCTTCGGGGCGGCAAAGTATATGATGTCCTGATAGTTAGGCGTCTCGTACTCTAAGTGTGCCCAGTCGGGCTCCTTCATCGTCTGCCATTTGCGGAACGCATTGAGACGGAATTCCAGCAACCACTCCGGCTCACCCTTTTTTTGCGAAATCAAGCGCACCACATCCTCGTCCAGACCTTTGCGTATGGTCTCGGTCGCAATGTCGGTGGTAAAACCAAACTCATAGTCCTTATTGGTAACTTCTTGAATTATATCTTTTTCAGTATTTTCCATAATGCAAAACTACACTTTAATGCAGTTGCAAAGATACGAAAAAAAACTGAATCATCTCAAAATAGTTACAGTGCCGACATCCTTCTGCAGCACTTCAGGGGCAAAATCAGTGGTATAGGTCAATTTCCACACGTAAGCCCCCTGCGGACAGGGCCTGCCGTTCTTGGTGCCGTCCCACTCGCCCGTCAGAGCGTCGAAGTCGGTGATATGCAGCCCCTTTCGGTCAAAAATATGCACCGTCCCCGACTGGATATGCCTCGAGAAGATCGAGAAACGGTTGTTCGTCGACTCGTCGGGCGTAAAGGCATTGGGTATCCAGTAGACATATACATTGCTGTAAACCACCACCGTCGCGGTGTCGGTGCACCCATAGAAATCGCGTCCCGTGAACAGCACTTCCACCGAATCTCTCGGGTATGTGAACGAAAAGCGGCAGCTGCGGGCCGTGTCCACCCTATCCTCAAGGAACCACCTGCGACTCGTGCTGCCCGACACGTCGGTAAGTGTAACCTCAGTGTTGACATCCGTCACCGGATTAGGCGACGCCCTGACAAGGGCCTTATACGAATCTCTGTTATACAGTATGTTGAGCCGCACAATTGAATCGCACAAACCGTCGGTATGTAACGCCACGACCGGGTTTATCGAGTCGTTATAGTAGGTCACGCCGTCTATCCAAGTATATGAAATGCCCTTGCACAGCGAGGTAAACGTCTCCACCGTATCGGCCGGAATCACGGTGAAAACCAGCGTCGTGATGCTGTCGGCGCCGTGCGACGTCAGATTGTGGCTGGTAAAGTTCGCTGATTGATAAAGCAGCGTATCGTGCCACAGTATAGGCAGGTCGTAGCTGCAAACCACCGTGTCGAACGTCTCGTTGTAGTTGCGCCACACATTGAGTGTGAAATGCACCAGGCTGTCGCAGCCATAGACCCCCTCATAGGTCGGAAAGACAAAGTCGGTGACAGTGTCATTGAACTCCACATCGTTGAAGATGACAGGCAGATCGTTCTCCACCACGCTCATTTCCCGCCAAGTGTTCTTTGCCGCAAGGAAAGTGATGGAAACATTTGTGTCGTATATGCCGCCGCAGATGTCATAGGTCCTGAAGGTGAACTCCAGCGTAGTGTCGTGGTCAATATGGGAAGGCAATACAAGATTGTAGGCGAAATCGTCGACCCTTATGGCACCGTCGCCGAATATGGCGAACGAATCGACCGGGCAGGGCGTAAAGGCCACCAGGTTGGCGTCGAGCGACAGCGACCAACTGAAGATATAGCCGTTGTCCTGGGCGTAGCCGTCCATCACCTTGACCGACCACGAGCCGTTGAGTGGACAGCCCACCAGCGAGTTGAACGGCTGGTCGGGATGATAGAAATTTGAGTAGTGCTCGACATCACTCGAGTCGACAATGTTGTTGTGGCTGTGGCCGAGGCGGTACAAGATGCCGTCGCCCGAGGCATATCTGTAGTTCGACACCGTATTGTTGCTCCAGCAGTAGTTCCAACCCACCCCAGCGACGTTGAGCGCGTCTGTCGAATCGCAGCCGGTGTCAAGATTGCCCACATCCACCGGCTGCCCGAAATAAGAGCTAAGACTCAGATTGTCACCCGGCAACCAAACGCACCCCGATTCTGGCACCTCGCTGCTACAAAGCGAATTGAGCGTGCCGCCAAAACGCAGCACATTGGCACTCTGTCCGTTAGGACACTCCAAATTAATGTATAAGTCAGCAATATAGGAATGCTCTATATTGATGCGCAAGTACCTGATAGCCTGCACAGAGAACACCGTCGCCGTGTCGGGAAACTGGTCGAACGTCACCGACGAAATGTACGCACAGCCCATATCGCCGCAGGGCCGGCCGTCGGGCAAGAAAATCTTGTCATCCTGTCCCAACGTAATCTCCTCATACTGAAACATAACGCTATAGCTCTCGTCGAATCCGAAAGTGACCACCACCGTGTCGCCATAGCATACCGTGTCGGGCACATCGACCTTAACGATGCCCTGCTGTGCCTGCGCCGCAAAGCCGCACACCACCATTATCACGGCGAATACAGCACCGCGGACAACAGCGAAACGACTGCCAATTAATATGTTACAACATTTATTCACACAATATACAGCAATGATATACGACTGCAAAGATAACAAAACTTTTTCAATCCATCCGCCTATATAGTGGCTTTAAGGGGCGAAAAAGTTTCAAATCCAAATCATAAAAAAAGTTAAAACCCACTAAGAGTTCCTGTAGTGCGGGTGGAAATTGGTTATCGTGTCGCGCAGATACTGATGCGAAAGGTGAGTGTAAATCTCTGTGGTTGTAATCTTTTCGTGACCCAGCATCTCCTGCACCGCGCGCAGGTCGGCGCCGTTGGTGACAAGCTCTGTGGCAAAGCTGTGGCGCAGGCTGTGGGGCGATATCGTCTTCTCTATGCCCGCATTGGCCACGGCCTCCTTCAGGAACATAAACACATAGTTGCGCGACAGGTGCGTCCCCAAGCGGTTGATGAACACATACTTCTCCTCGCCCGGGCGGATGCGCTGATGCGAGCGTATCGTGGCTATGTACTGCAGCATCAGGTGCAGCGCCGTATGGTTGATGGGCACCCACCGCTGCTTGTCGCCCTTGCCAGTCACCAGCAGAAACTCCTCCTTCTCATAGATATTGGACAGATGCAGGTTCACCAGCTCCGACACGCGGAGACCGCAGCCGTAAAGCACCTCGACGATGACGCGGTTGCGCGCCTGGTCGGGCAGGCTCAGGTCGAAAGTGGCAATGATAGCGTCGACCTCGTCGTTGGTCAGCACATCGGGCAGATGGCGCGACGAGCGCGGCATCTCGAGCAGCGTCGCCGGGTTGTCCTTCACCACGTCCTCCACCACCAGCATCTTGTAGAAAGTGCGCAGCCCGCTCACAATGCGGCATTGCGTGGCCAGGGCCACCTCCATATCGTGCAGCTCGCCCACAAGCCCACGCAGGTCGTCGAGCTCAACCTGCTCGGGCGACTTGCCTTGCCCGATGGCATACTGGGCCAGATGCGACACATCGCGCAGATAGGCCTCCACCGAGTTGTCCGACAGCCGCTTCTCAAGCTTGAGGTAGGTGCGGAACGAATGCAGGGCCCGCCGCCAGTCGGGATTAGTTATGGATTCTACAATATTCACACTGCCAACATTTTGCGCCGTATTGCAATGCCCAAAGGCCTCGTCTTGCAACCGACAGACAGAATAACGCAATGGGATGAAAAATATTGCACAAACCATCTACAAAGACGAAATCGCACTCCGTATATATACAGAGTTCCTGTTTCCGCTCTTACTTCAGCGCCAGCTTCTTCACCGCCTTGCCCTGCGCGGTGTGGACGGTCACTATCACCGTGCCGCGGGGCCAGGACGAAGTGTCAAGCTCGGCGGTGTCGGCCGTTGCAGGCCGGTCGAGC
>CAJOMZ010000052.1 GCA_905236645.1 uncultured Bacteroidales bacterium
GAGGTGCACCTGTGGGGCTTTGTGCGCGACAGCAAAGGCCGCACCTCGATGAGCCAGTATATCGGCTGCGGCATATTGTCGGTCGATGAGTGGCCGGAGGAGGACGAGACATCGGCGGAAAAAGATGCCTTTTCGGATGAAAGTCAACGCAACAGCCTAAACAACAGCAATCTAAACTATCGCGGAATTAATAACGACACTGTCCGATATGGCAGGAAAGATGTGGCAGAAAGTAGCATAAAGTCGCCGCCCTGGGAGGCACCGCCTGCCTGACAGGGCGCCGGACAGAGCGCGCACGCACTGGACGAGCAAAGCAAGCGGCAAGGAAGTTGATTCAAGAAACGACAAATAAGGATTTCAAGCCTCGTTTTCGCCCGCGAAAAAGCGGACGACACGGTCGGTATATGTCTTCGAGACAGGGATGGAACGCGCACCCTGCGTCAGTTCGAGGACAAGGATGCCTTTTTCTTTCTTCAGAAGCTTAACATTGTCGATATTAACCATATAGCCTCTATGACAGCGCAGCAACCCCTTGTATTCGTCGGACGAGTCGAGCTGCTTCATAGAGTTGTGCAGAATGAACGTATCTTCCTTGTCTTCATTTATATAGTGAATGTTGCTGTAGTTATCGGCGGCCTCTATATACAACACGTTGCCACGACGGGTCGAAAACGCAAGCTTGCCGCCGCGATCGTGGAAGTTGATATTGTCGTTCTCATTCCTTCCGCTTTCAGTCATCGAATTGACAACACGTTGCAGAACAGCAATCTGCCGTCGACGGTCGTCGAGATAGAAAAGCAGAACTGATATTATGTACGGCACACCGATGACCAGGATCATATCCAGCGTGACGTGCCACAGCTTGTCCGAGAATGGCAGCCCCGCTTTGTTGCCGAGGAAAAACGCTATGACTGTGAGGATTACATCCATAAAGACAAGTTCCAAGACAAGCCATAGCACAAAATGAAAGAACTCCATTGTCATCTTGCGCTGGGCATAATGCAGCAGCATACGGCTCATAACAATGATGGCTTCGCCACTTGAAATCATTATTAGAGAATATATGTATATGTTCAATGATGATACAGGCTGGTCTGTTTTCATAAAATAGGCCGGTCTGTATACGATAGAAAATACAATTGTCACCACAAAAATAGTGGCAAGAAAAAGCCAAATACTCCTCATCTCGGAGAGGAATTTCGGTATGTGGATGGTATTTTTCGCCATAATGTTAAAAGAATTTCACGTTATTCACCAAAAGAGTCATAATTTTACCCACAGAAACGCACTTTCACCATAAATATTGCATCCAACATCGTTTTTAACAAAAATATTTTTAAAAATTATTCTTACTTTGCAAAAATAAATAAAAGAACGTGCGAATGCATATTTGACATTTATATTAATTAAAAGAATACATTAATATGAAAATAATTGGAACAGGTAGTGCACTCCCCGAGAAAGTAGTAACTAACGAAATGCTTGCCGGATTTCTGGATACAAGCGACAGCTGGATCACGTCACGCACCGGCATCCACACTCGGCATCTATTAAGCACTGAGACCCTGAGCGAACTTGCCATTACCGCAGCGCAATCAGCAATAGAGTCTTCAGGCCTGCAGCCGGAAGAGATTGATTATCTGATCTGTTCAAACGTTGCCAACAGCTATGTCTCGCCTTCGATGGGCAGCATCCTACTGGCTCCGCTTGGGCTTTGCTGCCCCTGCTTCGACTTGAACGGAGCCTGCGCAGGACTTATCTATTCGCTTGACATAGCCGACGCCTTCATAAAGACCGGCAAGGCCAAGAAGATTCTCATCGTGGCAGCCGAGGAGCCTTCGCGCTTCTGCAACTGGCACGAGAGAGAGACGTCGGTGCTTTTCGGCGACGGCGCATCGGCACTGGTAGTCACTGAAGGCGAGGGCTTCAAGAACTTCCGACTGACTGGCGACACGCACACCGACGTACTCTACTACAAACGTTCGCTCGAGGTGACGCCCTACGACCGCGTCGAGGAAAAGACTATGCCGCTCGTTATGAACGGCCGCGAGGTGTTCAAACTGGCGGTAAGAGCCTGCATCAAAGACGTAGACATCATCCTTGAGAAGAACGGTTTGACGGGCGAGGACATTGACCTCTACCTTCTGCACCAGGCCAATTTGCGAATAATCGATTCAATCAGAGAGCATTTGGGCCAACCAAAGGAGAAATTCCCGACCAACCTGCAGAAGTACGGCAACACATCGTCGGCAAGCATCGGCATACTGATTGACGAGCTGTCGAGAGCAGGCGAGCTGAAAGACGGAGCGACACTGCTGCTGAGCGCTTTTGGCGGCGGATTCGTCACGGGTGCCACAATCCTGAAATGGAGCACCATCAATTACCCTGAAAAGAAAGAAGAATAATGTTATCAATATTTATCAAGAAATCAAAGAATTAAATATATGAAAAGAGTAGTTATCACCGGACTGGGATGCATTTCTCCCTTAGGTAACAACGTGGATAAAATGTGGGGCGAGCTGCTGAAAGGCACGTGCGCCATCGACGCAATAACGTCGCTGAACCCTGAAAACCTGCCCGTTAAAGTGGCTGCAGAGGTCAAGGATTTCAAACCGGAAGACTTTGCAATAGACAAAGCTATGATTCGTCACAACGACCGCTATGCACTCTATGCCATAGCTGCCGCAACGCAGGCAATGCAGGACAGCGGCCTTGAAGTAGGCAAAGACGTTGATTCGTCGCGTTTTGGCTGCGCCATTGGATCGGGCATTGGCGGCATTCAGACTTTCTGCCGTGAGCACGCTTCGATGATGGAGAACGGCCCGCGCCGCGTTTCGCCGTTGTTCATCCCCGAAATGATAGCCAACATAGCCTCGGGCAACACAGCAATAGTATTCCACGCCGAAGGTCCCAACCTGCCCGTCGTAACAGCCTGTGCAACAGGCACACACTCGATTGGCGAAGCCTACCGTATGATTCGCGAAGGCCGTGCCGACGCAATGATTACCGGCGGTACCGAGGCAGCCATCTGCGAGATTGCCATTGCCGGATTTGCAAACAGCAAGGCTCTTTCGACCAGCGAGGACCCGATGGCTGCATCGCTGCCGTTCGACATCCGCCGCAAGGGTTTCGTTATGGGCGAAGGCTCTGGTATTATGATACTTGAGGACTATGAGATTGCCCGCAAGCGCGGAGCCCACATCTATGCCGAAGTTGTAGGCTACGGCAACAGCTGCGACGCTTTCCACTACACTGCTCCTCGTGCCGACGCCAAATGCGCCACCAACTGCATCAGATGGGCACTGGAAGAGGCTGGCTATAAAGAGGGCGAGAAGATGTATATCAACGCTCACGGTACAGGTACGCCGCTCAACGACAAGACCGAAACCCTGGCCATCAAGCAAGCTATGGGCGAGGCCGCCGCACGCCAGGCCGTCATCAGCAGCACCAAGTCGATGATGGGTCATATGCTCGGTGCAACGGGTGCCATTGAGCTGGTTATCTGCGCAAAGACTCTGCAGGAAGGCAAGGTTGCCCCGACAATCCACCTCGACCAGCCCGACCCGGAATGCGACCTCGACTATACACCGCACACGGCACGTGACTTCGCCGCCGACCTGACTATCAGCAACTCCTTCGGCTTTGGCGGACAGAATGCCTGTGTCGCACTTCGCAAGATTTAATCATTATACATTATAATAGAATACTTTATTATGAATAGAGAAGAAATCAAACAATACCTGCCGCACCGCGAACCAATGCTGCTTGTTGACGACGTGAAAAGGGAAGGCGATACCGCCGTAGGGCACTACCACGTGCGCGGAGACGAGTATTTCCTGCAAGGGCATTTCCCCGACTATCCGGTAGTGCCAGGAGTGATTCTGTGCGAGATAATGGGCCAGTGCTGCTGCACACTTATGCTCGAAGAACTGCCTGGACGTCTGACTTTCTATGCAGGAATGGACAAGGTGCGCTTCAAGAACCAAGTGCGCCCGGGCGACGACATCATCGTGACCGGCAAAATCACCGCTCGACGCGGATTGACGTTCTTTGTCGACGCCGAGGCCAAGGTTGACGGCAAACTGTGCGCCAAAGGCAGCCTTATATTTATGCTTGCCGACAAGAACTAATCAACACCGTTTCAATAAATAAGCAACAACAATAAAAGAATTATGAAATTATTAGAAAATAAAACCGCTCTTATAACCGGTGCGTCGCGCGGCATCGGACGCAGCCACGCCCTGCTGTTTGCAGAGGAAGGCGCGAACATCATCTTTACCGACCTGAAAGCCAACGAGAACAGCGATTCGCTGCTGGCCGAACTCCGTGCCAAAGGCGTGCGTGCCGACTTCCTGGCATCGAATGCCGCCGACAATGAGCAGGCTAACGATGTAGCCAAGTGGGTTGCAGACAATTACGGTCGCCTCGACATACTGGTCAACAACGCCGGTATTACGAAAGACAACCTTATTCTCCGTATGAGCGTGGAAGACTGGAACCTTATTATGGACGTAAATCTGCGCTCGGTGTTCAACTACACAAAGGCTTTCGCTCCTATGATGATGAAGCAGCGCGCAGGTTCGATTATCAACATCAGTTCTATCGTGGGCTTGAACGGCAACGCCGGCCAGTGTAACTATTCTGCATCTAAAGCCGGTATCATTGGCTTCACTCGCTCGATTGCCAAAGAACTGGGTTCGCGCAACATACGCTGCAACGCCGTGGCCCCAGGCTTTATTGAGACTCCTATGACACAGCAGCTTCCCGAAGACGTGCGCAAAGACTGGATGACAAAGATTCCGCTGCGCCGCGGCGGTCTCGACACCGATGTCGCCCACGTATCGCTCTTCCTCGCCAGCGACCTGGCCTCGTATGTCACCGGACAGGTCATCAGCTGCGATGGAGGCTTGGCAATCAACTGATTCCCAAATAATAGTATTGAAATAAATAAGCACACGAAATGAATGTTAAAGAATTAACTACCGAGCAATTAACCGAAGAAATCTGCGCCATTATAGAGGAGCGACTGGGCGTTGCCGCTGCCGACATTACACCCGAAAAGAACCTCATCAACGATCTGGGAGCAGACTCGCTCGACAGCGTGGAACTGATTATGTCAATCGAACAGAAGTTCGACATCAGCATTCCCGAAGAAGCTGCCGAGAACATCAAGACCGTAGGCGACATAATCAACTACGTCAAGGCTAATTGATTGTAAAACACGATAACAGAAGATACTATGTCATTCAAAATAGTAGTTTTGGCAAAACAGGTACCTGACACTCATAATGTCGGTGCCGATGCAATGAATGCGGACGGGACTGTGAACCGCGCCGCTCTGCCTACAGTCTTCAACCCCGAAGACCTCAAGGCCCTCGAAATGGCACTGCGCGTCAAAGACCGTATGCAGGATGCCACAGTAACCGTTGTGACTATGGGTCCGTCGCGTGCTGCAGAGATCATCAAGGATGCCCGTTCCCGCGGCGCTGACGACGGCTTCGTGCTGAGCGATATGCGCTTTGCCGGTGCCGACACTCTGGCTACATCCTATGCCCTCTCGCAGGCTGTCAAACAGCTGGGCAAGGTAGACCTTATCTTCGGTGGCCGTCAGGCTATAGATGGCGACACCGCCCAGGTGGGACCGCAGGTCGCAGAGAAACTGGAGATACCGCAGATAACCTACGCTGAGGAACTTATAGACATCAACACCACGTCCATAACCATCCGTCGCCGCCTTGAGCACGGCACCGAGTGCGTCAAAGCCACCCTGCCCGCGCTTGTCACTGTCACCTCGGCTGCAAACGACTGCCGTTTCCCCAACGCCCACCGTCTGCTGCGTCAGGCCAAGGACGAGACACGCCTCATCAACGCCGACAACATTGATGCCGATATGGAACGTCTCGGACTGAAAGGCTCGCCCACGAAGGTGAAAAAGATTGAGAATGTTGTGCTTGCCCACAAGGAATCAGTGGTACTGCAGCCCACCGACGAGGCTCTCAACGAGCTCTCCGCAACGCTCATAAAAGAACATATTTTGTAATTTTGAAAGCCGAAAACAAATGAATAACGTATTAGTATATTGCGAACTGTCGGAGAAAAACACCATTGCCGACATAAGCCTGGAGCTCTGCACCAAAGGGCGCCAGCTCGCCACCAAGCTGGGATGCCGCCTTCAGGCGGCAGTGCTGGGCAGCAACGTCAAGGCCGCTGCCGAGTCGCTCTATCCTTACGGTGTTGACGACGTCTACCTGGCCGACGACAAGCGCCTGTCGCCCTACCGTACCCTGCCCCATTTCGACGTACTTTCCAAGCTCATACAAGACCAGCAGCCCGACATCGTGCTCTTCGGAGCCTCGAGCGTGGGCCGCGACCTGGCGCCACGCATCGCATCTTTCCTGCGCTGCGGCCTTACCGCCGACTGCACATCGCTCGAAATAGGCTCGCATCAGGATGCCAAAGCCGGCAAGACATACGACAACATACTGCTGCAGATGCGCCCCGCTTTCGGCGGCAACATCATAGCCACCATCGTATGTCCCGAGACACGTCCGCAGATGGCTACCGTGCGCGAAGGCGTGATGAAGAAAGAAATCCTCGATTCCAACTACAAGGGGACTATTATCCCCGTCGCCGTTGGTCCGTCGCTTGACAAGGCCGACAAAGCCGTCGAAATCCTCAGCCGCGAGATCGAAGAACAGAAGATCGACATCAAAGGTGCCCAAATCATTGTTGCCGGCGGCTACGGTATGGGAAGCAAAGAGAACTTTCAGTTGCTCCACCAGTTTGCCCACCTCATTGGCGGCAGCGTAGGAGCCACACGTGCAGCCGTCGACGCCGGCTTTGCCGAAGGCGAACGCCAGATTGGTCAGACCGGTGTCACCGTACGCCCCAAGCTCTACATTGCCTGCGGCATCAGCGGAGCCGTCCAGCACCGCGCAGGTATGGAGCAGAGTGCCAAGATCATCAGCATCAACACCGACCCCGATGCGCCCATCAACGCCATCGCCGACTATACTATCATCGGCGACGTGATGACCGTCATCCCGCAATTTATGGCTTGTTACAAAAATAATCTGAAGTAGTTATGAATTTCTATACCGATAACGAAAATCTTTCATTCTACCTCCACCATCCCGAGATGGAGCAGGTAGTCGCCGTCAAGGAAAAAGACTATGCCGAGGCCGGCAAACACCCCGAAGCCCCTGCCAATGCCGAAGAAGCCGTGTCGAACTACGACACCGTTATGAAGCTCCTTGGCGAGATAGCCGGCGAAGTCATCGCACCAAACGCAGAAGAGGTCGACCACGTAGGACCATCGCTCGTCGACGGCCACGTCAACTACGCCCCCGGCACACGCCGAAACCTCGATGCCCTTATCCAGTCGGGCCTCTACGGAATGTCCCTCGAGCGCCAGTACAACGGTCTCAACTTCCCGCGCGTGGCCGCAGTTATGGCTGCCGAAATCATAGCCCGTGCCGACGTGGGTTTCGCCACCATCTGGGGCCTGCAGGACTGCGCCGATACCATACAGCAGTTTGCAAACGAAGAACTTAAGAACAAATATCTGCCTCGCATCTATCAGGGTGCCACCTGCTCGATGGACCTCACCGAGCCCGATGCCGGCAGCGACCTGCAGTCGGTGCGGCTGAAAGCCACCTGGGACGAAGCCTCCAAATGCTGGCGCCTCAACGGTGTCAAACGCTTCATAACCAATGGCGACGCCGACCTCCACCTCGTCCTTGCACGCAGCGAAGAGGGCACCAACGACGGCCGAGGCCTCTCCTACTTCGTCTTCGACAAAGCCGACGGCGGAATGACGGTGCGCCGCATCGAGAACAAGATGGGCATCAAGGGCAGCCCCACTGCCGAACTGCAATTTACCAACGCGCCCTGCCAGATTGTCGGCGAACGCCGCTTGGGTCTCATCAAATACGTGATGTCGCTGATGAACGGAGCCCGCCTTGGCGTTGGCGCACAGTCCATTGGCCTCTGCGAGGCCGCCTGCCGCGAAGCCGAGGCCTACGCCGCCAGCCGCGAGCAGTTTGGACACACCATCGACAAATTCGTCGCCGTGCAAGACCTTCTCTATCAGATGCGCGCACGCACCGACGGCGCACGCAGCCTGATGTACGAGACCGCCCGCTACGTAGACCTTTCGGCAACGTCCAAGCCCGCCTCGCGTGTGGCCGACATCCTCACGCCGCTCGTCAAACTCAACGCCAGCGAGTTCGCAAACCGTTGCGCCTACGACTGCATCCAGGTTCACGGCGGCAGCGGATTTATGAAAGAATACGCCTGCGAGCGCCTCTACCGCGATGCCCGCATCCTCTCTATCTATGAGGGTACCAGCCAGTTGCAGGTAGTGGCAGCAATGAAGGGCATCGCCAGCGGAGCCTACCTCAAGCAGATTGAAAGCTATAACGAACGCGTAGCCGAAAGCCTTGCCGCTGCCCCCGACGCCGAGATGCAGCACTGCCACGATGTGTTGCGCAAAGCCACCGGCCTCTACAGCAAGCTCTACGAGCTCGCCGCCGCCGAAGGCACCACCAGCGAACGCTTCGAACACAGCACCCGCGCCCTCACCGAGGTGCTCAGCAACATCATTATGGGCTACCTGCTGCTGCTCGACAGCCAGCGCGACGCACGTTTCCTGAAGAGTTGCAAATACTTCGTCAAGGAAAGCATCGGCCAAGTCAGCCAGCACCTTGCCGAGCTTGAGAACTGCTAAACGGAAGCAATCCTAAACCTCATAAAGAAAGCGACTCATCGGCCTTCTGCCTTTGAGTCGCTTTGCTTTCAGCGTCTTGCGTATGGCTATTTCTTGACAAACTTGCGTACAAGGTTCACGCCATCGGCCTGGACACGGACAAAATAGGAGCCCTTCGACAAGCCCGACACATCCAGGCGAACACCGTTCACATCGCTGTTGCCTGCAGCCAGCGATGCCGTTTGGCAAACGCGCCCGCTAAGGTCAACAATTTCAACCTCGTATCCGCCAGCCATCAGGTTCGGGCTATGCACATCGACACACACCACATCCGAGGCGGGGTTGGGATAGACATCCAAAGCCAACGCCTGCTCTTCCAAAGTGTTGACCCCCGATGTCTGCTGGAAATTGGCGGTATAAGTAACGTTTGTCGTTACCACAATTTGGCGAGGGTTGCTGCTGTTGCCGTCGTTCCATCCGGCAAAGGCGTAGCCCGGGTTTGGAATAGCCTTGATTTCGACATTATCCATATAATGGTATGTCCCGCCGCCTTCTACGGTGCCGCCTTGCGTCGGGTTGGCATTCACAGTGACCGTCACCTCACGTCCCACGAAGACCGCACGAATTGTCGAAGCCTCGACAGGCTGGAAAGCAAGCACATAGACATCCTCCACGTCGCCGGTGTTAATCTGCACGTCGCTCATACGGTTCACATTGTTGACATACAGGGCATCAAGGTGATATTCAAACTTCTGGCAAGTTATGTAGATATTGACCGGATGTTCCGAATCCATTGCAAGCTGCTGTCCGCAGAGCGAGTTGTTGTCTGAAGCCGAAAGACTTACGGTACCTACCAAATTACCCTCGCAGACAAACGACACAGGATACGTACTCGGTTGCTGCATAGTGATGCTGACATCGTCAATCTTCATCCAATACATATCGGTCACCTCGTAGTGACGGAAGGCGATATAGACGTGCTGTCCGGCATAGTTGTCGAGATTGATGGTCTGCTGCATCCAATCCACAGAGGTAACGTTGAATTGCTGCAGGAGCGTGAAGTCCGACGGATTCATACCTGTAGTGGAAATATACACGCCGTAATGCTCGGCATAATAGTTCTGGTCCACGGCTCCCACATAGAACGACAGCGTAAACCCGTTGCCCTGAGGCAGATAAATATGCGGCGAGATAAGCCAGTTGTCGGGTTCGAGCGCTCCGGGGCCATTGATGTACGAAGCCGAACTGATACACCCCGAGCCCGTGTGGGCCTGCTCGGTCGTCGAGAAGCTCAACGCATCCCACGAATAGCCGTCGCCATCGGCATCGAGCACCGTCCAGCAGGCTATCGGCTCGTTGCTTTCAAAGCCCATCGTGTAGGGGAAAGCAGTGACTTCCGGACAGTCGAAGATATTGAGAACCACCGTGTCGCGCGACGTGCCGTTGGCGTTTGAGGCCGTAGCGATAACATTATAATTGCCGGGAGTGCTCCAAGTGGCCGTGGCTGTGTTGCCTGTCGCCGTCGAGGGAGTGCCGCCGTCGAGCTGCCAAGTCACATTGGCGCCGGTACTGGCGATGGCGGTAAATGTCAGCTGTTCGCCCACGGCACCCGTAGTGGGGCCGCTGGCCACCACCGAAGGCGCAGCGTTGGCCGAAGTATGCGTCACGCATTTGATAAGCCACGAATAGCTCTGCGGCAGGCCTACATCGGCGGTTGCGTGAACCCACGAGTTGCCGTCGGTCGAAAGGTAATTGCTGTTGGGATCGCCCACATAGGCGCAGGCAGCAGCAGGGTACAGCACATCGGTGTTGGAAACAATCACCCACAGGTTCTGGCCCGAAACGATGGGGGCAGGGTTGGAAAGCGCCAGGCCGACCCATCCGCCGGCCATAGCAGAATTGATATAGTACGACTGGGTGCGCACCTGCGTTTGCGGAGCCGTGCTACCGCCCTGATACAGCGTAACGGTGTAGTTGCCTGTGTCAGAGGGCGAAACATAGAGCAATACGCTCAAAACCGAATCGCGCCCCGTCAACTGGGCGGCAGGCAGCATAATGCCCCAATAGACAGTGGTTGTGGTGTTGTTGACACCAATACGTGTGGCAATAGTGCCATTGCCGCAATACGAAAGCGTGTCGCCCACATCGGCAACCGCCCTTCCCGACATAAGAATAGTCAGGCAAAACAAAAGAAGTAACGATTTTTTCATAGCTCTAAAGATTTGGATTTCAAGGTGCAAAATTACGAGTATTTTTTTAAACCACCAAATTTTCACGGCATTTTTTTATAAATTTTTCATAAATCCGCCTCACCGCACAGGATTTAACAGGCGTTCCTGCAACACACAAAGCAACGTTTTTCAACCGCAAACACACAGCCGATTGACGACCCGATGCCCCAACCTTCACCCCGTCCTGCCAATTCAACCCAAATCGGCCGTCAGTTTATACCGGCATTTTCTTCACACTCTTATCCGCATCCTGGCGAGATCTCACCGGTATACAGTCGGCATCCAGACCGCGTCCTCTCGCCGACCATCGCGGCACAGGACCTATACCTGCTCCT
>CAJOMZ010000053.1 GCA_905236645.1 uncultured Bacteroidales bacterium
AATAGTCTGTGCGCGTGGCGGTTATGGTACGGTAAGGATGGTCGACAGGGTCGACTTCGCGCCGTTGGCGGCAAGCCCGAAATGGGTTGTGGGCTACAGCGACGTCACGGTGCTGCACAGCCACATAGGGCGTCGCTGCGGCATCCCGACGCTGCACGCCACTATGCCGCTCAACGTCCCTGCCGACGCTTGCCGCACGGCCTATCCCGCCACCGAGAGCCTGAGGCAGGTGCTGTTTGAGGGCAGGGCACACTATGAGTTTGTCAATGAGGGCGTTGCGGCCAACCGTCAGGGGCGCTGCACCGCTCCGGTTGTGGGCGGCAACCTGTCGGTGCTCTACAGCTTGCTCGGCTCGGCCTCGGACATCGACACCGAAGGCCGCATCCTGCTGCTGGAGGACCTTGACGAGTATCTCTACCACATAGACCGGATGATGATGGCGCTGCGGCGGGCCGGCAAGCTGAAGGGGCTGCGCGGACTGCTGGTGGGCGCTATGAGCGATATGCACGACAACGCCGTGCCCTTCGGCCGCACGGCCGAGGAAATTGTGCGCGACGCGGTGGCCGACTACGGCTATCCGGTGGCTTTCAATTGCCTGTTCGGACACATCGGCACCGAAAACAGGGCCCTTCCGTTGGGAACGGATGTTTCGGTAGAAGTTTTTGAAGACAAGGCTGTTATGACTGTGTGACGACATTTTTGAGGGGCGGTTCCGCTTGTTTTAAAAAAAAGTTGTATCTTTGCATTTTCAATTAGAAGCGAAATTGGCCTTATGCTGCTTGTCCACATACCACGAATGACCAACCGTCTGGGGTACACGCTGAATGTGCTGTTCCGCCATCTGCTCAGGCTGGATTTTGAAATCACTGTCGACCTCGACGTCTTCGAGCGCTACGACGGCCCGAAGCTGTGCTACGGCCGTCAGCGGCTGGGCGACGGGATGTTCATACGCTCGTGCGACCTGCTGTTCCAGACCACGATAGAGGACCAGCAGCCGCGCTGCTTCTGGCTTGAGGACACGCCGGCGCTCTATCCGGTCCACAGCGCAGAGAGCGATTTCCCGTTCGACATCTTTGCCGCCTCGTTTTTCTGCCTGTCGCGCTATGAGGAGTATCTGCCGCATTTCACCGATGTCCACGGCCGCTTCCCGGCCGCCGAGAGCATAGCCTGCAGGGAGCATTTCCTGACGATGGCGGTGGTCGACCGCTGGGCGGCGATGCTGGCCCGCAGTGTCAAGCGGCGCTATCCGGCAATGGCCATCCCGCCGCGTATGTTCGACGTGGAGGACACCATCGACATCGACGCCGCCTATTGCTATCGCAACAAGGGCTTGGTCCGCACCCTGACAGGGCTGGGGCGCGACTTTGCAAGCCGCGAGAACCGCGGCGAGATACGCAAGCGTATGCGCGTGATATTCAACAAGGAACGCGATCCGTTCGACACGTTCGACTACATACTCGACCTTCACAGCCGGATGCCCGGTATGCGCCTCAAGTTCTTCCCGCTGATGGCCGACTACAATGTCAACGACAAGTCGATCTCGTACCAGAACGGCGAGTTCAGGCAGCTATTGCAGCATTTGGGCGACTATGCCAAGATGGGGCTGCACGCCTCGTATGCATCGTACGACAAACCGGAGCTGGTGGGCGTGGAGAGCGAGCGCCTTGCGTCGCTGATGCACCGCAAGACGGTGCGCAACCGCTATCATTTCCTGCGCCTGGCGCTGCCGAAATCGTACGATATGCTGCTGGAAAACGGCATCCTGCACGACTATACGATGGGCTATGCCGACGAGCCGGGCTTCAGGGCCGGCACGGGCAGCCCCTATCCCTTCTTCGACCTTGAGAGCGACTGCGAGACACCGCTGACGATACATCCGTTCGCGGCTATGGACTCGACGTTCTACTACTATAAAAAGTGTTCGCCCGAAGCGGCCGAGGAGACCTACAGGCAGCTGGTCGACGAGGTGAAGGGCGTGGGCGGCACTCTGTCGCTGCTTTGGCACAACCAGAGCCTGTGCGAGGACTTCGGCTGGCAGGGATGGCGCGGCGTCTATGAGCGTGTGTTGACTTACGCTGACGCGGCAAGAAAAACAAAACTGGAGTTTAACTGAAATGCAATCCAAGATATGAACTATAAATCCAAACTGCACGACATCAAGGCTTTTGTGTTTGATTTCGATGGCGTTATGACCGACGGCAGCGTCTGGATGTATGCCGACCGCGAGACGGTTCGCTGCGGCAACATCAAGGACGGCTACGCAATCCAGTACGCTGTGAAGAAGGGATATGTCATCGCTGTGATTTCGGGCGCTACATCGCTGAGTATCAACAATAGGATGGAGTCGCTCGGAGTGACGCAGATCTATACCGGATGCGCCAACAAGATGGAGACGTACAGGCGCTTTTTAGAGGATAACGGACTGAAGGAGAGCGAGGTGATGTGTATGGGCGACGACATACCGGACTATGAGATTATGACCCATTGCGGCGTGGCGGTCTGCCCGGCTGACGCGGCTGTGGAAATCAAGGAGATAGCCGATTATATCTCGATTTATGGCGGCGGAAAAGGATGCGTGAGGGATGTCGTAGAGCAGACTCTGCGTCTGCAGGACAAATGGTTTCATAAGGATGCAGTAAATTGGTAGCCAATGAAGTATGGGCTTTTGCATAGTGTGGTTCTAACTGTGTTGCTTGCGGCGGCGGCGCTGCCGGCGGCGGCACAGACCGTCTCGTCGACCGACACGACGACGAGGCACACTATGCGAGGCACCTACTACAGCGACAAGTTTGTAGGGCGCAAGACCAGCAGCGGCGAGATTTTTGTCCAAGACAAGTACACGGCGGCGCACAAGACGCTGAAATTCGGGACCCTCCTGCTTGTTACCAACCCCACGAACGGCAAGCAGGTCATTGTGCGTGTGAACGACCGCTGCCCGAAACACAACATTTTAGACTTGACGCGCAAGGCGGCGCAACAGATTGACATCAAGTCGCATACGGTTCACGTGGAGGTGCTGCCGCCGCGCTACTATGCCGCGTGGGAGATGCAGGACGAGTTGCTCGACGTTCTGAGCGAGGGGCGGCTGCGCGAATACTTTGACAAGGGCGGCCGTGACGCAAGGCAGGATATAGGAAAACTCTTTGACTTGGAGCTGTTTCAGTGCCGAAATCTTGAGGAGGCGAAGAAGCGTGTGGAGAGGCTGCCGGTTTTCTATCAGGACCAGGTGGAATACAGACCTGACGCCACATCGGGCAAGGTGGTTGTTGTGCTTGCCATTGCGCAGAGCCGTATGCGTGCCGAGCTGGTCAGGAAAGAACTCGGGGCCCTGTTTCCGAACATCAGGATTGTGGAGACAAAATAGCTCGACCTTTTTGTTCTTTCCGGGTGTGTTGCGCCACCCTGAAATCCGGTTGCGTCCAACCTCTTTTCGGGCCTGTTTTCCTATAGTTCCACGGCATTTTTTGCAATGAGGTTTATTGAAAACTTTTCTGCTTGATATACAGAGGGGTATGTAATTTTTTAATAATTTTTTTCAAAAAAGTTGCGATAAATAGATTATTCTTATTATCTTTGCAAGTCAAAAAGTACTTTGTCTTGGTAAGTCCGAGCAAGGCATTTTTGACTATATGTCGTTAGAAATAAAAGTGTTATAATATATTAACTAATTAAACAAGATGAAAATCGGAATCAAAAAAAGCATATCAATTTTACTTTTGATATTGGGATTTTCATTTGTTGGCTATTCCCAGCAGGAGGTGCAGTTCTCGCAATATATGTTCAATCGTCTTGCCGTCAACCCTGGCTACGCAGGTAGTTCCGGTTCTATGTGCGGGTCGATTATGTATAGAGGGCAGTGGCTCGGTCTCCGTCTGGACGCGCCGACACCTGGTGGCGATCCCGGTTCGCTGCCGACAGACTATCTCTTTTCGTTTGATTCGCCTGTGAAGATTCTGCACGGCGGCCTGGGCATTACGCTTTATGCCGACAAGATCGGTTACAACTCGACTATCAGCGGCGCCCTCGACTATGCTTTCAGAATCTATTGGGGCCCCGGCAACCTTTCGGCCGGTATCGAGGGCAATTTCTACAGCATCACCCGTCAGAAAGGTCTTTTCGGCTCGAGTGATCTGGACGGCAACCCGAACAATATCCCTTCGTCGACGACCGACCCGCTGCTGAACAACGATGAGGTCAACGATTTTCTGATTGACGCTTCGCTCGGCGTTTACTACCAGGTGCCGGGTACATACTATTTTGGCTTCTCGCTCAAGAATATCCTTGGCACTCACAGTGACGTGTTGAATTTCCAGACAAGCAGAGTGCTTTACCTGCTTGGCGGATATGAATATGTGCTGCCTTCCAATCCTTCATTCAGACTTAAACCGTCGGTGTTGGTCCGCACCGCTGATTTTTCTGTCTTCCAATTTGACGCCTCCTGCCTGCTGGAGTACCAGAACCTGTTTTGGGGCGGCGTCAGCTACCGCTTCCAGGACGCTGTGTCGTTCCTCGCTGGCGTGAACTGGGACAAGATGAAGATTGGCGTCGCTTACGACTTGACTACCAGTAAGCTCGGCGTGTATAAGACGGGATTCAGCTTCGGCTCGCTTGAGGCTTACATCAGATACTGCTTCAAGATTGTCATCCCGCCCAAGCTGCCTTCGGTTTATCAGAATACCCGTTATCTGTTGTAATCTTTTTTGCAAAACGAAACTTTTTGGATGGTTATCCGTAAAAGAACAAAAAGCATAAAGCATATTTGGGACATTTAAAGTATAATTAGAAAATTAAATTACATAATTAATATGAAAAAGTGGTTTTTCTTACTCTCAGGAGTAGTTTTATTATGGAGCTGCGGTTCGTCGGACAAGGGCGAACTGGTTGGCGTTCAGAATCGCCCCATTTTTGAAGACATAGACCTTAAGGGTATGGTTTTCATCAATCAGGGCAACTTCAGTATGGGTGCCGGAACCCAGAATGTCACATACGGTACGCCTCCTCAGCCGCGTACTATGCAGGTGAGCTCGTATTTTATGGACGAGACTGAGATTACTAACAACGAGTACCGCCAGTTCGTAAACTGGGTTATCGACTCGGTAGCCCGTCGTATGCTCGGCGAGGCCGGTATTGACGGTTACCTGATTGAGGAAGATGAGTATGGCGAGCCTATCGAGCCGGCTATCCTGAACAAGAAGGAGAAAATCCGCTGGAACGAGCAGGAGACCCGCGAGGCTCTGGAAGATCTCTATCTCCCCGAGAAAGACCGCTTCTATCGCCGTCGCACCATTGACCCTGCCAAGTTGAATTATGAATATTACAGAATTGACTATGCCGAGGCTGCCAAGAAGGAGAGCTCGACGGCTGTCAAGGATGAATACAAGGGCACTATGTTCGCTCCGCGTCCGAAGGGATTGAACAACCGCAATTCCTTTATTAAACGCGAGGTCGTGAACATCTATCCCGATACGCTGTGCTGGGTGCACGACTATACATATAGTATGAACGAGGATTTCACCCGCCAGTATTTCACCTCGCCGGCATACGACAACTATCCTGTTGTCGGCGTCAGCTGGGTCCAGGCCAATGCTTTCTGCGTGTGGCGTTCGAATTACCTGAACCGGTATCTCGAGTCGATCGACTATACTCAGATGAATGATTTCCGTCTGCCTACCGAGGCTGAATGGGAGTTCGCTGCCCGCGGTGGCATCGCAGGCGAGAGCTATCCCTGGGGCGGTCCGTATGTGCGCAACCCGAATGGATGCTTCCTGGCAAACTATGAGCCTCTGAAGGGTGCTTACGATGACGACGGTGGTGTCAAGACATTGATGGTCGGCCACTATGCCCCCAATGACTATGGCCTGTATGATATGTCGGGCAATGTATCGGAATGGTGCCTTGACGCTTACAACAATGCCACTTATGTTGTTGCCAATGCCCTGTCGCCGTACTACAACTACAATGCCAAGGACAACGACTCGCCGGCAATGAAGCAGAAGGTTATCCGCGGTGGTTCGTGGAAGGACCAGAAGTACTTTATCCAGGTCCAGACCCGCTCGTATGAGTATCAGGACACCGCCAAGTCGTATATCGGCTTCCGCTGCGTGCAGCCTTACTTGGGCCGCGTGAAGGGTGACAACCTGAAATCGGCTTCGAATGTTGCCAAATAATTATTGAATAATGGCAACGATTTAATATAGTAGAATACATTTTTAAATAAGTAAACATAATAAAATTTTCAAGTTATGAGTAAAATAGACAACCTTGTTAGGAGTAAAGGTTACAAAAACTTTATGAGTAAACTGTATGGATGGGGTGCATCGGCTGTTATTATCGGCGCTCTGTTCAAGATCAACCACTGGCCAGGTGCTGTTCCTATGCTGATTTTGGGTATGGGTACCGAAGCCGTCATCTTCTTCCTCTCTGCTTTTGAACCTCTCCATATAGAGTGGGATTGGAGCCTTGTCTATCCTGAATTGGCCGGTATGAAGGGCGACGATGTCGTTAAGCCTGAACGTGCCAAGTCGGAATCGATTACTGAAGAGCTTGACAAGATGCTTGCCGAGGCAAAGATTGGACCGGAGTTGGTCAACAGACTTGGTCAGGGAATGGAGAATCTTGCAAACTCGGCTTCTTCTCTTGGCAATATGACTACTGCTGTTGCCGCTACCGACAAGTTTGTCACCAGTATGGATGTCGCTGCTGAGGCTGCAAGTGATTTGTCGGCAGCTTACAAACGTACTACGGACTCCATCAATAATGACTTTGAACTGTCCTCGTCGTACTCTGAGAGCCTCAAGGATGCCACTGCTGCTGTCAGCAGCCTGTCGGCTATCTATCAGGAGACTGCCCAGACGTTGCGCACTGGCGACACTACTTATGTCGACGAATTGAAAAAGATGGCATCGAGCCTTTCTTCTATCAATGCTATGTATGAACTTCAAATGCAGAACTCTTCTATGCAGCTTGAGGCTACTAAAGAGGTCCAGGAGCGTATGCAGAGTATGGTTGCCAATTTCGCAGAGTCTGCAGAAGGCGTGTTGAAATACAAGGAGCAGGTGGATGCACTCACGAGAAAAGTTGCCGAACTCAACAATGTCTACGGCAATATGCTCGCTGCAATGCAGACCCGCATCTAAACCGATGAAGGATACTAATATCCTGTCGGTTGAAAGTAATTGGTAGTTCAACAAATGGTAGAATTAATAAAAAGATAGAATATGGGTGCTACAAATTGCCCGGAGACCCCGAGGCAAAAGATGATTGCAATGATGTACCTCGTGTACACCGCCCTGCTGGCTCTTAACGTGTCTGTCGAGATTCTCAACGGATTCGTTACGGTGGGCGATGCTATGAACGAGTCTAATAAAAATATCGAGACCCAGTTGAATGAGGCTTATGGTCTTTTCCAGGACGCTATGAGGGCAGACTCGGTGAAGACAGTCAAGTATTATGAGGCTGCTATGACCATCAAGGAACACACCGATTCGCTCAAGGCACTGATTGACGAAGGACGTTTCGGATTCCTATGCTATATGCAAAAAACCGCTGAGGTTGTTAAGCATAATTCTGATAAGACCACTATGAAACGCAAGATTCCGCTGCAGGATGGCAGTGGCAATTTCCTGTTAGACAGTGCGAGGGTGGCTCTTGATTTGGGAGGCTTGGATATTGTCGCTAAAAAGGACAATACCGATATGGGTACGCATTTCTTCTATGACGAGGGCAAAGGCAAGGCCATCGACATAAAGAATGCTATCATCGCCTACAAGGAAAAGATTACAAAGATATTCCAAGATACAAACATTACTCACGATACCGTTGATGTGAATTTCGGTATGGATGTTGAAAGTGAGTTCTGGAGCTCGCACGCTGGCCGTATGGTCAGTTGGGAGGAGTATAACTTTGACGGTGCAATTGCTGTTGCCGACATCGTTTGCCTCTCGCGTATGAAATCTGAATTGATGAATGCCGAATATGATGCTATCAAGAAGCTTTTCGGTATGATTGGTAAGGATGACTTCAAATTCGACCAGATTGCTGCTATATGCCGTCCCACGTCAAGCTACGTCATTCAAGGTGGCAAATACGAGATGAAGGTCAACGTTGGTGCATACGACTCGAAACGAGAGTTCCGCGCTGTCATCAATGGTGCTGAGTATAAGAGTGGTGCCGATGGTTCGATTACATACACTGCTGGAGCCGCTGCTCCTGGCGAGCGCAAGGTGCACGGTGTTGTCTATATGATGAAAGACGGCAAAGAAGAACAATATCCTTTTGACGAGAGTTACTTTGTGGCAGCTCCTGTGGCCGTTACCGAGCTTGTCAAGATGAATGTTGTTTATGCCGGTATCGACAATCCTGTGTCTATCGGTGTTCCCGGTGTGGCATCAAAGGATGTTATCCCTTCAATTACAACAGGCAATGCCACTATAGTTAAGGATGCCGGCGACGGTAACTATATTATCAAACCGACTAAAATCGGCAAGATGTCGCTTAATGTAAGTGCTAAAATTGAAGGCCAGACAAAGAATATGGGCTCGAAGGAGATCCGTATCAAGCGTATCCCGAAACCTTCGCTGCGTATCGGTAGCTTCAAGAGCGGCGATCAGGTGTCGAAAGCTGAGATTACAGCCAATCCGGTGTTGCGTGTTTCAATGGAAGACTTCGATTTCCAGATACCTGCTTTGAAAATCAACTCGTTTGTGTTCAATGTGCAAAACTCTGGTGGTCTTGACCTCAACGGTACGGGCAATCGTCTGACTCCTGAAATGATCAGCAGAATCAACAATGCCAAACGTGGCCAGAAAATATACATAACCGATGTGACGGTCAAGACTCCTGATGGAGCAACCCACTCATTGGATTGTACATTACGTCTGAAATAACATAAAAATTACATACAATGAAGAAATTATTGTTTTGCTTAGGACTGTTCTTCTTTATGGCAGGTGCTTATACAGCCAATGCACAAAGCATTATCGATGCTGAAGAAGACCATAATTTCAACGATTTCTATAATAGGGATCAAGTCAAGGGACGCGATGCAATGCCCTATGCATTCTTACGCGAGGCTGACGTGGTCTGGGAACACGCAGTTTGGAGAACTATAGATTTTCGTGAGAAATTTAACCAGTTCTTCTATTTCCCGATTGACGCATCTCGTAACACCCAGGGCCGTGTCAGTCTGACAACGGCAATTATGGATGCCCTGAAGAACGGCGACATCGAGGTGTACAAAGAAGACGACCTGACAACTCCTTTTACATACGAGGAAATGATGAGCCAGCTGACCCGCAGTTACAACTTCCACATCGCCGAGTACGATGAATGGGGTGATGAGACTGAAGGGCGTGACACTGTGATTACTGAGGAGTTCAAGCCCGAAGAGGTTTATTCCGCTCGTATTAAGGAGTATTGGTACATTGACAAACAGGACACGCGCCAGAAGGTGCGTATCACGGGTCTCACCTTGGTCTACAATTATTGCAAAGACCGTGATGGAGAGCGTGTGTGCGACAATGTCGAGATGTTCTGGGTCCCGATGGACGATATGCGTGTACGCAATGCTCTTGTCAAAGTATTGGCATACGATGAGCACAATACGCACGCCGAGCGCTCGTATGATGATATCTTCATTGAACGTTATTTCGACAGCTTCTGCTATCGTGAGTCGAATGTAATGAACCGTCCCATTTCTGCTTACCTTACCGGTACCGATGCTATCCTTGAATCGCAAGCCATTGAGGAGGAAATATTCAATATAGAATCGGATATGTGGGAGTATTAATTCGGACTGCAATTATCTGAAAATACTGAAAGAGTCAAGGGTCTGTTCGGCTCTTGACTCTTTTCTTTTCGCTCTGCAAAATTATGAGATTCCGCCTCTGCTTACTGTTAATCCTCTCTTTTGCTGTGCCGGTTGTCGCACAGACGATAGAGACCGAATTGCCGCATTTCTATAAACGTCATACGGCAAACGAGCGAGAGGCGTATGTGTTCCCTTTCCTGCGAGAGAGCGACGTGGTCTGGGAACAGATGGTGTGGCGCACTGTCGACTTCCGTGAGAAGTTCAATCATTTTTTCTATTTCCCCACAGAACGTAAAGGCGTCGAGGGGCGACGGAATTTTGCCTATGTTATATGGGATGCAGTGGTGGCAGGCGAGATTCCAATCTACGAGGACGATGAAATGAAGATTCCACTCGACAATGCGATGTTCGTAGATCAATTTACAAAAGCGGACACTATTATTCTTGAAATTGTTGACGACGACGAGAATTATGAGTATAAAACCGTCCTTGTGCCAAAAGAATTTAATTCGGAGGAGATGCTCCAGATCAGGCTCAAGGAGTCGTGGTATATTGACAAGCAGGTCACAGAGCAGGGGGTGCGTATCTTGGGCTTATGCCTTACAAAAGAACTGTTCAAGGATCACGATGGCGACCTTGACTATATAGGTACCGCCGAAATGTTTTGGGTGCCGATGCTGTCGCCTCAGGTGCGAAGACTTATGGTGCGCAACGAGGCCACTTGGCAGCAAAACATTGCTGACCAGCCTTCGTGGGAGTACATCTTCATCAACAGGATGTTCAACAGCTATGTGACGCGTATTTCCAATCGCTTTAACCGTTCCATACTTGACTACCTGACCGGTACCGAGGCGATTTGGGAGTCGGAGCGCATCGAGGCGGAACTGTTTGACATAAGTCAGGATATGTGGGAATACTGATTGTTCGGATGTTAAACTCCAATCGGTCATTAGACCGACAGAGGGTATAACAGGACCCGAATAAAGTCTTTTTATGCCATCTTTGTATTTCTTTCGGCATCTTGCCCACATCGCCGTCTCGACGTGGCCCGCTACGCCTTCGATGGTGATGTGGCCAATCTGCCCGAAACAAACACAAAACTGACATAAAGTCTAATGACCGATTTGGGTTGAAATGAGCTGCAGAGGTGGCATTTGTGACGTGTTGGCATCTACGCTGCGGCAAGATTCTTGCTTTTATCCCGAATTTTAGTTCGTGTTTTTGCAGTCGAAACACTTGTCCTGCACCGTCTCTGGAAGGGACCAACACCGTTCGTTGTCCAGTCGTTGTCCAGTTGTTGTCCAGTTGTTGTCCAGTCATTGACTGGACAACAACTGGACAACAACTGGACAACAACTGGCAACGAACGGTGTTGGTCTTGTAAGGTGCTGGAAATGATATTGTTATAGTATAGCGTTGTAATTTTGGTAATCTTGTTGATTATCAGTGGTTTGTCTAAAAATGCTATAAATTGCTGTCGCAAAATGTGGTGTTGGTGCTCCTGTCGGGGTGTCTGGTTGCAATGGCGGGTTCCCTGATGGGGTTGCGGGCGGCTACTGTATTGTTTTGTCACCTTCGCCGGCGATGAGGGGTGTGCATATAAAGACCTTGCTGGCACAGCCTGCCTTTGGGACAGGGTGCCGGAGAAGCAACACACGTCATTTAGGAATATCAAATGTCTTTAGCGGCAGCTGTATACTTCCGCCATTTCGCCACTACAGAGGACATATCCTCTGGTAATGGGGATTCGAAGTGCATCTGTTTATGGGTCGTAGGATGCTCGAAGCCAAGTATCAAGGCGTGCAGTGCCTGGCGTGGCAGCATTTGGAAACAATTGGTGACAAACTGTTTGTATTTTGAAAAAGTGGTGCCTTTCAGTATCTGGTCGCCGCCATACATTGCGTCGTTGAAGAGGGGGTGGCCTATATGTTTCAGATGGGCGCGAATCTGGTGTGTGCGTCCTGTTTCAAGCACGCATTCAATCAGAGTGACATAGCCGAAGCGCTCAAGTACTTTCCAATGCGTCACTGCGTGCTTGCCCACTTCGGGGTCGTCGTAAACGGCCATTACGCGGCGGTCTTTTGTTGAGCGTGCCAGATTGCCGTCAACGGTGCCACTGTCTTCGGCGAAATCGCCCCACACCAAGGCGTTGTATTTCCGTTCAATGGTGTGTTCGAAAAACTGCTTTGCAAGTACCACTTGGGCTTCCTCGTTTTTGGCTATAAGCAGCAGTCCGGAAGTGTCTTTGTCAATGCGGTGAACCAGATAGGGCGTGATTGGCTCCCCGTTTT
This sequence comes from uncultured Bacteroidales bacterium, assembly GCA_905236645.1. Classification (GTDB taxonomy): domain Bacteria; phylum Bacteroidota; class Bacteroidia; order Bacteroidales; family P3; genus Colimorpha. The sequence continues at coordinate 12,100 of CAJOMZ010000053.1, forward strand.
TGCCTTTTTTGCCGTCATAGTAGTAGGCAAGAGCGTTTAGCAGGGTGCCTGTAAAGTTGCCGTAGCCGGGATGGACCACAAGCCCGGCCTGTTTGTCTACAACCAGCACATCGTCGTCTTCGTAAACAATATTGAAGGGAATATTCTCGGGCAGTATCTCAATCTCACGCGGAGGGGAGGGGAGAAGCACACTGATTACATCAAGTGGCTTTATTTTGTAGTTCGACTTGGCCGGTTTGTCATTGACAATCACGCACGATGCTTTGGCCGCAGCCTGCACTTTGGTGCGCGAAACACCCTCTATGCGCATCTGGAGGTATTTGTCGAGACGCATCGTCTCTTGACCTTTGTCTACAACAAAGCGATAGTTCTCAAATAGTTCTTGCTCTTCGTTTTCGGTTGTCGTTTTTATAGGATCCACGTCGGCCATTGTTATTTGCTTATGATTAGTTTCTTCAGTGTCTGTCTGTTGGAATGGAGGTCGGTCATTCTTATCAGGTAAATGCCGTTGGCATAACCGTCAAGGTCGATTTGGCTTCTGAAGGGGCCGCTCCACACCTCGCGTCCACGCATATCGTATATATGAATATCGAGGCTCTCCGTACACTCTGTGTCGGTTGCAAGGTTCAAGTGGCTGGATGCAGGGTTTGGATAGACAGTCACATCCAGTTCTTTTCGCGGAGTGGTTATATCTATCAATGCCGATTGGCCAAAAGCCGGACGAATCATTACGGCACCCCTCAGAATACTTTGCATCCACTCGTTGCTGTACTTGTAGAAGGTGTACGAGCGGGCATCGTTGTTGCGGTCAAAGCCAAGGTTGATAAAGTCGTTTGACAGCTGCTCAAAGCCAATGAAAATGCTGCCGTCGACTATGACCGGCGATGTCAGTTTGTATCTGTGGAATTTGTTCAGACCTTCAAACTCGGGACTCATCTTTGCCTCGTCTTTGTATAGCAGGGTTGCGGGCAGTCCATTCTCGCAAGCCCATACACACAGCCTGAACTGTATATCCTCGTTCTCGTTGTTTCGTGTGCGGTTGAAATACATATCAATGGCTGCCAGGGTGTCCTCGGTGTTAAGGTCGAATCGATATGCAAGCCAGGCCTTGCTTCCTGGCGCGGTCAAACCGTATCCGTTTTCTGGCACGCCGTCGTCGTATGCATAATAGTCTCCGAAAATCTGATTGAAGACTATGGTGTCGTTGCCGTTATGGATGTCGCCGTCAACACCTTCTTTCACCGTGTGGACTATTGTGTACTGTGCCTGCGCGTCTGACTCTGGGAACTGGAAATTAACAGGCGGCGTGCTGTGTATGGCCATCTCCTGATATCTGCCATTGGGATAGAATGACACAATATTCTCAAATCCGCCGTCATACACGGCCAATTGCTGTCCGTCTTCATCATAAACCCTGTATGAATAATTCGAGGCCAGCGTCTGGTTGTATCGGTTGACGATGGTCATCTTCAGACTTGTGGCCATATCGCTTGCTCTAAACTGGCGGGCTGGCATTGCCTGGTACTTCTGCAGCATAGAAGGAGCCTTTTCGACAAAGGCAACATCGCGAAACAGCGAATCGCCCTTGGTGCGGTTTAAGCCAAGGTAGACATAATCTATATTCCAGTGGTCGCAGTTGCCCGAAATGCCATACTTCGGATTTGGGTCAAGGCTGGCATAGTTACGGAATCTGAATTGGAACTTGTTTGTGAAATAACGCTCGTCGACAATCTTGATATTCACAAATCTCCACGGCCAGTGGGTCGTTGTACCGGCGGTGTCGGCGGTGTGGCCGCCAGTAGCCCAAACCACAGTCCAACGGTCCGATTCAAGGTCGTAGAACTCTAAAAACAGTGAATCATTTGTCGATGGAGCCTCGCCTACAAGTTCCCATTGGTTGCCATACCAACCTCCTGGAGTATAGAAAAAACTGAGATACAGCGAGTCGCTCGCCTTTAGTTTCCGTTGGTATGTCCCTGTCAGCGAGTCTAATCTGATAATCTGTGAAGCCAGCGTGTCTGCGGTAAAAAGGTTGGTAGACGCCTGTGCATATAGATTCCCATTGCCGTCAAGTGCGTCGAGTGTCACCATTCCGACCGATGGCGGTAGTGGCGCATAGTCCTTGTTCACAAATGCTTGGTGGGTCAGCCATCTCTTCGGATCAGGCAAGCCTTCGTATTCGGCAAAATCGTCAAAAAACGGAAGTTCGAGAATCAGTGTGTCGGAATTCTTGGCAGTTGCGGGCATTGCAGCGGCCGACAGTGGAGCCAGCACTTCCTGGCAGTGTGTCGCGGCGCAAAGTCCCAACAGTAACAATATGGCAAATCCTCTTTTTCTCAATATTCAGTCATTATCATCGTTAAAACTCGTCCAGCCCTATCAAGTTGTATGAATTGTCGTCGCCGGATTCGTATAGCGCCCTGATGGAGTCCTCCATCTGGCGTTGTCTCATCCGCTCCAGCTCTTCCATAGCCACTACCGATTTGTCGCAGTACCACAAATCTACCCTTGTGCCATAGCTGGCATCGCTGCGCCCGCTGTATTCGGGCGACTGCTTGTAGACTATGGCGCGGCTCATATCCGTAATGCCGTCATAGTGCTCGGCACCAACGTTGAGCGAAGCCGACAGGATGCTGCGTCGAGCCTTGGTCGGCGACATACCAACAAGGTAAGGCGTAATGCTCAAGCCGCTTCCATTGCCGCGGCCCACGACCAGGTCCACCATTGCCCCTTTCTCAAGGCGGCGTCCCTCGTTCACCGTACGCCCTTTATACTTTTGTTCCAGAACCACGTGGTGCGGGTCGTCAACAAAAATCAGTTTTCCTCCGTGCAGTCCCACGTTCTCCAGTTGTGATATTGCGTGGCGCACCGACAGCGAGCGCAGGTCGGGCACTATCGCGTTGTCGGGTACGTATGCGGTAACGGTAAGGTAAATCTTGCGCCCAGTCTTGATCATAGCACCCGAATCAGGGTCTTGACGCAGAATGTATCCCCCCTTGTGGTTGGGTTGATAGATAGAGTCGATAATTACATACTCAAGTCCAAGCTCGTCATTGCCAAGCTCGTCCACATATTGTCCCACCACGTATGGCGTAGGGTATTCTTGCCCCACACGTCCGTAATGTCTCAATATGACAAAGACAATCACCACAATAAGCAACGAAATGCCTATTGCTATCAGCGTGTGCAACACCCACGGATGTTTCTGAAAAAAACCACTCTTGCTCATACGGATATATGATATTTACGATGATTCTTTGTATTAACGCACGTTTGACTTATTTATTGTCCACAACCTCGCCAATCAGTGTCGCCGACGTGCATCGCGTCACACGAATCATTGCGTATTGGCCTGGCTCAAGGCTCCCGCGATCGAAGACTATCACCTTGTTCTGACTGTTGCGGCCAAACAGCTGTTGCTCTGAACGGTGCGACACACCTTCAATCAGCACCTCGTAGGTCTTTCCAATCTCTTTTTTGTTGTTCTCCAATGCTATTTCGCCCTGCAATGCAATGATTTCCTCCAGCCGTCGTGTCTTCACGTCGTCGGGTATATCGTCCTGCAGGTGCTTGGCAGCGTATGTGTTCGGGCGCATAGAAAACTTGAACATATAGGCGTAGTCGTATCTGACCTTGCGGAACATTTCAAGTGTCGCCTGATGGTCCTCCTCCGTCTCGCTGCAGAAACCGGCAATCACATCAGTCGTTATGCTGCAAGTCGGCAAATACCTGCGTATGGCATCGATGCGGTTCAAATACCATTCAGGAGTGTATCGGCGGTTCATCAGCTTCAGCATCCTCTCGCTGCCCGACTGCACAGGCAAATGAATGCATTTGCAGATGTTGTCATATCGTGCCATTACCTGCAGCAGTTCATCGCTCAGGTCTTTGGGATGCGATGTGGCGAAACGTACACGCAGCAAAGGACTCACTTCAGCCACCATAGCCATCAGTTGCGGAAAGCCGACAAATTCGCTTTCCGCTTCCTGCTTCCCGCTTTCCGCTTTCCAGCGATAGCTGTTGACGTTCTGTCCCAGCAGCGTCACCTCTCTATAACCCTTCTCAAACAGGTCGCGTGCCTCGCCGACAATGGTCTCCGGGTCGCGGCTGCGCTCGCGGCCTCGAGTGTAAGGCACCACGCAATAGGCACAGTAGTTCTGGCAGCCGCGCATAATGCTGATATAGGCAGTGATGCCGTTTGTGTCGTAACGCACAGGCTCGATGTCGGCGTAGGTCTCCACCTCGCTCAGCAGGGTCTCCGCCAGTTTCTCGCCGTCTTTGATATGGCCAAGCATTTCGGGCAGCTTGCGGTATGCGTCGGGACCGACAATGAACGAAACATTGTCCTCTTCCTCCATCAGCTGCTTTTGCAGCCTTTCTGCCATACAGCCCAGAATGCCGATCCTCACCCATTGGCGTTGCCTCTGCAGAGCTTTCAGCTCGCGCAGACGTTTCCTGATGCGTTGCTCCGCGTTGTCGCGTATGGCACAAGTGTTAATCAGTATAAAATCAGCCTCGTTAATATCGCTGACTATGCCATAGCCCTCTTTTGTCAGAATTGCACCTACAATTTCGCTGTCGGCAAAATTCATCTGACAGCCGTATGTCTCTATATATACTTTGTTTTTCAATGTGTTGGTGTTTCTTTTACAGATTATTATAAAATGCAAAAATGGTAGTCTTACTTTTCCTGTTGAATGTTAGAAGTTGGATTCAAAATATACCATTAGTTCGCTGTATTTTTCTTGTATATCGAGAACTGAAAGTATGCAGGACGACATACGAGGGAACTATATAATCATATAGTATCCCTGAACTGTTCAGCCGGCGATACACCTCTTGTTGTGGCAGTTTCAGCAGTGCAGACAGTTTCGCAATACAGTAGGTTACAAATTCTAACGTTCTCTTATCCATTAGTTGGTGTTTTTGTATAACAGCAAAGCAAAAACGCTTTATGTTAGGTGTTTATATTTCTTCTGTTTCTGTTCTTTCTGCGGGCTTGCACAGGGGCAAGCCCCTTCGGATTTGTTGTGTTTATTTATTCACTTTGTTGATATTAACGCATTAACGCATTGGCATATTCCCACATACTCCATTCTGTTTTCACAATGCAAAAATACAACTTTTTTCTGAATCTGCCAAAACAATTTAAATCATCTGTTATCTAATGCTGGACTATGCGCCTGACTCATCGGGGTGTTTCCCATCGAAATCACATATCGTATACAAACAAAAAAAACGCCCCTTGTCGGGGCGTCTCTCGTTGTCCTACCTGGATTCGAACCAAGACAAGCTGATCCAGAGTCAGATGTGCTACCGTTACACCATAGGACAATGTCGATTGTGAACGTGGAAAAAGCTCTTTTCCTCTCTCAAAATCGGGTGCAAAGGTACAAAGTTTTTCAATACCTGCAAAATATTTTTGCAACTTTTTTGTACTTCGTTGTCTGTGTGACAGTTGCCCGAGGCTCTGCCAGCGGTCGCGGCTGGGTTTGTGGCTTGCAGGGGCATCCTAATCGACTACTTTTGGTACAAAAAAGGCACCGGTGATATGCCGGTGCCTTATTATTGTTGCTTGTCAGCGTGTTAAGCTGTTTCAGTAGCTTGTCGAAGTGGTGTCTGTCGAAGTGCCTTCGGCCTCGCTGCCACTCTGACTGTTCCTCTCCAGCTCCATCTTGCCGAAGCGCAGCGTGATGCCCGCGCTGATATAGCGGCTGTTGAGGGTGCGCAGCTTGCTCTCGCTGAGGTAGTAGGGGTTGGTGTTGCTGCTGGCCTGTCCGATGTTTTTGCCCCAGTTGAAGATGTCCTGGATGTTGATGTAAGCGCTCAGCTTGCGGTTGAAGAAGTCGGCGCGCACACCCATATTGACCCAGTAGCGGGCGCTGCGGGTGGACATCAGTCCCAAGGTGGGCGAGGTATAGTTGGCCGAGGCGTGGATCTGGTATTTGTTCCAAACCTTAGTCCACATATTCAGGCGGATGCTGTAGCTCCATTTGCTGTCCTCGTAGGGGTCCTGGCCCAGCTTGTCGTACTGCATCGAGTAGCCATAGTCGTACACATTGGCATAGAGCCTCAGGTTGAAGAACCCTGGGGCGGTAGGTGGCGTTGAGCGACGTGCCATAGCGCCACGACGAGCCGATGTTGTAGGGTGTGGAATACTGTATGATGCGGCCGATGTAGGGGTCAATGGCGTCTGTGACGTCGGCCAGGTTGTCTATTTCGACCGTCGAGAGGCGCCCGTAGCCTTCCAGTCCCAGGCTGCCCCACATAAAGAACTTGGTCCATCCCGCTTCGGCGTTGTGGGTGTAGCTCTGCGTCAGGTCGCGGTTGCCGGTGCTGTAGCTGTCCTCGGTATAGGTGCGGTAGGTGGTGAGGTCGGTAGCCGATGGGTTGCGCATACGCAGCGAGTAGTTGAGCTTGAAGTTGTGCATCTGCTCGGTGCGGTAGCTGAGGTGGACCGAGGGGTTGTAGGTGATGTGGTTGGTTGTGTAGTCGTCGCCAGCCTGCAGCCCCGTCTCGGTGTATGAGAAATGGTCGTTGGTCAGGCGGGCTCCCATACCGAGCTGAAGCGTGAAGCCGCCCCAGCGGTGCGTCCATTCGACGTCGGCATCGACCTCGTTCTCGTGGTCTTCAAAGACGTAGCGCCGCAGGGCGTCGTAGAGCGTCGCGTCGAGGACGGTCACGCCGTCGTTGTAGGTGGTATCGAGGATGTAGGGCTTGTAGTCGCGTTTGCTGTTGTCGGTGCCGAAAGAAAGGCCGTAGCTCATCTCGCCGTTCTTGCTGTAGGGGCGGTTGTAGCGGGCGCGGATGTTGACGTCGGTGCCGTGGGCCGTGTTGTCGTAGTATTTGAAGGTGTTTCGGTCGAAAGCCGACGTGGTGTCGGTGATGTTGTAAAGGCGGCTGTAGGAGGTGAAACCACTGCTGTTGTTGGTCGAGCCGAACAGGAAAACGCGCAGGTTGTGACCCTCGCGGTCAAACTTTTTGGTGTAGTTGCCGCCAAACATACCGAAGAAGTTGCGCGTATTGACATCGTTGCTCATATCGTATTGGTAGATGCTTGGCGTGGGCAGATACACGTCGCGGCTGTGCCAGCGGTCGCTGCTGTTGCTGCTGCTGTTGAGGTTGAAGTTGCCCCACACGCCGATGTCGCTCATACTGTCTATCTCGTAGTCGATGTGCAGGCCGATGCTGCCGTTCAGACTGCGCCCTTCGACCCACGAGCTGTCGCGCTCGTAGATGACATCCTGCAGCGAGTCGAGGTTGCCCGCATAGAGCGGGTTATCCTGCCGCGTGCGGCTCCAGCTCCACGAGTCGTTCTGCGAAGTGCTGTAGCGGAAGTTGGTGAAGAGGTTGACGCTCAGCTTCTCGTTGGCCCAGGTGTAGCTCAGCCAGGGGCTCACGTTGGGCTGTGTGGCCGCGTTGACACCAAAGCTGATAAAGTGGTTCTTCTTGATGTGCGCCGACGTGATGATGTTGATGACCGCCTCTGCGTCAGTGGCATACTTGGCCGAGGGGTTGGTTATGGTCGTCTTCAAGGGGAAGATGCCTTTCAGGCGGTTGTCGTCGTCCACGACATAAATGTTATAGATTTCGTCCAGATCCTCAGCCTGCTGACGCATGGCCTTGATGCAGTCGGGCATGGACATGTTCTCGTTGACGACAATCATCTCGGTGGACATGTAACCACCGGCGGTGTCCTCGTCATATTGCAGCAGGTCAACAATATCGCCTGCCTGCTCAACATCGTCGATATGGCTGATAACATCCTCGCGATCCTCCTCGTCAAGCTCCTGGATCACATCGACAGCGTCCATCCTGTTTCTTGCTCGGTATTATTATGAGCAAGGTAGAAGAGAGGATTTCTTCGACTGCATTAAGTATGAGGCCTGTCATTTTAGCGTCCCTAGCATGTTCAC
>CAJOMZ010000054.1 GCA_905236645.1 uncultured Bacteroidales bacterium
GAACGGACAGACGGCGTGGAGGAGAAGCTGCCGCGCATCTGCTTTGCCCTGCAGCAGGAGAACCGCAAGGGACAGAGCGTGGTGCTGGCCCACACCCATCTGGTGCTGATCGAGGTCAACCACCTGCAGGCCCACATACTGGCCCACTTCATCAAGCGCGACGACACCTATACGCCGCCACGCTTCCCGCTGCTGTGCCTGCTGGTGAGCGGCGGGCATACGCAGATACTGCTGCTGCACAGCCACTTGGAGATGGAACTATTAGGACAGACCATCGACGACGCGGCGGGCGAGGCTGTCGACAAGGCGGCCAAGATAATGGACCTGCCCTACCCGGGCGGCCCCGTCATCGACAAGCTGGCAAGGAGCGGCAACGCCGATGCGTTCCACTTCGCCACGCCCAACATCGCGGGGCTCGACTACAGCTTCAGCGGCATCAAGACATCGTTCCTCTACTTCCTGCGCGACCGCCTGCAGGAAGACCCGCAATTCATTGAGAAACACAAGGAAGACCTCTGCGCATCGATACAGAAGTGCATAATGGACTTTCTGCTGAAGAAGCTCGAGAAGGCGGCGCTGCGCAACCACATAGGGCAGGTGGCCATAGCCGGCGGCGTGTCGGCCAACTCCTACCTGCGCGAATCGCTGCAGCGTATGGGCGAGAGGCACCACTGGAAGGTGTACCTGCCGCCGCTGCAGTTCTGCACCGACAACGCGGCGATGGTGGGCATTGCCGGCTACTTCAAGTACCTGCAAGGCGACTTTGCCGACATCGCACTGCCGCCATACACGAGATAGGGACAGGAAGGGACAAGGCTGACAATGACAAGAGAATGGTGAAATGCAAATAGCAAACCAATCGGGAAATGAGAGATGAAAACGGAAAACGGAACAAGAAAAACGGCGAACACCCGGCGCATCCTGACGGTTGCGGCACTCGTCGTTCTCTGCTCCCTGGCAACGCCTCTCCGCTCGCAGGACATCCACTTCTCGCAGACCGACTTCAACCCGATACTGTTCAATCCCGCCTATTCAGGCTTCTTCGACGGGGCCGGGCGGTTCGGCCTCACCTACCGCAACCAATGGGCGTCGGTGTCGAAGGCCTTTCAGACCGTTGCCGCCACCGCCGAGATACCCGTTGCGAGGCGTCGCTACAACCACGACGGCGTCAGCATAGGCGCCATAGTGCCATAGTGTACAACGACCGCGCAGGCACGCTCAACTACGGCACCACGGCCGGCAGCATCACACTGTCGTACTACAAGGCTCTGTCGAACAGCAACGACAATTTCCTGTCGGTTGCCGCCGAAGCTGGCTTTGGACAGGCTGGCTTCAGGACCGACAACATAGAGCTGGCGGACCCGAGCGACGACATCCTGTCGAACTCGGCGTCGTTCCTTACCGTCGGGGCCGGCATTGCGTGGTTCTACCAGCCCGGCGACGACTTCTACCTGAAGCTGGGCCTGTCGGGACGCAACCTCAACGAGCCCGACATCTCGTACCTGGGGCTGGGCGACGCGAGGCTGTACCGCAAGTTCAATGCCTACGCGCGGTGCGAATACCGCAACGGAGGCAATCTGGGCCTGCTGCCGTTGGTCTCGGTCACCGTGCAGAACAAGTATATGGAGGCGTTGGCGGGATGCGACGCGAAGTACTACCTTTCGGAGTCGTCCGACCACTATGTGTCGATAGGCGCGGGCGTGCACTATCGCTGGCGCGACGCGGCGCTGGTGCAGTTCTCGGTGGAGTACAACTCGTTCATCTTCGCCCTGCTCTACGACGCGAACCTGTCGAAGCTGACGCCGGCTTCGAGGTCGATAGGGTCGTTCGAGATGAACATCGTCTATCGCCTGGTGCGCAACCACCGCGTCAACCGCAAGGCTATGCCGTGCCCAATCATCTGAAGCATCGAGACATTAAGAGACAAATATCTGTATATGAACAAAATAATATAAGATTATGAAACATAAGTACCTTCTCTTCTTCGCCGCAATCGTGGCATTGGCATCGCTCGGCAACAATGTCAAGGCGCAGACAGCCGAGGCCGACGAAGCCTTCAAGTTGGGCTACTACAAGACCGCGGCGGACCTGTATGCCAACGAGTACCGCAAGTCGCACGACCCAAAAACAGCCTACAAGATTGCCGAGTCGCACCGCTTGGCCAACAACTACAACAAGGCTATCAAGTATTACACCATCGTGAACAATTCGGCGGCGGCACCGATATATCCGCACACGGAGTATTTCCTCGCCTCGATGTACCGTATGGCCGGCTACGCTGACTCGGCGCTTGCGTTCTATCAGAAGTACCTGCGCACGGCCATCAACGAGCAGCTTGAGCAGCGCGCACGCCAGGAGGCACGGGCCTGCCAGTGGGTGCTGGACAGCGTCGAGGCTCCGACCGCCTTCACAGTGAAGCACGAGAGCAAGAACATCAACACCGAATACAGCGAATCGGGCGCCGTGATGATGGGCGACTCGCTGCTGCTTTTCTCGTCGATGCGCGAGATTTCGAAGCCAGGGGCGAAGAACGCCGTGTTCTCGGACCTTGTGTTGATGCAGATTTTCCAGGCCGACTTCAGCGGCGACAGCCCCAATGAGGCCACCGTCAACAACTGGGGCCTGAACAACAAGGAGAAGCATTCGTGCAACGTGGCTTTCGACCCACGGCACAACAACATCTACTTCACGCTGTGCCAGACTGACGATTTCGCCAACATCCCCTGCGAGATATATGTGTCGCACTACAGCAAGGGCAAGTGGCAGAAGGCCAAGAAGATGGGCGGCGACATCAACCTGGAGGGCTACACGTCGACACAGCCGTCGGTGGGCTATCTGGCCGACGGCACGACGGTGCTGTATTTCGTTTCCGACCGCCCCGGGGGAATGGGCGGAATGGACATCTGGTACTCTGTTATCCAAGATGAAAAGAAGCCCGGCAACTGCATCAACCTGGGCTCGCCGGTGAACACCGCCGGCAACGAGATAACGCCGTTCTATGACAACAACGGCCAGCAGCTGTACTTCTCGTCCGACTGGCATATGGGCTATGGCGGCTATGACGTGTTCTGCGCCAAGGGGATGCGCGACAGCTGGGAGGAACCCTACAATCTTGGCAGCACGCTGAACAGCCCCGCCAACGACCTGTACTTTACGGTGAACAGCGACCTGCCCGGCTCGGGCTACCTCACGTCAAACCGCAGAGGCTCGTTCTTTATCAACGACAACACTTGCTGCAACGACATATACAGCTGGAAGACAGCGAAAAAGCAGCAACCGAGACGCATTGAGGAACAGCCTGTGGCCATCGCGCAGAAGAGCGCGGTGCACAACCTGCTGCCGATAAAGCTTTACTTCCACAACGACGAGCCCGACCCGAAATCGAAGCTGGCCACCACGACTGTCAACTATTTCCATCTGTACAACACTTATATGTTCAAGCGCAGCGAATACAAGAAGGCTCACGCTTCGACCGCCGACAAGGACAATTACGACTCGATCTGCGGCGCCATCGACTACTTCTTCGACGGCGAAGTGCAATACAACTGCGAGCGCTTCGAGCAGTTCCTCGACCTTATGCTCGACGACCTCAAGGCCGGCCACCGCATCTCTATGACCGTTGAAGGGTACGCCAGCCCTATTCATACATCGGACTACAATCAGATTATCTCAAAGCGTCGCATCGCATCGATAGTCAACCAGATAATGGAGTACCAGAAAGGTGTGCTTACGCGCTTTATGGGCACAAACGGCGGCTCGCTGCAAATCAGGGAGATAGCCCACGGAAGCACGCTTGCCGACAAGGGCGTGAGCAACGACCCGCGGCAGACCAACAAGTCGGTGTACAGCGTGGAGGCCGCCCGTGAGCGACGCATAGAGATTCTGGACTATCAGTATTTGGAGGACGACAGCTCCCTGATAAGTTGTCTGCGCCTGCCCACTCGCGCAATGCACGTAGGCACTTACTTTACAGGCGAATACGCAGACATACAGGTACACCTGCAGCACACGGCCATAAGCGAGACGACGCTCGACTTCATCAGTGTCGGCTCGCCCGACGTCAAGGTGGTTGGCTATAGCAAACTTACGCCAGGACAGGACCTTACTATCTATCTGCGTATGGACAACCGCCGCGCCGAACCAACGGTAAGCTCATTCCTGCCCATAACTCTCCGCGTCGCAGGCGAACAGATAACCCAGACGATGTTCCTCGAATACACGCTGGAGAAGTAGGTTGTACTTTTTGTAAGCAGGCTTCTTCCGAAAGAGGATACACTATTTTATGCGGCAGGTAAGGATGTGGCGGCCTTCGAGGATGCCCTCGAGGGTGTCGCCTATGGCGACAGGGCCGACACCGGCCGAGGTGCCGGTATAGATAAGGTCGCCAGTGCGAAGCAGCATAAAATCAGAGATATACGATATCATACGGTCGACACTGCACAGCATATCGCGAGTGTTGCCGTGTTGCACCACTTGGCCGTTGCGGGTCAATGAGAAAGAGAGATTCTGTATGTCGTTCCCGAGATCGGACAGGGGTATGAAATCGCCCAGCACAGCAGAGCCGTCGAAGCCTTTGGAAAGCGTCCACGGCAGCCCCTTTTGTTTGGCCTGCTGCTGCAGGTCGCGAGCCGTGAAGTCGATGCCGAGCGTCACGGAGCTATAGTATTTGTGTGCGAAGCGCTCCTCGATGCTCTTGCCGACCTTGTCGATGCGCACCACAAGTTCGGTCTCATACTCGATACGCTGGCTGAACTCGGGGTAGAAGAACGGTTGGTTTTTGAGCAGCAACGCACTGTCGGGCTTGAGGAAAAAGGCAGGCGACACGGCTTCACGCGAACCACGCTCGTATTGCGGGGCACCCATTTCGGCTGCGTGTTCGCTATAGTTGCGGGCGATGCAGATAATTTTCATCCTTCGAACTTCAGCTTCAGAGCCTGCAGTTTTTCTTGGTCTTTGCGGCGCTTGGCCTCGACCATACGGCGTTGCACCTCCATCACCACCTGCTTGGTGGAAAGCGGGAAGTCGGCTTTCATCATCCAGTCATAGTAGGCTGGTTCCTGGGTGAATACCTTTTCGAGGGTCTTGCCTTTATGCTTTCCGAAGTTGAATATTTCGTGATGCGCCTTGTCGTAGCCGATATGTCCTACGAGATCGGCCCATTGTGAGTTGGCGGTAAAGTCGCTCAGTGCGGCGATGTCGTTGACGATGGGCACGGATGTTTTGCCGTCGCGGTCGACGAAAGGAGTGTCTTTGTAATGGTCAAGCTGGGCTTTGAGGACTTCGTAGGTGGCCTTGGTGTCGGCATCGGCGCTGTGCGCTCCGTCGAGTTCCTTGCCGCAGTAGAACTTATATGCCGCAACAAGCGTGCGGGGTTCCATTCGATGGAAGATGTTTTGGACATCGACAAGATGACGCTCTTTCAGAGAGAAATCGACGCCTGCGCGGAGAAACTCCTCGACCAGCAGCGGCACATCGAACTTGTTGGAATTGTATCCCGCCAGATCAGCGTTGCCTATGAATTCGGCAACGGTCGGGGCCAGCTCTTTGAACGTGGGCTTGTCGGCAACCATAGCGTCGGTGATGTGATGGATTGCCGTTGACTCTTCGGGGATATGCAATGTCTTGCCATTGTTGTCTGCGGGGCGCACCAGATAAGTGACATCCGACTCCGTTCCGTCGGGCAGAACCTTGAGGAGGCAGACTTGTATGATATGGTCCGAACCCACTTGGACTCCAGTGGTTTCAAGGTCGAAGAATACGATGGGTTTAGTTAGATTTAGCTTCATTAGTTTTGTGGTATTATATGATTTTGTCAGTTACACTTCTCTTGCGATGCGGCCGATGGTCACAAGTCGTCCCAGCAGATCTTCGGCCAGGTCGAGCGGCAGCATATTGGCGCCGTCCGATTTAGCATTGCGCGGGTCGGGGTGCGTTTCGAGGAATATGCCGTCGCAGCAGTTGGCTACAGCGGCACGGCCTATTGTCTCAATCATCTCAGGGTCGCCGCCGCTGATTCCGCTTGGCTGGTTGGGTTTCTGCAAAGAGTGGGTGATATCGACGACAACAGGCACTTCGTTGCGCTTCATAATCGGCACGCTGCGGAAGTCGACCACCAGGTCTTGATAGCCAAACGTGGTTCCACGCTCAGTGAGCATTATGTCTTTACCGCCATAGTACTTTATCTTGTTGACGGCGTGCACCATAGACTCTGGCGAGAGAAACTGGCCTTTCTTGACATTCACCACACGGCCGGTCTCGGCAGCAGCTGCCAGCAACGACGTCTGGCGGCACAGGAATGCAGGAATCTGCAGCACATCGACGAACTCGGCGGCAGTGGCGGCCTCTGTCTCATTATGGATATCCGTCACAACGGGTATATTGTATCGCTCACGGATATGTTTCAATATGTCAAGGCCTTCCCAGTCGCCTATGCCGGTAAACGAGTCGACGCGCGAGCGGTTGGCTTTGCGGTACGACGCCTTGAAAGCGAAGGGAATGTGCAGTTTGTCGGTGATTTCCAGCAGTCTCTCGGCTATCTGGAAAGGCGATTTCTCGTCTTCTATTACACAAGGGCCGGCAATAAGAAAGAAATTGTTGCTGTCGGTATGATGCAGCATTGGCAGATTGGGATAGGATGGTAAAGTTTTCATAATTTAATCATTACAATGGTTGTTCATAACAAAACGATAATAGTTGGCAGGTGTTTTCTGCCAACTTATGGTCCTCACGGATTCCGCGCGATGCTACACATCAGGCAGCCTATGTCTTATTCAGCTTATTTCGTCAAAGGTACTATCAAAATCGCTGTCGGCGGTAGCGTCCTCTGCGTCGTCCTGCAAAGACGGGGCGCTGTAATCAGCCTCGCGTGAACGGCGGGAGCCTCGCTGCAACGAGATGATAAGGGCACCGATCATACGGGTCAGCTCCATCAGCAGTTCTCTTGACTTCTCGCAGGCCTCGTCCGACATCAGTCCGATACCGTTGGCAAGAGCAGTGTAAATCACACACTCGCGGATGGCCGACTTTGCTATCTTCAAGTAGTGGTCGAACTGGCTCTTGCTTCGAGATGAGCCTTCCACTATGTTGACGGCAATATCCATAGCCGACTGTACGAAAGAGTGGCACAGGCATTTCTCGCTTTCCGAGCTTGCGTTGCCCAAGGCTCCGATAAGCCAGCGGTTGTAATCTACAGCTTTGCCGTAAACACGAAGGTCCTCAAACCGAAAGAAACTGGGTATTTTTTCATCCATAATGTAATAGTATTTGGAGGAAACAAAAGCGTCCCCTGATTAATAATTCTTATTCAAACAGACTGTCAATTTCTTCTTTAAGTCGCTTAACGATGACATTACGTTTTATCTTCATCGTGGGTGTCATACAACCGTTGGCCTCTGTCCACGTGTCGTTTATCACCTTATAACGCTTAATCTGCTCGGTCGAGCCAAAGAACTTGTTGTACTTCTCGACGACACGGTTGTAGCGTTCGAGTGTCCTCTGGTCCTTGACCATCTCTTCAGGGGTGGAGCAATGAATGCCGTGACGTTCCTGCCACTCCTTAAGGAAGTCGAAATCAGGCAGAATGAGAGCGGCGGCGAACTTCTGGTTCTCGCCTACCACCATCATATCCAGCACGAAGGGCGACTCCTTGAACTTTTCCTCGATCACCTCAGGGTTGACATACTTGCCCATAGAAGTCTTGAACATAGTCTTTACACGCCCTGTGATGCGCAGCTGTCCTTCAGGTTCAAAGGCGCCAGTATCGCCCGTGTGGAACCAGCCATCGGCATCTATCACCGAAGCGGTCAGTTCGGGAGCCTTGTAATAGCCGAGCATAACATTCTTGCCACGGCATACAATCTCGCCATTCTCGGGCAGTATCTTCACCTCTACACCAGGCAGCGGCAGACCGGCTGTGCCAAGCTTGATGCCGTGAGGCAAAGCACTGCTCACAGCGATGACCGGCGCAGTCTCGGTAAGGCCATAGCCCTCATAGATGTTCATACCTATACAAGTGAAGAACTTGGCAAGGCGCGGCTGTATTGCCGAGCCTCCAGACACAAACATCTCAAGGCAACCTCCAAAGTTTTCGCGAATCTTCCCGTACACCAGCTTGTCGGCCACCTTGCGCTTGCAGTTGTACCAGAAAGTAGTGCCATCAAGGTCATACTCCAAAGCAAGGTCCAAAGCCCAGAAAAAGATCTTCTTTTTCAGGCCCTTCTGTTTTTGGCCGCTGCGGAATATGCCGTCATACATCTTCTCGATGAATCGCGGCACCGCCGTCATCATATAAGGCTTGGCGTACTTCACATTGTCCGCGACCTTGGCGATACTTTCCGCATAATACGTCTCGTAACCCATAAACTGGTACAGATAGTTCATCATCCGCTCATAGATGTGGCAAAGCGGCAGAAAGCTCAAGGCGCGTGAGAAATACGGCTTAGGCGTAATCTTGACACCCTCAAGGTTAGTGATAATATTCTCGTGACACAGCATCACGCCCTTCGGGAAGCCCGTGGTGCCGCTGGTATAGATCATTGTCGCCACGTCGCGCGGACTAATAGAAGCCTTCAGCTCCTCCACCTTCTCGGCGGCAGGGTTCGCCTGCCCCAGCTCAATCAGGTCGTTCAGGCAACCGCCTTGGTGCACATTGTATGAAGACAGGACCTCCTGCTCGTGCTCCACCGGCTTGAAAGTATACACAGCCTGAATGTTAGGCAGATCCTTAAGGACATCCTTAAGGCGGCGCATCAAATCGATATTGTCAATGAAAACAATCTTGACGTCTGCATTAGAGAGTATAAACTGATAGTCCGAAGCGCTGATTGTCGGATAGATAGGCACCAGCACGCAGCCAATCTGCTGCACGGCCATATCCAGATAGTTCCACTCAGGGCAGTTTGACGAGATGAGAGCCACCTTGTCGTCCCTTTGCAGACCCAGCTTAAGCAGGCCGTAGCTGACATTGTTTACCTTGTCAATATACTCGTCTATAAAGATTTTACTCCAGTTTCCATTATATTTAGCCACAAACACAGCCCTGTCGGGATGGGTCTGCCTACGATACTCCAACAAATCAAAAAGTCGGGTTACTTCCATAAAATCTGTGGGTTTGTCAATAAAGTGTATTCTATTGCCGTCAAATCTGGGCAAAGTGTTTCATAAACTGCGTGCGGTAAAGCATCGAAGACTGCTCGTTGGCCTTGGCAGCCAGCTTGCCTCTGAACTGCTCTATCGAATCAAAGCCCTTCCTGCCCATCCAGTCGCGCAGACCGTCGTTCAGCGTGCGCATATACTCCACGCCGTTCTTGTAAAGGCACGAAACCACCTGGACCGTGCCGGCGCCTGCAAGCAGCATCTTCACGACATCGTCGGCCGTGTGTACGCCAGTCGAGGCGGATATGTCGCAACGCAGCTTCTTGCTCAGTATAGCCACCCAGCGCAGCGTATTGTAAATCTCATCTGGCGACGACAGCGACGGGGCGTGCATCAGTTCCATCTTGTCGGTATCGATATCGACATTCAACGCCTTGTTGAACATCGTAATGCCGTTCACATTCATCCACGACAGGCGCTGCATAAAGTTGGCCATATCGGTAAAGTTCTGGCTCACCTTGATGCTGATGGGGATGCTCACCGACTTGCGCAAGGTGTTGATGATGTCCGAAAACAGACGGTCGACGTCCTCGCACGACAGCGTAGTCTCGTAAGGCAGAATGGCCATATTGAGCTCCAATGCGTCGCATCCGGCATCCTGGAAGCGCTGCGTGTAGGTCATCCAGTTCTCGAACGAATAGCAGTTGATGCTGCCCACCACCGGAATATGAAGACGCTTCTTGGCCTCCCCGATCAACTCGAAATGCTTGCCCAGCGAGTCGTCGGCCACGTGCGAGGCAATGTACTCATAGCTCATACCGTAGTTGTCGGTCGGGGCCATCATACTCAGGTTGCGCTTGATATCATAGATAATCTGCTCTTCGAAAACCGACTTGATGACAACCGCACCTGCTCCGGCAGCCTCAAGCTGCTCGAGTTTTGAAATATCGTTTGTAAGCCCGCAACTGCCTGCAATTATCGGGCTTTTTATTTCCAATCCCAAATATTTTGTATTTGTGTCCATAATACTTGTAACATTATTTAAGATTTGCAAAATTAAACATTTTTTATGAAAAAATTAATATTTTGCCGAATATTTTTTTTGACAAAACGTAAATCTCTATATTTTAGAATGTTGAACTGACTTTTTTTTTCAAAATAATTCGTTATCAACCAGCAAAAGAAAAAATATTTCTGCGTTATGAAAAAAAATAACTATTTTTGCAAACTCAAATTTGCATCAAAAATAAGAAAAAAAACAGATATAAAATGGAACAGAACGCAAAAGAAACCAACACTGAAAACATCAGTTTTATTTCTAAAAGTGAACAATTTATCGAAAAAAACCAGAAGGCAATCATAGCCTGTATCATCGCCGTTGTCGTGGTGGTTTTGGCCATCTTCGGCATCAAGAAATTCGTCTCCGAGCCCCGTCAGCAGAAGGCTAACGAGGCAATTTTTGCCGCCGAGCAGTTCTTTGCCCAGGGCGATTTCCAGTCGGCCCTCTACGGCGACACCACGACCAACGACAAATACAGTGTCGGTCTGCTGCAAGTCATTGACAAATACGGTTCTACCAGCGCCGGCAAGCGTGCCAGATACGAGGCTGGCATCAGCTTCCTCCGCCTTGGCCAGTACCAAGAGGCTCTGAAATATCTCGACAAATACAACGGCAAGGACCAGCTGACCCCTGTCTTCGACGAGATGATGAAGGGCGACGCCGAAATAGAGCTCGGCAACAACGCCGCCGCCATCAAGCACTACAACAAGGCCGCTTCGATGGACGACAACCCCATCACCGCTCCCTTTGCCCTCTTCAAAGCCGGCATCGTCTATCTGATGAACGGCGACAACAGCAAGGCCGTAGAGTGCTTCCAGAAGGTGAAGGCCAACTACCCCGAGTCGGCATTCTTCCCCGAGATGGACGGCTTCATTGCCTTTGCACAAGCAGAATAACCAGGCTCCTGCCTGTCAACAACCAAAATCCTGAGCCCCGCCGCAAACGGGGCTTTTTTGTTTAACGACACGATGAAAAAAACATTCACCTTCCTTGCCCCGCCTGCCCTTCTGGTCCTCGCACTCGCGCTCCTCCCGACCGGCGTCTGCAAGGCGCAGCAATACCCCTTCCAAGACACCTCGCTGACCGTAGGCCGGCGCGTCGACGACCTCATATCGCGGCTGACCCTCGACGAGAAACTGGCCTTCCTCGAGCATCAGAACCCTGCCGTCGAGCGGCTCGGCATCAAGCCCTACAGCTGGTGGAACGAGGCCCTGCACGGCATAGCCCGCAACGGCGTTGCCACCGTCTATCCGATGCCCATCGCGCTGGCGGCCTCCTTCGACCCCGATATGATAGAGGAGGTGTACGCACTCATTGCCGACGAGGGTGTCCGCAAGCACCGCCAGTCGCAGGCCGCAGGCGAGTATGGCGACAACACGGGCCTGACCTTCTTCACGCCCAACATCAACATCTTCCGCGACCCGCGCTGGGGACGCGGAATGGAGACCTTCGGCGAAGACCCCTACCTGACGGCACAGATGGGCCTGGCGGCAGTCAGAGGCCTGCAAGGAAACTGTGGAGCGGAAAGCGGAAAGCGGAAAGCGGAAAGCTCTGTTGACGCGGCAGCCAGTTTTCCGCTTTCCGCTTTCCGCTTTCCGTTCCTAAAGTCGGCTGCCTGCCTCAAGCACCTGGCCGTCCACAGCGGTCCCGAGGGGCTGCGCCACCAGTTCGACGCGCGCATCTCGAACCGCGACCTGTGGACCACCTATCTCCCTGCCTTTGAATACATAATCCGGCACGGCGACGTGCAGCAGGTGATGTGCGCCTACAACAGGCTGAACGGCGAGCCCTGCTGCACCAGCCACCACCTGCTGGTCGACATACTGCGCAACCGCTGGCACTACGACGGCATACTGGTCACCGACTGCTGGGCGCTCAACGACTGCTGGGAGCCCGACACCGTCATTC
>CAJOMZ010000055.1 GCA_905236645.1 uncultured Bacteroidales bacterium
GCGCCACTATCGCCATCGGCCCGCCCCAAACGTTTCCCATATAGCTGTTGTCTATAGAGCCTGGATATCTTGCGGGCCGCCACCAACGAGGGTCGGTAGAAGTGTATTCGCAGGCTTGACAAGGTATAAAATCCCCGTTGTTGGAATGAAACACACCGTTGAAACTTGGAGCATAATCCTTAATATATGCACTTACTCCACCCGGAACACTAAAATAACTTGTTCCATAAAAAAAAGGGTTAAAATATATATTTACAAATTCCGTGTTACCTACAAAGAAGGTATCGTTGACAATGTGTGGGCGGTCGAAATAGACCTCAAGCGTAGGAACAATATATCCACCGAGGTAGTAGTAGTCTTGCGGGGTACAATTATATAACACGCGATTCACAACTGCAAAGGTATGAAGAGAAATTTAATAATGCAAGCGAATTGAAAAAAAAGATTTGGCAGTGGGTGTGTCGAACCGTAAAGCCCTAATCATAAGATCCTTGTCGCATCCATAGCCCTGAAAGGGCGACGGACAGCAGGCAAGGGTGGAGCGCAGCGGAACCCCTGCGGAAAACGTGCAAGAAAAAAAGCCCCGAAGGGCCGACGGAAAAACCGGCACTGTCCGTCGCCCCTTCGGGGCTTGGAAATGGATGATGCATCTGTGCAGGGGTTTCGCTGCGCTCCACCCCTGCCTGTGGTCCGTCGCACCTTCGGGGCTTTTCACCTCGTTTTTTTCAAAAAATTCCCTGCAACGGCAAAAACTTAAAAAATTGTTAAAATTACACCGTTTTTACTTAAACATCTGAAAACCAATAAAATAACAAAATATCAGCACCATACCATAACTACTTGTCCCTTAGGTCTTTACAAGACCATCTTCGTTCGTTGTCCAGTTGTTGTCCAGTTGTTGTCCAGTTGTTGTCCAGTCATTGACTGGACAACAACTGGACAACGAGCGGACAACAACTGGACACGGACGGTGTTGGTAGGGGGCGGGTAGGGGGGTGGTGCAAGTTTTTTTTCGGGTTGCTACACGATTTTCGGTTTTTGTGCGTTATCTTTTTTCAAAGTGTGTTTTCGGGAATATTTTTGCGAGTGTTTTTGGATGTTTTTGCGAGTGGTTTTTTAGATTTTTTTGAGTGTTATTGAAACTTTTTGGCGGCCTGAAGCTACTATATAGGGAAAAGAAACAGAATAAATTAAAGCAATGAAACGTATCTATTTGGCAATCATTCTGGTCCTGGTATGCGGCCTCACTGTTCAGGAGGCTTGGGCGGGACGCGGCAAGAAGGAGCCCAACAAGGGCTACCGCTTTACGCTGTTTATCTATGGCAACACCGACACGGTGATGTATCTGGGCAACTATTACGCCGGCGGCACTTACGCTTTCGACACGGCGCGCATTTCGAACAAGGGGATGTTCGTGTTCGAGGACAAGGAGGCGGTGCTGAAGCCGGGCCTCTACTTCTTTGTCAATCCGGCTGGGACATACGTCGAGTTTGCCGTCTACAACAACGAGAAGCTCGACTTCCACTTCGATACCGAGGAACCTGGCTGGCAGAGCAATATGAAGGTGAAGGGCTCGAATGAGAACAAGCTGCTGTTCGACTTCCACAAGGCCAACCGCGCCGTCTTCCGCACCATCGATTCGGCCCAGGCTGCAATGACCGACAGCGCGGCCTTCGCCGCTTTCAGGCAGCACCAGATGATGCGCCTTGACAGCATCAAATACGCCTATATCGACAACAATCCCAACAGCCTGCTGGCCCTGCTGATGAACGCCACCCGCGATCCCGACATCCCCGACACGGACAAGGACGGCAACAAGCCGGGCGACAGGGAGAAATGGGAATACCTGATGGAGCATTATTTCGACAACTCGCGCCTTGAGGACGACGCGCTGGTGCGCACGCCGCTGGCGGTGTTCAAGCAGCGCCTGGACCGCTATCTCAACGTCTATCTGAAGAATGCACCGCCCGACATCATCATCAAGTACGTCGACCCGCTGATAGACAGGGCCAAGCCGTCGAAGGAGAACTTCCGCTATCTGGTCCACACCATCAGCGAGAAGTATCTGCAAAGCAACGTTATGAGCTATGACGAGATATATGTGCACCTGGTGAAGCGTTACATCGAGCCGGGGCTGTGCGAATGGATGTCGCCCAGCACGGTGGATATGAACGTGAAGCGTGCCGACACGTGGGAGAAACTGCTCATCGGCAAGCCGGCGCCGCCGCTGATAATGAAGGACGACAAAGGGCAGGTGCAGTCGCTCTACAACCTCAAGGGCAAGTACACGCTGCTTATATTCTGGTCGCCCACCTGCGGCCATTGCAAGACCATTATCCCCGACCTCTACAAGCGCTATGCGCACTATAAGGAAAGGTGCGACATCGCGGCCTACGCCGTGCTCAGCGAGCCCGACGACGCCACGCGTCCCAAATGGCACGAGTTTATCAAGGCCAACCATCTGGACTGGATCAACATCGACGGCGGCGAGGCCAACATCGACTGGCACGAGGTCTACAACATCGAGACCACGCCCCAGATCTATCTGCTCGACAAGGACAAGAAGATTCTTGCCAAGAAGCTCGACGCCGAGACCTTCGAGGAGGTCATCAAGGCCCTGGAGCACATAAAGTGAAGCATACAAACCAAACGCAACAATAAATGAAAAAGAGTTTACTCGTAATCGGCTGTGCCACGCTGCTGCTGGCGACGGCCTGCAAAAACAAGAATGATATGGACAACCCCTTCTTCGGGGAGTGGAACACGCCTTACGGCATCCCCGACTTTGAAAAAATCAAGCCCGAGCACTATTTGCCCGCCTTCGAGGAGGGTATGAAGCGCCAGAAGGCCGAAATCGACGCCATTGTGAACAACAGCGAGGCTCCGACCTTCGCCAACACGATTGAGGCCCTGGAGCAGAGCGGCGCCCTGCTGAACGAGGTGAGCGCCGTCTTCTTCAACCTTGCAGAGTGCATCAACTCGGACGAGATGGAGAAGATTTCGGAGGAGGTCACCCCGAAGGTGTCGGCCCACGGCGACGACATTATGCTCAACGCCAAGCTCTTTGAGCGCGTCAAGGCCGTCTACGACCAGCGCGAGGCACTGGGGCTTGAGAGCGAACAGCTGCGCCTGACCGAGGAGACCTACAAGGGCTTTGTGCGCAACGGCGCCAACATCGCCGCCGACAAGCAGGACCGCTTCCGCGAAATCAACAGCCAGCTGGCTTCGCTGACGCTGCGTTTCGGCAACAATGTGCTGAAGGCTACCAATGAGAAGAAGCTGGCGCTGGGCGAGGAGCAGGTGAAGGGTCTGGGCCTCAGCGACGGCCAGCTGGCGGCGGCAAAAGAGGCTGCCGAGGCCGACAGCAGCTGCAAGGAGCCTTATTTGTTCACGCTGGATATGCCCAGCTGGGAGCCGTTTATGCAGAACTGCAACGACCGTGCCCTGCGTCAGAGGATGTGGGAAGACTACGCCAACCGCTGCGTGAAGGGCTCGGAGTTCGACAACAGCGGCATCATCGACAGCATAGTCAACCTGCGGCTGGAACGCGCCCGCATTCTGGGCTTCGAGAGCCACGCCGCCTATACGCTCGACGACTGTCTGGCCAAGACCCCCGAGGCCGTCTACAAGTGCCTGATGGACCTCTGGACACCGGCGCTGAAGAAGGCCAAACAGGAGTGCGACGAGTATCAGAAGATGCTTGCAAAGGACCATCCCGGCGAGAAACTGCAGCCCTGGGACTGGCGCTACTACTGCGAGAAACTGCGCGCCGAGCGCTACAGCCTCGACGACGAGCAGATACGCCAGTATTTCCCGCTTGAGCGCGTGCGCCAGGGTGCCTTCGCCGTGGCCAACAAGCTCTATGGCATCACCTTCCGCGAGAACGACGAACTGCCTAAATACCACCCCGAGGCCATCAGCTATGAGGTCTTGGACGGCGACAAGGTCATTGCCATCCTTTATATGGACTTCTTCCCGCGCGAGAGCAAGCGCAGCGGCGCCTGGATGACCAACTTCCGCGAGCAGTATGTCGACAAGGACGGAAACAACGTCATACCCATCATCCAGATGGTCTGCAACTTCACCAAGTCCACCAAGGACAAGCCGTCGCTGCTCAACTTCGACCAGTCGGAGACCCTCTTCCACGAGTTCGGTCACTGTCTGCACGGCATCCTCAGCCAGTGCCACTACCGTTCGCTGAGCGGCACCAACGTGCCGCGCGACTTCGTGGAGATGCCCAGCCAGGTGATGGAGAACTGGTGCCGCCACCCGCAGGTGATGAAGGAGTATGCCAAGCATTATAAGACCGACGAGGCCATTCCCGACAGCCTTATCGTCAAGATAGAGGCTGCAGGCACCTACGGACAGGGTTTCATCAACACCGAGCTGCTCGCCGCATCGCTGCTGGATATGGACTATCACAGCATCACCGAGCCCACAAAGATTGTGCTGCCCGACTTCGAAGACCAGGCTATGGCCAAGATAGGCTTGATTCCTGAGATTATAAGCCGCTACAAGAGCCCCTACTACCAGCATATCTTCAGCGGCGGATACTCGGCAGGCTACTACAGCTACACCTGGACAGCCATCCTCGATGCCGATGCGTTCGAGGCCTTCCGCGAGAGCGGTGACCTCTACAATCCCGAGCTGGCACGGAAGTTCCGCTTCCTGCTCTCGCACGGCAACACCATCGACCCGATGAAGATGTATGTCGACTTCCGCGGCAAGGAGCCCAGCGTGGAACCCCTGAAACGCAACAGAGGACTTGATTAAGCGGAAAGCGGAAAACGGAAAGCGGAAAGCAATTCGGTAGGGGCGTACCCCCGTGTACGCCCAAATACCTCCAACCTTTCAACCCTTAAACATTCAACCCTTAACCCCTTAAACATTAAACTTTAAACCCTTTACCCAATGGGAAGAGCATTTGAATACCGTAAAGCAAGAAAACTGAAAAGGTGGGGACATATGGCCCGCACCTTCACCAAGATTGGAAAAGAAATTGAGCTGGCAGTCCTGGCCGGCGGTCCCGACCCGTCGAGCAACCTGCGCCTGCGCCTGCTGATGCAGACCGCCAAGAGCGAGAGTATGCCAAAGGAGAACGTGGAACGCGCCATCAAGCGCGCCACCGAGAAAGACAAGTCGGCCTACAAAGAGGTGGTCTATGACGGCAAAGGCCCTCACGGCACCGCCTTCGTGGTCGAGACGGCTACCGACAACCCCACGCGCACCGTAGCCAATATCCGCGCCGCCTTCGTGCGCGGCAAAGGCGAACTGGGCACGATGGGTATGAACGACTTTCTCTTTGAGCGCAAGTGCAGCTTTGTCGTGGCTTGGCGCGACGACATCGATATGGACGAGCTGGAACTTGAGCTTATCGACTGCGACATCGACGAGGTGTTCCGCGACGAGGACGAGATTATGATCTACGCCGACTTTAAGAACTACGGCCCCATTTCCAAGTACCTTGAGGACAAGGGCTATGAGATCAAGTCGTTCAAGTTCGAGCGCATCCCCCTCACTATGCGTGAGCTTTCGCCTGAAGAGCAGGAGGATGTCAATGGCCTCATCGAGCGTCTTGAAGCCGACGACGACGTGGTCAACGTCTTCCACAATATGGCGTGATTTTTCAGTCGAATTTCGAATAATCAGATACTGGGAATGCTGTTTTGCGACGCGCAGCGTCGCAAAACAGCATTTATAGTAATGTTGATTTTCAGTTAGATAATGAGTATGGCAAACTTTTTTTCATAAAATGGCTGATTATTCAAAAAATAGTTGTACTTTTGCACCCGATTTCGACAGGGAAATCACCACGCTTTCTGAGGCGTGGCTGTCGGCAGAACCGACACCTATACCAACACGCCGCATTCGTCTAGTGGTCCAGGACAACTGCCTCTCACGCAGTAGATCATCGGTTCGACTCCGATATGCGGTACCAAAGAAGCGATAGAATCAAAAGATTCTGTTGCTTCTTTTCATATAGTCCTGAATGCCGGATGCAAGTGCTGCGCTAAGCAGAAAAAAGGAGTACGTAAAAAACGGCCTGTTCCAACGTTGGGGAGAGACCGTTCCTGCCTTTCGGCAATATGCTATGTCGAAAAAAAACTATCGCGAAAATATGAAGAACACCGTCAGTGACGACTGCGCTGCGCCTGGTAACATCGACTCTTCAGCCTCGTCCTGTGCCGCTGCCGCGGAGGGTCTTGTTGTGGACGTTGCGACGGCCGACTGCGGTACGCCTTTGGCCACTACGTATTCATTCAATGCCCTCAGGCGCGAGTTGTTCAGGAGCGAGCAGAAAGGCTTGTCGTCGCTCTGGTCGTAGGCCGACACGATGGTCAGCTTAAGGTGTGGGTTCTCGGTCAGGAAACGCGCTATAGCGTCCACGCGTGTGCGCCCTGCCGCCGACAGCTCGCTGCTGACCGACGAGCCGAAGAGGTCGGCATAGGAATATGGTGTGTCGAGGTCGAAGCCCATCAGGGTCACGTTGTAGCTCTCTTCTGCATAGAGACGGTCCTCCTTGTTGCGCGATAGGCTTAAGGCCTGATTGTATACAAAGTAGTCCTGTGCCGCAAACGAGAGTTCGTATTCCCTGTCGGGCTGTAGGAAGAGCGTGTATTGTCCTTCGCTGTCGCAGCGTGTGGTGGTCTCGTCGCGTCTGCCACGGTTCACGGTCACCTCGGCGCCAGCAATCACCAGGCCTTTGGTGTCGGTCACTTTGCCGCTCAGCCGCACGCAGTCCAAACGTCCGCTATAGCTGTGGAACACCTCGTTGCCTGCCGTGTCGCGGCTCAGCCACCATCCGCCGGCGTTGCCGTGCGTGGTGAAGCCGAAGTCGTCGTCGGCCGAGCAGAACGGGGCCTCAAGGCTGTGTACGGCACTGCGTCCAATAGGGTACATCATAACCGTGTCGCCTGTCTGCTCCAATGCCACAAGGCGTGTCGCGTACAGGTCGTGCAGGCCATAGCTGTCGTTCCTGCCGTCGGAGGCAAAGACGAGGAACTCGCCGTATATGGCAGGCATCGTCTCATCGCCCTCGGTGTTTATGCGATGGCCCATATTCTGCGGGTACTGCCATTCGCCATTGCGCAATTCGCAGAACCACAGGTCGCGTCCGCCAAACCCTATCGGGCAGTCGGAGGCAAACACCATAGCGCGTCCGTCGGCCGAAAAAACAGGGTGCTCGACGCTATACGAGAATCCGAAAGGCTTGATGCGGCGGCTGTCGAATTTGCCAGGCTTGCGCTCATAATACTCATACAGCTGGCTTACGCCCTTGGCATCGTTCTTCGTATAGTAGAACGCGCCGCTCGAAGGGTGGCGCACAGCGTATGTCATAAGAGGGTCTATGGCGGTGAGGGCGGTGTCGATTTCGGGGAATCCAAGTCTGTCGCCGTATATGCCTACAGCGAAGAGCATCCCTTCGGTCGAGATATGCAGCTTGCCGTCGAGAAAGCATATCTCGTAGACCTTCGCCGGCAGCTTGAAGCTCGACAGCAGCGTGGTCTGCACCGAGTTGTTGGCAGCTCGCGGCGCCGTTGCAGTTTGGGCCCTGAGGCCAACGGCAGGCAGCAGGATGCAGATTAGATATAGTATTGTCCTTTTCATCGGTAAACAGTGATTCTCTCAATAACTCCGTTAAATCAGTGCCAGCGGCAGCACCTGCGACATCTCGTTGATGTAGTGGAACGTGAGGCCTGTGAGGTAGGCCGGGGTTATATCCTCCACGTCGCGGCGGTTGTCCTCGCATAGCACTATGTCGGTAATGCCGGCGCGCTTGGCGGCAAGAATCTTCTCGCGTATGCCGCCCACAGGCGTCACGGCGCCGCGCAGCGTAATCTCGCCGGTCATAGCATATTCCGGGCGCACCTTGCGACCCGTAAAGGCGCTGACCATAGCCGTAAACATCGTGATGCCGGCCGACGGGCCGTCCTTGGGCGTAGCCCCCTCGGGCACGTGGATATGGATATTGGTGTTCTCGAACAGGTCAGCGTTGATGCCCAAGCCGGCGGCGTTGGCCTTCAGGTATTCGTAGGCCAGCGTTGCCGACTCTTTCATCACGTCGCCCAGGTTGCCCGTCATTGTCAGGTTGCCTTTGCCCTTCGATGTGCAGGCCTCGATGTACAGTATCGTGCCTCCAACCTGCGTCCAGGCAAGGCCTGTGACCACGGCCACGCGCGGTTTCGTGCCGCGTCGCTCGCTCTGATGGATGGGCAGTCCCAGTATGGGGCGCAGCTCTTTGACGTTGATTTTCTTGTCTGCCTCCTCGCCCGACGCCACCTTCACGGCGCGGTTGCGGATAATCTTGGCAATCATCTTCTCCAGCTGTCGCACGCCCGATTCGCGGGTGTAGTCCTCAACGATGCTGCGCAGCAGCTCGGTCGTGAAGGTGAACGAGCCGCGTTTGAAGCCGTTGTCCTTCAGCTGTCGCGGCACAAGGTATTGCTTTGCAATCTGCAGTTTCTCCTCCATAATGTAGCCCGGCACCTCGATAATCTCCATTCGGTCGAGCAGGGCAGGGTGTATGCCTGCCGTCGTGTTGGCGGTGGCGATGAAGAGCACATTGGAAAGGTCGTATTCCACATCGAGATAGTTGTCGTGGAACGACATATTCTGTTCGGGGTCGAGCACTTCGAGCAGTGCCGCCATCGGGTCTCCGCTGATGTTGTTGGCCTGCACCTTGTCGATCTCGTCGAGCACAAAGACCGGGTTGCTCACCTTGGCCTTGACCATACCGTTGATGATGCGGCCCGGCATAGAGCCCACATAGGTGCGGCGATGGCCGCGTATCTCGGCCTCGTCGTGCACGCCGCCCAAGGCAATGCGCACATATTCGCGACCCAAGGCCGACGCTATCGACTTGCCCAACGAAGTCTTGCCCGTGCCCGGAGGCCCCACAAGGCACAGCACCGGCGACTTGCGCTGGTCGGTCAGGTTCAGCACTGCCATCATCTCCAGTATGCGCTCCTTCACCTTCTCCAATCCGAAGTGGTTGCTGTCAAGGCATTTGCGTGCCTTGGCCATATCGGTATTGAATGTGCCGCGGTGCTGCCACGGCAGGTCAAGCATAACGTTCAGGTAGTTGAGTTCCACGCTATAGTCGGACGAGAACTGCGCAATGCGTGCCAGTTTCTCCAGCTCGTGCTCGAAGTGGGCGCCCACCTCCGCGGGCCACTCCATCTTGGCTGCGCGTTCGCGCAGCTGTTTGATGTCGGCGTTGTTCGACGAGCCTCCCAGTTCCTCCTGTATTACGTGCATCTGCTGGTTGAGGAAGTACTCGCGTTGCTGGCGGTCCATCGTGACGCGCGTCTTCTCCTGTATCTCGTGCCGCAGCTCCTCCATCGACGCCAGGCCGCGTATGTGGCTTATCAAGGCCATAATGCGGTCCGAGTAGGAAGCCATCTCCAGCAGTTTCTGCTTCTGGGGAATGTCGATGTCTATCTGCGACGCAATGAAGTTCACCAGCATCCGCGTGCCGTGTATCTCCTTGAGCGTCTTGATGGTGATGTCGCCAGGGTTGACCGACTTGAGGTAGGCCGTGTACTTGCGCATAAGGATGCGGGCCGATTCCTTGTCGTCCTTGGTCAGGGTTGCCGTCGAGTCGGCGTTCTCTGCCGGCTGCTTCTCGCCCATAAGATAAGGCTTTGTCGACACTATCTCGCCCAGACGGAAGCAGTTGCTGCCGCGCAGTATGCCTATCACGTCGTCGTTGGGCATATCTATCACCTTCACCACCTGCGCCAGGCAGCCTATGTCATAGAGGTCTGACCGCGTGGGGATGTCGGTATAGTCGTTGCGCTGCGTCACCACACCTATATATTCGCCCGTCTCTGCCACCTTGCGCAGCAGCTTGAGCGACATATCGCGTGTAACGTTGATGGGCGTTATCGTGCCTGGAAACAGCACATTGCCCGTCATTGGAAGGATGGGTATTATGTCGGGGCACTCGGGGTTGCTCTCAAAAAGGAACTCCTCCACATTGCCGTTGTCGGACATAGGCAGCACTTCAATCACTGCCGAACTTGCACTGGCACAGCGTGCCGCATCAGTGAATAACTCGTCGATATAGTTGTTTCTCATACTCTCTTTTTACATTCTTGCTTCCGCTCACGGCGGCGAAAAACACAATCTTTTACGGCACACCCTGCCAAAAGGTTTCGTTTGCGAACCGAAAAACAATAAAAAAAGCTCTTCGGTGAAGAGCTTTTTTCCTAACATTTAACCTAAAACAAACTACTTATTATTCTTGTTGTATCTCTTGTACTTGCTCATAAACTTATCGACGCGTCCGGCGGTGTCAACCAGTTTCAGCTTGCCGGTGAAGTAGGGATGCGAGGTGTTCGAAATCTCAAGCTTCACAACGTCATATTCATTGCCGTCGGTGTAGACGACTTTCTCTTTGGTGTTGGCACAGCTCTTGGTGAGGATCATAGTGTCGTTCGACATATCTTTGAACACGACGAGTCTGTAATTCGAGGGGTGGATTCCTTTTTTCATTTCTTTGATTTTTTTGCCGTTTTAAACAGTGGTTTTGTAAACGATTGTTATAAAAAAAATACTATTTTCAGTTCAAATTGAGTTTGCAAAAGTACACACATTTTCCGAACTGGCAAAATTATTTTGTGCCTTTGGCCGAAAAAACTTTACAACGCTCTGGTTGTCAGTCTTGTCTGTGTGCGGTTAATTTGCGTCGCGCTGCTGCCAGGGGCCGTTTAGCGGCCTGCCGGCGTCATTCGAAATACGAAATTTGGCGTGTGATTACTTGGTACAGGTAGCCCTCTGTGGGGGTGACGTGAAAGACGTAGGCCTTGACCCAGTTGCCTTCCTCGTCATAGTAATAGGTATAGAGGAACGCCTGGCGCAGCTCTGTCAGGTAGTACGAGCAGCGCTCGGCCAGGAATCCGTCGGTGTCGTAGCGGAACTTCTCGGTGCCTTTGTAGATGCCGTTTTCGCCCTCGGTGAAGGTGGCCAGCGAGCGGAAGCCGGCGTCGTTGTACTCATAGCTTGTCGTTGCCAGCAGCGTGTCGCGCTCGTCATACAGCAACGTCTTCTGCAGGCGGTCGTTCTTGTCGAAACGGTAGACCGTGCGCTCCGACAGCGAGTCGGCAATGCCCATCATTTCGCCTACTATGGAGCGGCTCTTCTTGTCGTATCGGTACTCCGTCTGCGACAGCAGTTCGCTGTAGGGCTCGTGGGTGCGGATGTCCTTCACCAGGCGGTTCTTCTTGTCATAGCTGTAGCTGACAATGATGGCGGGGTTGCCCATCGTGTCGTAGTAGGTGTTCTGCGTGTAGTAGCCCTGCCGGTTGAAGTTCTTGCGCACCGGCTGGCCCACAATGTGACCCTGGGGGGTGCGGACGGTGGTCAGCACCGACTTGACGCTGCCCTTCAGGTGCTCTTCCTGAATGTCGGGATTGAAATGCTGCGCAAGGGCCGTTCCGCCGAGCGACAACAACAATGCCGTGAGTATTAAAACCTTACATCTCATAACTGATAAACTTTGAAAATGCAAAGATACAACTTTTTTTTATTCTGCGGAAGGCAAATCTTCATTTCGGTTAGCCGCACCGAAAAGCCCCTGAAAACACCCATTGAAAACCAGTCTGTTACAAGGCCATCTCCGTTCGTTGTCCAGTTGTTGTCCAGTTGTTGTCCAGTTGTTGTCCAGTCATTGACTGGACAACAACTGGACAACAACTGGACAACGACTGGACAACGAA
>CAJOMZ010000056.1:0-1694 GCA_905236645.1 uncultured Bacteroidales bacterium
GTAGGTCTTGAGGTTTTCGGCCGTCAGTTTCGACGGCTTGTCGTTGACCCATATCTCCACCGAGCTCACGCCGCGCAGGGTGATGTTGCCTTCCACGTCGACCTCCACGCCGGGCGCGTTCTGCAGGGCGTCCTCGGTCGTTCCGGCCTGTATGGTGGGGTCGTCGGCCACGTTGTAGACCATCTTCTCGCCGTCCACGGCATAGAGAGGCCGCGCGGCCTTGACGGTCACCGTCTTAAGCACCGACGAGCTCGCCTTCATATCTATAGAGCCCACGGCGGTGTTGTTGCTCACGCTGACGGGAATGAAGCGCGTGGCGTAGCCCATATAGCTGGCGCGAATCAGGTATTCGCCTGCCGGAACGTCACGCAGCTCGAAATAGCCGTTGACATCGGTCGAGGCGCCTTTGACAAAGCTGCTGTCCTCCTTCTCGAGCAGGGCGACGTTGCAATACATCAGCGGCTCGTTCTTCGTGCTGTCGATCAGCGAACCCACCACCTTGAAGGTGGAGCCGGACTTGACATTCTTTTTCTGCTTGACGGTAGTGCTCCTCTGCTGCGTCTGCTGACGTTGACGGTCGCCGCGCGGACCGCCGGGGAAGCCGCCGCCGGGAAACCCTCCCGGAGGGGGACCGCCCGGGCCGCCAGGCTGGGCGCAAACGGTTGTGGCACAGAGTGTGAGAAGTGCTGACAGTGCAATCAGTCTTAGTGTTTTGTGGTGC
This sequence comes from uncultured Bacteroidales bacterium, assembly GCA_905236645.1. Lineage (GTDB taxonomy): Bacteria > Bacteroidota > Bacteroidia > Bacteroidales > P3 > Colimorpha. The sequence goes on from CAJOMZ010000056.1 coordinate 722, forward strand.
ATATTACGGTTTTTTGATTTGTTTGTCGAAACGCAAATTATGATAATTTAGTATAACACTTGTCGGTTTTCTTGTATTTTATTTGAAAAAAATTGTTCTCTCCCCCCTTGCCCTAATCACTCCGTATGCGCTCAAGGCACCCCTGGGCGACGGACACTCCCGTCCCCGCCGGTGCCCAAACCGGTTTCGGGGCGGACCGACACCGCTTCCGCACCGTACCAACTCCGTCCGTTGTACAATATATGTACAATAGTTGTACAATACTTGTACAATTGGTAAACGTACAAATATTGTACAAGTATTGTACATATAGACGGAGTTGGTCCCTTGAAGGTCTGGGAATGAGGCGGTTATGAAACGGTGCCGAAACGGGGGTGTTTTGGGGTTAAATGGCTGTAAGTGTGGGTGTTAGGCTGAAAAGGGGCTTTTCGGGGCCGTTTGGAGGGGCATTTATTGGCTTTAAAAATGGGGTGCGACAAAATATTTGTCGCAAGATGGCGTTTTTATAGAAATTTTTGATTCTGACAATGGATTATAAGCGATATACTTTGGACAACGGCTTGCGGGTGATAGTGTGCGAGGACGCGTCTACGCCTATGGTTTCGACCAACATACTGTATGGCGTCGGGTCGCGCGACGAGGAGGCGACGAGGACGGGCTTTGCGCATCTGTTCGAGCACCTTATGTTCGGCGGCACCAAGGCGGTGCCCGACTTCGATGCCGTGCTGACCGAGGTGGGGGGCGAGTCGAATGCCTTTACGTCGACCGACACGACCAACTATTATCTCACCCTTCCGGCAAAGTATTTGGAGACGGGGCTGTGGGTCGAGTCGGACCGTATGCGTCTGCTCGACTTCTCGGAGCGCAACCTGAAGGTGCAGCAGTCGGTCGTCACCGAGGAGTACAACTATCGCTATATCAACCAGCCCTACGGCGATGTGTGGCTGCTGCTCAGGCCGCTGTGCTACAAGGT
>CAJOMZ010000056.1:1732-12374 GCA_905236645.1 uncultured Bacteroidales bacterium
GCTACGCTGGCCGACGTGGAGCGCTTCTTCTATCGCCACTACCGTCCGTCGAACGCCATCCTTGCCGTTGTGGGCAATGTGAGGGGCGACGAGGTGGCGCGGCTGGCCGACAAATGGTTCGGCGACATCGGGAACGGAGTGCTGAGAACTGAGAACGGATGCCGGATGCCGGAGCCGGAACAGACCGAGGGGCGGCTGGCGGAGGGGGAACGCGATGTGCCGTCGGATGCGCTGTATATGGGTTTCGTGATGAGCGAAAGGGCAGATGCCGACTTCCGCACTGCCGACATTGTCAGCGACATACTGTCGAACGGCAACTCGTCGCGTATGTATGAGCGCCTGGTGCGTCAGCGTGGCCTTTTCTCCGAGGTCGACACCTACGTCACGGGCGAGGCCGACCGCGGGCTGTTCGTTGTCAGCGGCAAGATGGCCAAGGGCGTGAGCCTTGAGGAGGGGCGCGAGGCAGTGTGGGAGGAACTGGAGCGAATGGCGGCGGAGCCCGTCGCGGAGCGCGAGATAGAGAAGGTGTGCAACAAGTTTGAGAACACCTTTTCCGTCAACAGCTACAAGTCGGCCGACTGCGCGGCGCTGCTGTGTATGGACGAGTGGCTGGGCCATCTGGAGTGGGTCAACGATGAGCCTGCGCTCTATCTCCGCTCGACGGCCGAGGATGTGCGGCGCGTGGCCGGCCGGCTGTTCAGGCGCGAGCGCGAGAACGTGCTGTACTACAGGGCTAAACGGATGTTGTAAACTGTCATAAAAACATTTCTGCGAGATGACTGAAAAGAAGGAAAAAAGTTTTTTTGTCAAGGTGATGATGCTGATATGGTATGGCCTTACCCAGCCGTTTGTGTGGCTGTGGCGCAAGCTGAGCGGCTTCTTCAAGCGCCTCGACTATCGCCGGATCGGTAATAGAATAGTCCACATAACGGGCGATTTCTTCCACTGGCTGCTGTTCCGGGTGCTGCTGCCCAAGAAGTACCGCAAACTGTCGAAGCGCGACATCTATCGCATCATCTTCAAGGCCGACACGCCGGCGGGCAAGCGTTTCGACGTGTGGCTGCTGGTGCTGATAGGGCTCAACCTGGTGGTGATAATGCTCGACAGCTTCGACGCCGTCCACGCCAACATCAGGTGGGTGCTGAAGGGGGTGGAGTGGCTGCTGACCATCATCTTCACGCTTGAGTACTATCTGCGCATCTACTGCCTTAACCGCCCGTGGAAGTATATCTTTTCGTTCTACGGCATCATCGATTTCCTGTCGATATTCCCTGCCTATCTGAGCCTGCTGATACCCGCCACGCAGACGCTGACGGTGCTGCGTATGCTGAGGACGCTCAGGATATTCAGGATATTCAATATGCAGCGCTTCCTGCAGGAGAGCTTCCGCCTGCTCAACGCCATACGGCGCAGTGTGGCGAAGATATTGATTTTTATGCTCTTTGTGTTCATTGCCGCCATCATTCTGGGAGCCATAGTCTATATGTTCGAGTCGGGCAAGAACCCGGCAATGTCGAATATCCCGAAGGCTATCTACTGGGCTGTGGTGACGATAACGACGGTGGGCTACGGCGACATATCGCCGGTAACGCCGATGGGCCAGTTCATATCGATGATAGTGATGCTGTTGGGCTACTCCATCATCGCCGTGCCTACGGGCATTGTGGTCGGCGAGACAATCAATGAGTTCAAGCACAACAAGCCTGCGGGCGAGAGCGACGATATGGTGCCTGAGGATTTTGACGAGTATGATGAGAGCGGCGAGTGCAAAGCGGCGGGCGGGGAACGGAAGGCTGAGAGCGGGGAAGGGGCTGCGGTGGCGGCTCGCTTCTGCACGCACTGCGGCCACACCGAGACCGACCCCGATGCCAAGTTCTGCCGCTACTGCGGCACGGTGCTCTCAAAGAGCCAGCCGAGCGGATGGATCAACGACTTCTTCTCGGGCGAATGAGGTGTCGGGGGTCGAACAGAGCTGAAGGGAATTCAATGAGAGTTAAGGGACAATACAAATGGTTATTAAATGATTCTGTAAATTAATGGTGAACAGGAAACTGACAAGACTTACAGTGCTGTTGCTGCTGATGGCGGGACTGTCTCCTGCAGCGGCGCAGAACTACACTATTCGTGGAACGATAAGGGCGCTGTCGTCGGGCGAGACGCTGATCAGTGCCGCGGTGTACGATATGCTGTCGGGCAAGGGAGCCCTGACCAACGCCGAGGGCCGCTATTCGCTGACGCTGCCCAAAGGCAAGGTGGTGCTGCGTATATCATACGTCGGCTACAAGACTTTCTTTGACACGTTGGATTTGTCCAAGAACGAGGAGCTGAATGTGTGGCTGGAGTCGAGCACTACCCTTCAGACCGTGACGGTGAGGGCAGAGCGCATCAGTTCGCACCGCTCGTCGCAGATGAGCGCCATCGACGTGCCGGTAGAGAACATCAAGTCGGTGCCGGTGCTCTTTGGCGAGACCGACGTGTTGAAGGCGCTTCAGCTGCTGCCCGGCGTGCAGAGCGGCACGGAGGGTATGTCGGGCATATATGTGCGCGGCGGCGGACCGGACCAGAACCTGTTTCTGCTCGACGGCGTGCCGCTGTACAACGTGAACCATCTGGGCGGCTTCTTCTCGGCTTTCAACGCCGATGCCATCAAGAACGTTACGCTCTACAAGGGCAGCTTCCCGGCGCGCTTTGGCGGACGCCTGTCGAGTGTGCTCGACATCACCAGCAACGACGGTAACGACAAGAAGCTGCACGGCAATGTCTCGGTGGGTGTCGTGGCCGCCAAGGTGAATCTGGAAGGGCCACTGTGGAAAGACCATACCACCTTCAATGTCAGCTATCGCCGCACCTATTTCGACCTGCTGGCGCAGCCGGTCATTATGGCTGTAGGCGCCCTTGAGGACGGCAGGCTTAATGCCGGCTACTATTTCTATGACCTCAACGCCAAGGTGACGCACCGCTTCAGCGACCGTAGCCGACTGATAGGCAGCTGGTATTCGGGCGACGACAAGATTTATACCCGTATGCGCTACAGCTTTGGCGACGGCTATTCGTCGGGCGAAGAACGGCTTAATTTGGGCTACAACTGGGGCAACCTGGTGGGCTCGCTGCGCTGGAACTATGAAATCAATCCCCGCCTGTTTATGAACCTTACGGGAGCCTATACGCGCTACCGCAACGACATCAACGTGGGCATTGAGGAGTATGACTATTACTACAGCAATATAGATTACTATAAGGCCGAGATGTACTACAAGTCGGGTATCCGCGACATTACTGCCAGAGTGGATTTTGACTATCAGCCCAATCCCGACAATACGGTGAAGTTTGGCGGCAACGTCATCCACCATATCTTTCAGCCCGACGTGACCGGCAACCGCATCGAGGAGGGCAACAACAGCCCCACTTTCGTATACGACACTGTTGTTGGCGAAAGCATAGTCCACGCCAACGAGTTGAGCCTCTATGTTGAGGACGACTGGACTATAAGCGAGGCCTTCAAGATTAACGGCGGTGTCAATATGACTGGTTTCCTGGTTCAGGGCAAGTTGTACCCGTCGCTGCAACCACGACTGAGCGGGCGGTGGATGTTGAGCGACGACCTGTCGGTCAAGGCGGGATACTCGTATATGACCCAGTATATGCACCAGCTGTCGAACAGCAGTATCAGTCTGCCTACCGACCTGTGGGTGCCGGTGACCAAACGCATTGAGCCGATGCACGCCCATCAGGTGGCGGCCGGAGTGTTCTACAACTGGTCGGGCATCGCCGACTTATCGGTAGAGGCATATTACAAGAAGATGAATAATATGCTTGAGTATCGTGACGGTGCCAGCTTTTTCGGAGCCTCGGCCGGATGGGAGGACAAGGTGTGTATGGGCGACGGCTGGTCGTATGGTGTGGAGCTGCTTGCACAGAGAACGGTGGGAGACTTTACGGGCTGGATAGGCTATACGTGGAGCCGCACGATGCGTCAGTTTGACCGCGAGGGGCAGACCATCAACGACGGCGAGCCGTTCCCGGCCAAATACGACCGCCGGCACGATATCTCCATTATGCTGAGCTACAAGCCCAACAAGGAGTTCGACTGCAGCGCGGTGTGGGTCTTCTCGTCGGGCAACACTGGGACGGTGGCGATGCAGGAGTACCGCGACCCAGAGGCCGGATTTTACGAAGTGTCGTACATCGAGAGCCGCAACAATTTCCGTATGCCGGCCTATCACCGTATGGACATCGGCGTCAACTTCCACAAGGAGAAGAAGCACGGTACGCGCACTTGGAGCCTGAGTGTATACAACCTTTACAACCGCAAGAACCCGTTTATGATTTACGAGAAGAACAACACGCACTCGGTGATTAACGGAGTGCACTACAGCTCGTCGCTGATGAAGCTGTCGCTGTTCCCGATTATTCCCTCGGTGTCTTACAGTTTCAAGTTTTAGGAGGAATTGAATATGAAGAGAATATGTTATGTTTTAGTTGCTGCATCACTGCTGCTGAATGCTTGCAGCGAGCCTATTGAGTTCGACCCTGGACAGGTGGAGCCCTATGCCGTGTTGCTGTCGCGGCCGATGAACGACTCGACGGTGTGTGTGCATCTGTCCTACAGCCGCTTTTTCCTGGACAACAGGGAGCCGGAGGCTGTCAGTGACGCCTTGGTGACGCTTGATGTCAATGGCGTTGCCAGTGTGGGTGCATACGATGCCGGTGCCTATTTTGGTTATGGGGCATATACCTTTACGTCAAAGCCTCAGCCTGGCGATATACTGAAGGTGACGGCATCGATTCCAGGCTATGACAGGACGGTGAAAGCCACCACCAGCATTCCGCCGGCGGCAAATGTGGAGATTCTGGACTATGTGATAGATACAAGTGGACGTCAGACCAATGACGGTGATTATTACTACTATGGCGACAATTTTTACTACAAGATTCGCTTTAAGGTGAAGAGCCACAGCAACGACGAGTTTTATTGTGTATCCATCAAGCACGCTGACACACGTCGTGTTGGTATGAATTGGGTCTGGGACACGACCAACTGGATAAGGACGTACTTTTCGATGAACGACCCTCTGGTCAACAGTCAGAATGTAGAGGATGTCATTGAAGGCTATGATGGAACTTTCTATGGAGATGAAGCGTTTTTCAGCAGCGAGCTGTTCCAGAACGGCGAGCACGAGTTTTCGGTGGTTGTCGAAGAATGGCCTGATTACGGAAATGGTCTTGACTATGCCCACTTTCCACTGCTGTTGGAGGTCAGAACACTGTCGCGCGAGCTGTATCGCTATGAACAGACTGCCGACAATGCTACCTATGACTTTTTTGACGGCCTGTTCAGCGAGCCGGTGCAGGTGATTTGCAACATAGAGGGCGGCATCGGCATCTTCGGCGGCTCTTGCCGCAAGCGTTTCAGCCTGCCCGAGCCGCGCTATGAGGGCTTTCCGCACGACGACTATTATTTTTATAAGAAAGGCAGGAAATGATAGTTCTGATTACTGACAATACGCACCCTGTGCTGGCCGAAAAACTGGAGGCTGCAGGCCACGAGTGCCGCATTTGGACCGACTGCACCTACCAGTCGCTGCTGGCCGAGGTGCACGGCTACGACGCTCTGGTGGTGCGCAGCAAGATAGAGATAGACCGCAATTTCATCGACCACGCAAGCCATCTGAAGTGCATTGGCCGCGTAGGGGCAGGAATGGAGACTATAGATGTCGACTACGCAGAGAGCGTAGGCATACGATGCCTTAATTCGCCCGAGGGCAACCGCGATGCTGTAGGGGAACACGCCGTGGGACTGCTGCTGGCGCTGGTAGACAAGATTGCCGCTGCCGACGCTGAGGTGCGGCAGGGCAAGTGGCGGCGTGAGGCCAACCGCGGACTTGAAATCAAGGGTCGCACGGTGGGCATCATAGGCTTTGGCAATATGGGCGGTGCCTTCGCCCAGCGGCTGCAAGGCTTTGACTGTAAGATTGTGGCTTATGATAAGTACAAACCGGCAGGCTATGCGCCGTCGTATGTCGAGGAGGTGCCGCTCGAAGAGCTGCAGCGGCGCGCCGACATCCTTAGCCTGCACGTGCCGCTGACCGACGAGACGCATTATATGGTAGACGAGGCGTTCGTTGAGCGGATGCACAAGCCTTTTTACCTTGTCAACACTTCGCGCGGCGCTGTGGTGAAGACTGCAGCCCTCGCCTCGGCTATTGAGCAGGGCAAGGTGCTTGGCGCCGCATTGGATGTCGTTGAATATGAGGATATGTCGAAGGACGGCTTGGACTTGGATGTGCTGCCTGCCGACTTCCGCTACCTACTGGAGTCGCCGCGCACGGTGCTGACACCCCACGTGGCAGGATGGACGGTCGAGTCGAAATACAAACTGGCTGCAGTGCTGGCTGATAAAATCATAGAAGTTTTATGTTGATTGTAGACGATTGTATTATTTCTGACAACCTTGCTGATATCCGCTTTTGCTGCGACTTGGCGCAATGCAAGGGCGCTTGCTGCGTGGAAGGCGACTGCGGAGCACCGCTCGACAAGGATGAAATACCAATACTTGAACGCATCTTTCCTGTTGTAAAACCATATATGACTTCCGAAGGGATTGAGGCTGTGGAGCGTGAAGGCGTGTCGTCGCTTGATGTCGACAAATTGCCCTGCACACCACTCGTCAACAACCGCGAGTGCGCATACGCCATTGTGGAGAACGGCCTGACACTATGCGCGATAGAGAAGGCTTACCGTGACGGCAAGATAGACTATCCAAAGCCTATCTCTTGTCACCTCTATCCGGTGCGCATAGAGGACTATGGCGACTTCAAGGCTGTGAACTACCACGAATGGGACATCTGCCGCTGCGCGGTGGCAAAAGGTCGTGCTGAAGGCAAACCGCTTTACCAGTACCTTGAAGAGCCTTTGATTCGCCGCTTCGGACAAGAGTGGTACGATGAACTGGCGGAACAGTGTGAGAACCATAGCAGGTGAATATCAAAAATAATTGTATTTTTGCAAAGCCTTAGAAAAGGCAATAATGTAATATAGCGTCTTATAAAATAGATATTTATGGAGAAATCGATTATAAAGAAGACTTGGATTTGTGTTGCATTGATGGCAGTGATACTCGTTGCCGACCAGGTGCTTAAGGTATGGATAAAGACCCACCTTGCTATTGGAGACGAGGTGAGGCTGATAGGCGACTGGTGCCGCCTTCACTTCGTCGAGAATGAAGGCATAGCCTTTGGTCTGTCGATGGGAGGCAAAATCGGCAAACTCTGCCTGACACTCTTTCGGCTTATAGCGTCTATTGTCATCATCGTTATCCTTGCCCGTCAAATCAAGAAAGATTCTCGCTACAGCCTGCTGATAAGTATATCGCTTATTCTCGTTGGTGCTGTTGGGAACTTGGTTGACAGCTGCTTCTATGGAGTCATCTTCGATCAGAGCACTTTTACCCACATCGCCACTCTCTTTCCGCCCGACGGAGGTTATGCGCCGTTGCTGTTTGGCCGTGTTGTAGATATGTTTTACTTTCCCATCGCACAATGGACCTGGCCGGACTGGATGCCGCTCCTTGCTGGCAAGGAGTTTGAATTCTTCGGAGCCATATTCAATATCGCCGATTCTGCAGTATGCGTCGGCGTAGCCCTGCTCATCATCGACCAACTGTGGCTTGCCCCTGCAAAGAATGATGAAAAAGTGGAGCCGAAATCTGAAGAAAGCGATGCGCAAACGGCTGGAAATACAGCAGAAATGGCCTGATGTCGAAAAGAAATTTTGTGTAATAATCGGCTGCAAATCAGTCAGAACTAAAATAATTACACCTCTTGGCGAAAAAAAGTTTTGCCAATATTGAAAATAGTTGTACTTTTGCACCCGATTTCAGAAATGGAATGATGGCGTCGTAGCTCAGTTGGTAGAGCAGAGGACTGAAAATCCTTGTGTCACTGGTTCAATTCCAGTCGATGCCACCAAAAGCAGGGAAGTGAATACTTCCCTTTTTTGTTATTAAACCATACACCCCTAACCCCCATTTAACCCTCAAACCCTTAAACCCTTACCAATATGAGCTTAGAAATTCAAATCAACAACGACATCAAGCAGGCAATGCTTAACAAGCAAAAGGACGTTCTCGAATCGCTCCGTGCCATTAAATCGGCCCTATTGCTGCTGAAGACGGGTAAAGACGCCGTGAACGGCGACGTGTCGGAGGCTGCCGAGACAGCAATGTTGCAGAAACTTGTGAAACAGCGCAAAGAAGCCGCCGACATCTATATCCAGCAGAACCGCCAGGATTTGGCAGACGAAGAGCTGTTCCAGGCCGGTATCATTGAGCGCTATCTTCCCAAACAGCTTAGCCGCGAAGAGATTGAGGCTGAGGTGAAAGCCATCATCAGCGAAGTCGGTGCGTCGTCGCCTAAGGATATGGGCCGCGTGATGGGCCAGGCCTCCAAGCGCTTTGCAGGCAAGGCCGACAACCGCGTGGTGTCGGAGATTGTCAAATCGCTGCTTCAGAACTGATGCGAATACTTGTCGTCGACGACGAGCCCGATCTGTGCGAAATCCTCTGCTTCAACCTCGAAAGCGAAGGGTTTGAGGCAGAGTGTGCCCATAGTGCCGAGTCTGCTCTGGCGCTTATAGGCAACGGCCATAGCTTCGACCTCATCCTCCTCGACGTGATGATGGAGGCTGTGTCAGGCTACGAGATGGCGCAACAAATGCGTGCCGCAGGCGATAACACGCCCATCATATTCCTCACGGCGCTCAACGCCGAGGCCGACCAGCTCAAAGGGTTCGGTGCCGGCGCCGACGACTACATCACCAAGCCCTTCTCGTTCCCCACTGTGCTGGCACGCATCCGCGCCGTGCTGAAGCGCAGCAGTCAGGGCAACGCCGACGACCCGGAAAACTTCAGGTCGGGAGCCCTCGAGATTGACTTCCACCGCAAGGCTGTCGCCATCGATGGCAACCCCATATCGCTGACGAGAAAGGAATTCAGCATTCTCGAACTGCTCGTCAGGCATCAGGGCCAACACTTCACACGCGAACAAATCATAGAAGACGTATGGGAAGACAACACCTATGTCGTCGACCGCTCCGTCGATGTCCACATAGCCCGTCTGCGCAAGAAGCTCGGCCCCTGCGCCGCGGCCATCGTCAACCATAGCGGTTTCGGCTACGCGTTCATCATCAATTCATAGTGCCTATGCATCTGCCAGCTTCATACTACATCATCTTCGCCGCCGTCCTGTTGCTCGTGCTCTTCCTTGTCTGGAACCACCTGCGGCAGCGCAAGCTCATACGCCAGCTCCAGGAGCTGGCCGCATCGCTCGAGCAGTCGAAGCAGCAAATCATTCAGGAACAGCAACACAACCGCCAGCTCAAACAGGAGATGACAAGCAACATTGCGCACGAACTGAAGACCCCTGTAAGCAGCATCCGCGGATACCTCGAGATACTGCTCAGCGGCAAACCCGTCGACGAGGCCAAGAAGCAGTACTTCCTCGAGCGCTGCTACTCCCAGACACTGCGCCTGTCCGACCTTATCAACGATGTCTCGCTCATCAACAAACTCGAAGAGTCGGCAGCGCTCTTCCCCAAGGAGACCATCTCCGTGGCCGACATAGCCAACGAAGCCATCACCGAGCTCGACGACCAGTGCCGCGCACGCCGCATAACCGTCTGCAACAAGCTCTCGTCGCCTATGAACATACAGGGCAACCACAACCTTGTCTACTCCATCTTCCGCAATCTGCTCGAGAACACCATCCAGTATGCAGGCGAAAACCTCGAATCAGGCATAGAGTGCTACAAGCAGGACAGCGAGCGCTACTATCTGCGCTTCTATGACACCGGCGCCGGTGTCGACCCCGCCTATCTGCCACGCCTCTTCGACCGCTTCCTGCGCATCGACGAAGGCCGCAGCCGCAAGACCGGCGGCACAGGGCTCGGCCTCTCCATCGTCAAGCACGCCGTCATCTTCCACGGCGGCGACATCTACGTCCGCAACCGCGAAAACGGAGGCCTCGAGTTCTTCTTCTCCCTAAAGAAAAAATAACAACCCATCCTCATAATCCTCCAACCCTAAAACCCTCAAACCTTTAAACCTTACAACCATTTGCTATGCACACCCTTCCGCTTCAAATCAGATTCAACGACATCGATATGATGGGACACATCAACAATGCTGTCATTATGGAGTTCTTCGACCTTGGCAAGGCCCACTATTTTGCCGATGCCGGCATACCCGTAAGGCCCGACGAAGGCAACTTCTGTGTAATGGTGGTGCATATCGAGGTCGATTTCCACAGCCAGATACGTTGGAGCGACAGCATTGCCGTGACCTCATTCGTCTCGAACTGGGGCCACAAAAGCCTGCGCGTCAAACAGCAGATTGTCAACACCGTCACAGGCCAGCCATACGCCACCTGCACTACCGTAATGTCGGGCTTCGACCGCACCACAGGCGCCAGCGCCGTCATACCCGACGATGTCAAAGCCCGCGTGCAGCGGTACGACGAAGCACACTGATAAAAAGTTTCTTTTACCTTTACTTCAGCGCCAGCTTCTTCACCGCCTTGCCCTGCGCGGTGTGGACGGTCACTATCACCGTGCCGCGGGGCCAGGACGAAGTGTCAAGCTCGGCGGT
>CAJOMZ010000057.1 GCA_905236645.1 uncultured Bacteroidales bacterium
TATTGGGCAGGGCCTTCATGAGGGCGATGTCCTCCATGGTCTGGTGGGTGGCGCCGTCCTCGCCGAGCGAGATGCCGGCGTGCGAGCCGCAGATCTTGACGTTCTTGTTGCTGTAGGCCATCACCTGGCGTATCTGGTCGTAGACGCGGCCGGTGACGAACTCGGCGAAGCCCCCGATGAAGGGCACCTTGCCGCAGAGGCTCAGGCCGGCGGCGATGCCGACCATGTTGGCCTCGGCGATGCCGCACTGGATGAAGCGCTCGGGGAACTCCTTGGCGAAGCCGTCCATCTTGACGCTGCCTTTCACGTCGGCGCTCAGCGCCACGACATTCTCATTCTTGCGGCCAGCCTCCACAAGGCCTTCGCCCATACCGGCACGCAACTCTTTCATTGATTGTTTTTCGTAGTGGGTCATAATTATTGTTGTTTCAGTTTATTCTATTTTTATTTGAGTCTGCTTTCCGGCGACAATGCGGACATCCAATTTTCTTGTGTCACGGTTTTTGTCCTTGGCCGAGGGACGCACAAGCAGTGTATATTCGCCAGGCATAAGAACCATGTTGTGTCCGGCCACGTCGGGCGTAAAGTCACGCACCAGCTGCATGCGTCCGTCGCGCATCTCGAAAATGCTCACCCGATGCCGTGCCCTCATACGCTCTATCATCAGCATCCCTGGAGCCGGAATAGCAAGCTCGGTGACCGCATCCTTGCGTATCTCCACTCCATTAAGCACAATAGGAGGGGTGGATAGTATCTCGACATCGTAAGTGCCTACAAGGTACTTCACGCTATCGCCCAACATCTGTGTCGAGACCAGGTCTGGCTTACCGTTCTGACGGACAAGCACCGGATAGTCTGGCACAATCCACACAACATGCTTGTCCTCACGTCTCACACATAGTCGCCCCTCTTCTACCAGCGAGGCAAGAGTATAGACCCTGCCGGGTCGGAACGACCTGTTGCGGAAGACTGTCGAGGGACGAGTGTAGACCTCCACGTCGTAGTCAACAAGCGGGTCGACGGTCAGCGTGTCGCAAGCCGGCTGCCGTCCGCCTGTATAGATTGTTGTATATACCGGTTTTCTGTTCTGCCGGTCGTAGAACACAATCGGCACGTCGTCGATGTAGTGCGAACCACTGTCTGTGGTGAGGCTGACGGTTACACGCGACTCGGAACACGCGTCACGGAATAGCCGCAGCAGTTCGCCCGCAAACATCTCCTCGTTTTCGACAGGAACCACCGTTCCAGCGCAATCGGGTGTGGCATTGCGTCTGGCAGCGGCAATGTTAAGAATGAATGTCCTCACAACACGCCCGCTCTGCTGTATTTTGCCAGCCACTTCACATATATTCGAGCCGCCATTGGAGCCGTCGGTGATCACGAATATGATATTTCGGGAGCGGTCGCCTACGGGGAAGTCACCTACAGCGTCGTCGAGGGCTGTGGCGGCGGTGCAGCCTCCGTTGGGCACGAGCGTCTTGATTTTGCTCTGCAACTGATAGCGGTTGCCCGCCTCAAACCGACATTCCAAACGGGTGCCATAAGAGTTGTGGTTAAGATGTCCGAACACACGCATCGCAATCTCTACGCCGCTGTTGTCGGGCACACTGTCGAGGAAGTGCAGCAGCACCTGCTGTGTCACTTTTATCTTGGCATCGCTCTGCCACCGTTCCCACATGCTGCGCGAGCAGTCGACCAACAGCAGTATGCGCACTTTCTCGGCATTCGTGACATTCGATTCAGGAGCACGAACTCCTGCGAAGAGAGGCCGGAATGCAAAGAAACACAACGCTATGAACAGAAGCCTTTTCAAAACATCTTAAAAATCTCCGAGCGTTTCGGGAAGCTGTGCAAGAGCTTTGGGCAAATCATCCGCACTCAAAACCGCACCGTGATACTTGTTGGTGTCCTGCATGAAATCGACACCGTAGCCCATCTTGGTGGTAAGAATAACACAAACAGGGCTGCCGTGGCCAGTCAGGGACTTGGCTCTGGCCATGCTGTCGAGCACCTGCTGCATGTCGTTGCCGTTGTCGATGACCACGACTTTCCACATGAAGCTCTCGAACTTGGCCTGCAGATTGCCGAGCGACATCACCTCATCGACAGTGGCGTCGATTTGCTGGTTGTTGTAGTCGATGGTGGCGATGAGGTTGTCGACATGTTTCGCGCCTGCAAACATCGCGGCCTCCCAGATCTGACCTTCCTCAAGTTCGCCGTCGCCGTGCATAGTATAGACAAGGTGGATGTCGCCCGTCATCTTTTTGCCGAGAGCTGCGCCCACACCGACACTCAAGCCCTGTCCGAGCGATCCGCTGGCCATACGGATGCCAGGCAGGTTGTGGGCCGTGGAGGGATGTCCTTGCAGACGTGTGCCGAACTTGCGGAAAGTGTTGAGTTCGCTCACGGGAAAATAGCCACGGCGAGCCATTGTACTGTAGATAACCGGTGTTATATGCCCTTGCGAAACGAAGAGCATATCCTCGCCCTCGCCGCTCATGGAGAAGTGTTCTGGAGCGAAGTCCATAATGTTGAAGTTCATAGCCACGAACCAGTCGGCCGTGCCCATCGAGCCGCCCGGGTGTCCGCTCTTGGCGTTGGTGGTCATTCTCAAAATGTCGCGACGCACCTGTGTCGCAATTTGCTGAAGTTCTGCTGTTGTTTTCATTATGTGTTATTGTTATGTATGCTTTGATGCTTTTGTTCCACAAAGATAGTCCTTGCAAGCCATTCTTTACAACCGTGCAAAGTTACGCTAAATTTGTGGTATTGTGTAGTAAAGATTTGCACAAACGTGGCTTTTGTTGTATTTTTGTCACGCTGACAGCCGCCATACGCGGTGATGCAGCATTCTTGGTAACAACATCTTAAATCAATAAACAACCCTGATATGAAAAAGACAATCGCCTTTGTTTGCGCAATAGTGACGGTAGCAGCATTCGCAATAACCGGCTGCAGGAAAAATACACCCAGCGACTATGTGAACACTGTTTACACAGCCATGAAAAACAAGGATTTCAAGACCGTGGTCGAGATGATGCCCGGCATGGATACGGTGGCTGAAGACGAAAAAGAGGGCACAATAGAGATGATGAAACTGTTTGACGGTTTTTCGGGCGGCGTGACCGACTTCAAAATTCTGTCGGAGGACATATCTGCCGACGGCAAAAAGGCGACCGTAAGGATTCAAGTGACTTACGGCACTGGCGAGATCGAGGAAGACGAAGCCTATCTGGAAAAGACAAAAAAAGGCTGGCGTCCGGTATCGCCTGTCACGAACAGTGTGGAAGACTATGATATGGAGGGCTATGAGGAACTCGACATAAACGACTATCTCGACGAGGAGGAACTCAAAGCACTGGAAGCAGAGGACGAGGAAATCGAGTCCGACCTTTGACCGCTTTTTGAACGATGAGAGGCAGCAAGAAGGCCATAGGCTCGGCATGCGGAATACTGGCTGCCGTGTGCTACGGCACCAATCCGTTTGGCGCATTGAACCTGTATCAGGAGGGAATGGGCGCCAACTCGGTGCTTTTCTACCGGTTCGGGCTGGCGTGGGTGATTATGGCCGCAGTGATGGCCATACGCCGTGAAAGCGTCAAGGTAAGCCGCAGGGAATTCACAGTGGTCTCGGTGCTGGGCGTGCTGTTCATATTCTCGTCGCTTACGCTTTACGAAAGTTTCACGATGATGGCGGCCGGCGTAGCTTCGACCATTCTTTTCACCTATCCCGTAATGACAGCCATAATCATGACCGTATTCTTTAAGGAACGTATAACGTGGCAGACAGTGGCAGCGCTGATTCTTTCGGTGACGGGAGTGACGTTGCTATACTGGACGGGCGGCGAAACAGGCACGCTTCCGGCGTGGGGTGTCGTGTTAGTGCTTGTCTCGGCGCTGACCTATGCACTGTACATAATAGTGGTAGACCGCAGCAACATCCAGATGTCGAGTTTCAAGATAAACTTCTATGTGTTGCTGTATTGCGCGTTAGGCATGGTGGCCTATTCGCTGCTTGGGGGGCAGCCGCTTGTTTTGCCGCCTGGCGGACGCGCCTGGTTCTATGTGTCCTGGCTGGCAATAGTGCCGGCCATCATGGCCTTGAGCCTCATGGTATATTCTGCCAAATATATCGGGAGCACGGCCACAGCGATAATCGGTGCACTGGAACCGCTGACCGCCGTAGCGATAGGCATCGGCATCTTTGGCGAACCGTTCACCCTCCGTCTGGTGGCAGGCATTGTACTCATACTTGCCGCCGTGGTCCTCACAGTACTAAAACACAAGTAATTTTAGTATCTTTGCAATTTGTTATCAGCCACTGATGGACAAAAAAATAAAGATACACAAAGGATTGGACATACCATTGAGCGGGGCAGCGGAGTTGCACTGCACCGACTTGCGGTGCATCAGAACCTACGGCATACAGCCTCATGACTTCGTGGGATTGACACCGCGCCTCGAAATTCACGAAGGCGACCACATAGAGGCCGGACAGACGCTGATAACCGACAAAAACAATGCACGCATCAGGCTTACCTCGCCCGTGTGCGGCACCGTTAAAGAAATACGGCGTGGCAAACGCCGCCTTGTCGAAGCAGTGGTCGTTGAACAAGAAGGCAAACAAACAGTTTGGAAGTGCGACCCTGCGGACCTGAGAAGCCGCAATGGGCTGATTGAGGCCATGACTGCGTGCGGCCTGTGGGCCATGATGCGTCAAAGGCCTTTCGGCATCATAGCAAATCCAGACGACGCGCCAAGGGATATTTTTGTCAGTCTGTTCGACACCGCACCGCTGGCTCCAGACTTGGGGTTTGCCGACAGACAGCTGGTCGTAGACAACGAACAGTTTTTGGCTGCAGGGCTAAACGCTCTCGGCCTACTGACCGACGGAAAAGTGCATGTGGGGATTAGCGCGCGGCAGGCATCATACAGGAGTTTGGCTGACAGTAATGCCGTTTTTCACGAATTTTCCGGGCCGCACCCCGCAGGAAATGTAGGAACACAGATTGCCGCCATAGCACCGTTGAACAAAGGCGAGCGTGTGTGGACGATGAATCCGCAGGACATCGTGACACTCGGACGACTTTTCGCTACGGGAGAATACCAGCCCGAACGCTGCGTAGCAGTGTGCGGCCCTGCGGCAGCACATCCGCAATACTGTCATATCAAGGCCGGAGCCTCGCTCGGCGAACTGCTACAGGGACAAATCTCATCGCGTGAGTATCCGAAATTGACTGACTGTAGGCAGCAGACAACGGTTAGCGGCACTCGCATCATAAGCGGCAACGTTCTGAGCGGGCTCACCTCGACCACAGACGACTTTGTCGGTGCCTATGACAGTCAGGTGACATTGATCGAAGAGGGCGACAACTACGACTTCATGGGCTGGTTTATGCCTGGATTGCGCAAACACAGTTTCTCGCGCACCTTCCTCTCGGGAGTATTGGCGAAGCCGGCTGCACGATTCCACCTGCACCCCTGGCGGTTCGACACCAACCTGCACGGCGGCGAGCGTCCGCTGGTGTTCAGCGGCGACTTCGAGCGGGTGTTTCCGTTCGACATCTACCCTACCCAACTGCTCAAAGCTGCCATAATAGGCGACATAGACCTCATGGAGCAGCTGGGTATCTACGAGGTGGAACCCGAAGATTTCGCCCTGTGCGAATATATCGACCCGTCGAAGACAGAAATACAGTCAATTATACGGAGCGCACTGGAACAGTGCAGAAAGGAGTCGATATGACCAAGCGACTCCGGAGATATATAGACAAGATAAAGCCCAGTTTCAGCGAGGGTGGCAAGTTTGCTTGGCTACACAGCACTTTCGAGGCATTCGAGACATTCCTATTCACACCGAACACCGTCACGACACGCGGCTGCCACATACGCGATGCTGTGGATATGAAACGGTCGATGATAACGGTGGTGATAGCCTTGATGCCGGCACTGCTGTTCGGTATGTGGAACATCGGTTTCCAGCGGGCTGCGGCCAGCGGGATACAGGCGGACTTCTGGACCTGCTTCGCCTTCGGACTGGTTAGGATGCTGCCGCTGATAGCGGTATCGTATATCGTCGGGCTCTCGATAGAGTTCGCTTTCGCGCAGGTGCGCAAGCACGAGGTGAACGAAGGCTTTCTGGTTACGGGGCTGATAATACCCATGATTGTGCCGGTGACTACGCCTCTGTGGCAGCTGGCACTGGCAGTGGCCTTCGCCGTGGTGATAGGCAAAGAGGTGTTTGGCGGTACAGGTATGAACTTTCTCAACCCCGCACTGGTGGCACGCGCATTCCTATTCTTCGCCTACCCGACGCACATGTCGGGCGACAAAGTGTGGATAGCCCACGACTGGTGGGGCACCGATGCTATAGCGGGAGCCACGCCGCTGGGCGAGATGATGGCCGGCAGCACAACGCCGTCGGCATCGCTGACCGATTTGTTTGTCGGCACCGTGGCAGGTTCGACCTGCGAGACATCGGCCATAGCCATACTGATTGGTGCCCTAATTCTGCTGGGCAGCGGCATAGCCTCGTGGCGCACGATGACGGCTGTATTCATCGGCGGAGGACTTATGGCCGTCACGTTCAACCTGATTGGAGCAAACAGCTATATGCGCCTGCCGTTCTACTACCACTACCTGATGGGCGGTTTTATGTTCGGAGCCGTGTTCATGGCCACCGACCCCGTGACTTCGGCCCAGACCAATATCGGCAAATGGGTTTACGGCCTGCTGGTGGGCATGTTCGCCGTACTGCTGCGCGTGGTGAACCCCGCTTATCCCGAGGGCATGATGCTGAGCATTCTGCTTATGAACTGCTTCGCACCGCTGATAGACCACTGCGTGGTGGCCGTAAACATCAGCCGCCGCAAGAAAAGATGGAAGGAGGCACGGCAATGAAACAGTTCTCTAACCGTTACATGCTGCTCTATTCGCTGGCCATAGTGGCGGTGTCGGCGGTGGTACTCACGGTGACGGCGGTGACACTCAAACCCCGCGAGCTGCAAAACCGCCAAACAGAACAGCGACAGATGGTACTGAAAGCCATAGGCGTAGAGACTTCAAGAAACGAAGCCGAGTCCCTATACAAGAAATATATAACCGAAAGCGAATACAATAATGCCCCACTGTACGAGTTCGAAAAAGAAGGGCAGAAAGGGCTGATACTGCCACTGCACGGCAACGGCCTGTGGGGTCCGATATGGGGTTATCTGGCAATAGACGGGCAGAGACACGTGGTAGGCGCAGTGTTCGACCACAAAGGCGAAACACCGGGTTTGGGCGGCGAGATAGCCACCGAGAAATTCGCACGGCAGTTTGTCGGCAAACGTGTAACCGACGATCAGGGCAACATCAAAGCCATACGACTGAAAAAAAACGCCGACAGGCAAAACCCCTACGAGGTTGATGCCATAAGCGGCGGCACCATGACAAGCAACGGGGTGAACGAAATGATAGAAAACGAGTTGGAGAAATACAAAGGGAGGATTAGCGATTTGTGATTCTGTGGACAACCAGATAATCAAGTTTAATATGGAAAAATTCAAGACAATTGTACTTTTTGCGGCAATGGTGGCATTAACCGCCGCCGGCAACGCGCAGACAATAGCGTCGGGTTCGATAGACTGCCTGACAGACGCAGGAGTGGCCAATATCAAAATCGACTATTCGAAGGCCGCCATATTCGGCATGGGCGAGACGGCCTTTGCCGAATACGAAGAGGACTGGGATAAAGACCAGCCCGCCATAGTGATGAACATCGTGAGAGGCATAAACTTTCACACAAGCCAGTACTTCTCGATTGGCTACAGGCTGGAATGCGACCTGGACTTCAACATACTGGTGGCATCCATCAACCAAGACGGAAGCTGGAACTGCAAGGCAACCGTAACCGACAAGAGCGGCAACGTGTTGTGTGAAATCACCGACATCGTTTCCGATAGCGGGCAGGGCGGAACCAAACTGCGCCGCATCAAAAAGGGAGCCTTGAACACAGGACTCTCAATAGGAATGTATCTGAAAGCGCTTGCAAAAAAAGCCAACAAGAAGTAAAACAGACTCACACGCACCAAAAAGCAAAAAACGACATGGCCACGCGCAACTGGAAACTGATAACGATGCCCTTTGACAAGGAGAACCCGATAACCGTGCAAGTGTTGGGCATCTGCTCGTGTCTGGCGGTGACGGCGCAGCTGAGGCCGGCATTGGTGATGGCGGTGTCGGTGACGGTGGTGGTGATGCTGGCCAACGTGATTATCTCGTTGATGCGCAAAACCATACCGCCGCGCATACGCATCATAGTACAACTGGTGGTGGTCTCCACTTTAGTGGTATTGGTCGACCTGTTTCTCAAAGCGTTTGTCTATGACGTGAGCAAACAGCTTTCGGTGTTTGTGGGACTTATCATAACCAACTGCATCGTGATGGGCCGTCTGGAGGCCTTCGCCATGACCAACCCTCCCCTACCCTCGCTGTGCGACGGATTGGGCAACGGCCTCGGCTACGGAATCATACTGGTGACGCTGGGCACCGTGCGCGAACTGTTCGGCAGCGGCACATTGCTCGGCTACCCCGTGATGGAGAAAATCGGAGCCTACAGCATAGGCTACGAGAACAACGGCCTTATGATAATGCCGCCGATGGCGCTGATACTCGTAGGACTGATAATATGGCTGCAACGGAGCAGAAACAAAGATTTGCAGGAGAAATAAAACACAAAGTAAATAGTTCACAATGTTTACCAAATACGCTAATAAACAGCACGAGGCCTACCTTGAAGCAATGGATTACTACAAAAACAATCCAGAACGCTTGATTGAAGCTGAACACTTCGTGATGAACGAGATCCTGCATTTCATCGACATTCACCAACCCGAAATAAAGCGTGATTACGATGAGGCCTCATACCTATACCCCTTTTGGAAAAACTATCCACCCGAAGACCGCGGACGCGCACCCAAGGGCGACCAATATCCCTGGATTGAAGTTGGCGAGCAAGTGTTTGGCAACAAATTGCAGAGACATTTCAACTCCAATTTTTCGGTAAAAGATTCGGGGCTACCATCAGGAGCCGACGACCGTTGTATAATTGCAAGCGAACGAATCCGCCAAATACTCGGAATCACCGATTCGGTATGGGTATTCGTAGATATTAAATCGGCGGGGCCGCGCGATGACTACAACCATGCCGTGATGTCACCCAACCAGATTTCCGGCTCTGGCAACTGGACAAAAGCAGAAGACGGAGTAACAAACAGCCCTATCAGAGCAACAGGAAGAATAATATCGCATGACTTCTACAGCTCTCTGTCGCCCATATATGTTTTAAGCGACGGCACAGTTGCGCCTCTTCTAACATACGTCATAAAACCAGTCTATTCCATGCTCAAAGGAGAATGTGATGAAACAATTGGGCAGCCATTGACCAAAATCAAAGTTGCCAACATTCCTAACGGCATACTGCTTACAAAAAACCCCAACTACAACAAACTCCACCCCGGACTGTTCTTTCCCGGCAAAGATGACAAAAGAAAAGATGAACGAAAGATGCGGGCGCGGATATCCTTTGATTTGCTCGGAGAAATAGCAGAATGGAGAATAAAGGAGCTTCCTGTAAAATAAAATATCATGTTACAACCCAACAACATATATTGCGGAGATTCCAGGCAACTGATGAAGCATATCGAGCCAAATTCGATTGCCCTCTCATTCTGGTCGCCTCCATACTTTTTAGGAAAAGATTACGAACAGGGCATTTCGTTCGACCAATGGCAAGAGATGTTGAAGGAAGTAATATCGTTGCACTACAATGCCTTGAAACCAGGGGGGTTTATGGTCATTAATATTGCGGACATTCTGGCATTCCAAGACAATAATATGCCAAAGATACAAGCCGATAACCCCTCAAATAAAAAATGCTCTGTCACCAAAGAAATGGTATTGGCAGCGAAACAAGAACACCCTGACTATAACCGAGACCAACTGGCAGCACTGCTTAACTGCAGTGAACAGACGATAGACCGCAGAATGAACGGAAACAATATTCGTGGCGGACGACATTCAGCAGGCACGCACGTCAAACTTGTGGGAGGTGGACTTGAACAATATGCATACGACGTGGGGCTATACCTATATGACAAACGTATCTGGATAAAAGACCCTGCATGGGCCAACAGCAAATGGACCACAAGCACGCTAAAAGCCGTAAGCGAAACCGAAGACCTGTATATCTTTTGGAAACCAGGAGCATATATCGTCAACAGAGACCGTCTCACCCCATCTGAATGGAAAGAATGGGGATTGCGACAAATATGGAATATCCCAAGCGTGAGAGTAAACGACATTCATCAGGCAATGTTCCCCCTGGAACTTGCCTACAGAGTAATCAAGCTGTTCTCGGACAAAAACGAAATTGTGCTTGACCCATTTCTCGGAAGCGGAACCACAGCCTTGGCCGCAATTGAAGCCGGAAGACAGTATATCGGTATAGAATTGTTGAATAAATATGCCGAGCTCGCAAAAAAAAGGGTACGCGAGAAGGAAGCAACACCAAAACTTGAATTTGCATACTGAAACTAATTCGCAGAATTAAACACGGAGGTCGCAAAATGCGACAAGGAATTGAAATGCAAGAGATAGCCAACATATTCGTCAAGTCGATATTTATCGACAACATGATATTCGCCTTCTTTCTGGGCATGTGCTCCTATCTGGCGGTGTCGAAGACGGTGAAGACCTCGGCGGGCCTTGGTGTGGCGGTGACATTCGTGCTACTTATAACCGTGCCTGTGAACTGGCTGCTGAACAAATATGTGCTGGCTCCCGGCGCATTGGCATGGATTTCACCGAAACTGGCCAGTGTCGACCTGTCATTCCTGTCGCTCATTATGTTCATCGCCGTGATTGCCGCCATAGTGCAGATAGTGGAGATGGTGATTGAGCGGTTCAGCCCCACACTGTACTACGCCTTGGGGATATTCCTGCCGCTGATAGCAGTGAACTGCGCGGTGATGGGCGGCTCGCTCTTCATGCAAGAGCGAGGCTACTCCAACCTCGGCGAAGTGCTGGCCTTTGCACTCGGATCGGGTATAGGCTGGCTGCTGGCCATCGTGGGTATCGCTGCCATTCGCGAAAAGCTGCGCTACTCGCACATACCGCCGGCGCTGCGCGGTGTGGGCATAACATTCATCATCACCGGACTTATGGGACTGGCCTTCATGTCGTTTATGGGAATAAAGATATAGGCTGCAGCCGTTAGCAATTATCAGGCCAAAGCTGAAACTCAAACATCGAAACATATAACTTAAAACAATCAACCATCAATCATTGATAAACACACTTCTCATAGCACTCATTGTCTTTGCGGTGGTCATACTGCTGCTGGTGTCGCTGCTGCTTTTTCTGCGCGAAAAGCTGGTGAAGCAGGGCAAGGTGACCATCACCATCAACGACGACCGGCATCTTGAGGTAGAGAGCGGCTCGAGCCTGAGCGCGACGCTGGGCGAACAGGGCATACACCTGCCGTCGGCCTGTGGCGGCAAGGGCAGCTGCGGACAGTGCCGCTGCCGTGTGCTGAAAGGGGGCGGAAGCATACTGCCCACCGAGGTGGGTTTCTTCAGCCGGAAAGAGATAGCCGACGGATGGCGGCTGGGCTGCCAAACGAAGGTGAAAGAGGACCTGAGCCTCGCGGTGCCGCAGTCGGTACTCGACGTGAAAGAATACGAATGCACTGTGCTGTCGAACCACAACGTAGCCACTTTCATCAAGGAATTCCGCGTGCAGCTGCCCGCTGGCGAGCACATGGACTTCAAACCGGGATCGTATGCACAAATCAGGATACCCAAGTTCGACATCAGCTACAGCGACTACGACCGCAGCCTTATCGGCGACGAATACCTGCCCGCGTGGGAGCGCAT
>CAJOMZ010000058.1 GCA_905236645.1 uncultured Bacteroidales bacterium
GAGCCGTGCAGCACGATGGGGAATCCGGGCAGTTTCTTCTCGATCTCCTCAAGCACGTCGAATGCCAGGGGCGGGGGAACGAGGCGACCAGTCTGCGGGTCGCGTGTGCACTGCTCGGGTTTGAACTTGTAGGCGCCGTGGCTGGTGCCGATGCTGATGGCCAGCGAGTCGCAGCCGGTGCGGGTGGCGAAGTCGATAACCTCTTCGGGCTTTGTGTAGTGGCTCACTTCGGAGGCCACCTCGTCCTCGACGCCGGCCAGCACGCCGAGCTCACACTCTACGGTGACGTCGTACTTGTGGGCGTACTCTACCACCTGGCGCGAGATTCTGATATTCTCCTCGTACGGCAGCGCGCTGCCGTCGTACATCACCGAGCTGAAGCCCATATCGATGCAGCTCTTGCAGGTCTCGAAGCTGTCGCCGTGGTCCAGATGCAGCACGATCTGCGGGTTGGGGCAGCCAAGCTCTTTGGCATACTCCACGGCGCCTTCGGCCATATAGCGCAGCAGTGTCGGGTTGGCATAGTCGCGTGCGCCCTTGCTCACCTGCAGGATGACGGGGCTCTTGGTCTCGACGCTGGCCTGGATGATGGCCTGCATCTGCTCCATATTGTTGAAATTGAATGCCGGAATAGCGTAACCGCCGTCAACGGCTTTTGCGAACATTGAACGGGTGTTCACAAGCCCTATCTTCTTGTAATCTACCATATTGTAACGTTTTTAATTTGTAATTGTCGGTTTACGGATTGTGTTTTTTTCGGGGTTTTGGATTTGCAAAGATACGTTTTTTTTCTGATATGCAACTGTTTTTTCAGGATAAAAAACATTTTTCCTCCCTGTTTTCGCCGTTCCGGGGTGCCACCAACACCGTCCGTTGTCCAGTCGTTGTCCAGTTGTTGTCCAGTTGTTGTCCAGTCAATGACTGGACAACAACTGGACAACAACTGACTGGACAACGGACGGTGTTGGTGGGTAGAAAACAGCATCTTGAAGCGGTGTCGGCAGCGGCTTTCCGGCTTTGGAAGATAATTATTGTGCAAAAAAGGGTTTATGTCGTTTTTTTTGTGTAATTTTGCAATCTGTTTAATGAACCCTGAAATGAAGTTTGCAATTATTGGATATGGCAAGATGGGCCACGCCGTGGAGAGCGCGGCGCTGAGACGCAACCATCAGATTGTCTGCACCATAGACAATCCTTCAGAGCTCGAGGCGCGCTTGCCGCAACTGCGGCAGGCCGATGCCGCCATCGAGTTTTCAACCCCTGCCACGGCAGCCGAAAACATCCGTTTCTGCCTCGAGGCGGGCATAGCCGTCGTGTGCGGCACCACCGGCTGGTACGGATGCTACGACGAGTTGGCGGCCCTGTGCCGCCAAAAGAACGGCACGCTGTTCACCGCCACCAATTTCAGCATCGGGATGAACATAATGTTTGCCCTCAACGAACGGCTGGCAGAGCTGATGCGCGGCCGCGACGAATACGCCGCAAGCATCAGCGAGACGCACCACATCCACAAGCTCGACGCGCCGAGCGGCACCGCCATCACCCTGCAGCAGCAGATTACGGAATGCGGAATGCGGAATGCGGAATGTGTGCCAATCACCTCGATCCGCGAGGGCGAGGTGCCCGGCACCCACACCGTATGCTACGACAGCGCCATCGACACCCTGACGCTGACCCACGAGGCCCACAGCCGCGAGGGGCTGGCACAAGGGGCGCTGCTGGCCGCCGAATGGGTGGCCGGCAAGAAAGGCATCTTCACGATGAAAGACATTCTGAAATAGACATCTATGGACGACAAAGGAATAGAGAAGATAATATCGCTCGAGGAGATCGACTATACGCGCTTCTGGGGCACCAACGACAGGATGCTCGACTTTGTGAGGATGCTGTTCCCGAAGCTGAAGCTGATTGTGCGCGGCGAGATGCTCAAAGTCATCGGCGCCGAGGACGAGACCGAGGCGTTCGAGGCCAAGCTGAACGCTATGGTGACCTACTATGAGAAATTCGGCCGCATCAACGAGAATGCTATAATGCAGATAATGGAGACCGGCGGCGGCCCCGACACCGAACAGAGCGACGAGATACTGGTGCACGGCCGCAACGGGCTGCTTGTCAAGGCCCGCACGCCCAACCAGCGGCGGCTGGTAGAGGCCGTGAAGAGCAACGATATGGTCTTTGCCATAGGCCCTGCCGGTACAGGCAAGACATATACCGCTGTGGCTTTGGCCGTGAGAGCGCTGAAGAACAAGGAGATACGCCGCATCATACTGACCCGCCCCGCTGTCGAGGCCGGCGAGAACCTGGGCTTCCTGCCGGGCGACCTGCGCGACAAGCTGGACCCTTACCTGCAGCCGCTCTACGACGCCCTGCGCGATATGATACCGCAGCAGAAACTGCTCTCCTACTGGGAAGACAACACCATCGAGATTGCGCCGCTGGCATTTATGCGCGGACGCACGCTCGACAACGCCTTCGTCATCCTCGACGAGGCGCAGAACGCAACCTCGGCCCAGCTCAAGATGTTCCTGACACGTATGGGCCGCAACGCCAAGTTCGTCATCACCGGCGACATAACCCAGATCGACCTGCCGCGCAACCAGCAGTCGGGACTGGTGCAGGCCACACAGATACTGAAGGACATCGACGGCATCTCGGTCATCGAGCTGGACAACAGCGATGTAATACGCCACCGGTTGGTGACACGAATCATTAGAGCCTATGATAGCATCGCCCAACTGTAAGCTTAACATCGGCCTGCACGTGATGCGGCGCCGCAGCGACGGATACCACGACCTGGAGACGGTGTTTGTCCCCGTTCCGCTGTGCGACGAACTGGAAATCAACCCGGCCGAGAGCTTCAGCTTCTCGCAGACGGGCATAGCCATCGACTGCAACCCCGAGGACAACATCGTGGTGCGCGCCTACCGCCTTCTGCAACGCGAATGCGGCAACCGCCTGCCCGAGGTGGAGATACGCCTGCACAAGAACATACCCTTCGGCGCCGGACTGGGAGGAGGCAGCAGCGACGCCGCCTTCACCCTGAAAATGGTCGACGAGCTGTACGGCCTGGGCCTCGGCAGCGAGAGGCTGTGCACACTCGCAGCCAAACTGGGGGCCGACTGCTCCTTCTTTATCGACAACCGGCCTGCCTTTGCCACCGGCATCGGCGACCGCCTGACACCGCTGGACAGCAACCCCCTGTCGGGACACAAGCTGCTGATGGTCAAGCCCGACGAGGCCGTAAGCACCGCCGAGGCCTACGGAGGCATCACTCCGCGCGAGCACCGAAGCGACATCGCCCCCTGCAATCTGGCGGAAGCCGTCAGAAGGCCTGTAGGCGAGTGGAGAGGGATGATAGTCAACGATTTCGAGACAACCGTCTTTGCAAGGCATCCCAGCCTGGCGGCAATCAAGCAGACGCTGTACGACGCCGGCGCACTCTATGCGGCTATGAGCGGTTCGGGCTCCACTATCTATGGCATCTTCGAGGCTGGCGCCAACGTCGACCTCAACCTTAATTGCAATATTTATTCT
Organism: uncultured Bacteroidales bacterium; assembly: GCA_905236645.1. Taxonomy (GTDB): domain Bacteria; phylum Bacteroidota; class Bacteroidia; order Bacteroidales; family P3; genus Colimorpha. The sequence continues at coordinate 3,535 of CAJOMZ010000058.1, forward strand.
TTCAATCTATAAATTATGAAACACAAGTACTTCACCTTTATCCTTCTATCATCATTGGCCGCCATCGCTGCGGCACAGACACCCTTCCAGCTGCCCAACGCGGGCTTTGAACAGTGGGACGGCGGCTACGATTCGGAGCCCACCCACTGGAACACCTTTGGAACCAGCGACGGCCAGTTTGCTTCGCTGGCATCGTCGAACCATCACTACCGCCGCAGCGGACACCGTCCCGGCGGCAGCGGCAACTACTATCTGACCATCTACACCCAGTCCATCCTCGGCGTCAAGGCCAACGGCAATATGACCACCGGCCGCATCCACGCAGGCTCGATGTCGGCCTCGAGCAGCGACAACTACAACTACACGCAGCGCAGCAACAGCGACCACTGCCAGCCCTTCACGGCCACGCCCGACTCGATGTATGTGTGGGTGAGCTTCTATGCCGGCAGCAGCAGTTCGACGGCTCAGATCGTAGTCGTCATACACGGCGACACCGACTTCAAAGAGCCGAACGAAACTGCCAACACCGCATTGTTCAAAGGACGTGCAACGGCACAGACCACACGCACCACCTCGTCGGCATCGCAGATGAACTGGAAGCAGCTGAAAGTGCCTTTTGTATACGACGGCACCTCGTCAGCCAATTATATACTGATCGATATTACGACCAACAAGAATCCAGGCGGTGGCGACAAGAACGATTCGCTGTCGATCGACGACATTGAGTTCATTTACAGCGCCTGGCTCACCGACATCACCGTGGGCGGAACAACGATTGAAGGCTTCGCCAAAGGGCAGTTCAACTATGCTGTCCACGTCGACGACCTTGCCGCCTTCGGCACGGCCGACATCGGATACACCACCGAGGCCGACGATGCATCGGTAGAGAAGACGGCAACAACTGTCGACGACACGACGGTACGCATCACGCTCACCGTCACTGCCGAGGACGGCACGACGCAGAAGGTTTACAGCGTCACCGCCACTTCGGGCGTACCCAGCGTGCCTGTCGCCATTCAAGACCCTGAGGCCGGCATCCAGCCTCTGGTATTCCCCAATCCGGCCAAAGACTATCTGACAGCAGCCTGCGACGGCTTGCTGGAGATTGCCGATATGCAGGGCCGCATCGTGCTGAGCCGTCAATGCAGCGCAGGCGAGCGTATAGCCGTCGGCCACCTGCCGCGAGGCCTCTACACAGCGGCCATCGACGGCAACAAGAAGCACAAAATAGTAATCCAATAACCCTTAAACCCCTCTTACAAAATGTATTCAATAGGAATTGACATTGGCGGCACCAACACCGATATGGGCCTGGTCCGCAACGACGGAACCATCATAGCACGCAGCAACATCCCGACCAATGCCTACACGGAGCTTGAGCCTTACATACGCGACATTATGGGTTGCATCGCCAAGCTGATGGACGACAACAACGTGGAGAAGATCGAAGGCATCGGGATCGGTGCCCCGAACGGCAACTTCTACACTGGCTGCGTGGACAACGCACCCAACCTTACAATCAAGGGTGTGCTCAACTTTGAGCAGGAGATGCACAAGTATATGGATGTGCCCGTGGTGCTCAGCAACGACGCCAACGCCGCCGCCTACGGCGAAATGGTCTACGGCGGTGCCAAGGACCTCGACAACTTCATTATGTTCACCCTCGGAACCGGCGTGGGCAGCGGTATCGTCCTCGACGGCAAGCTTGTACACGGCAGCACGGGTGGTGCCGGCGAGTTGGGCCACTGCATTCTCATCCCCAACGGACGCCAGTGCAGCTGCGGCCGCAAGGGGTGCCTTGAGACCTATACCTCGGCACGCGGCATCGTGCAGACCTACTGCGAGCTGAAAGGCATTCCTGTCACCGCCGACATCGACAGCAAGATGATTGGCGACCTCGCCAACCAGGGCGACCCCATAGCCCTGAAGACCTGGGAGACGGTGGCCGACCAGCTGGGCCTGGCTATGGCCAACAGCGTCACCTTCTCGGCACCGCAGGCCATATTCCTGATGGGTGGCCCCACCAAAGTGGGAGAGCCTCTGCTCAAGCCCCTGCAGAAAGCCTTCGACAAATACCTGCTCAACATCTTTGCCGGCAGCTGCCAGATACGTATGTCGCAGCTCAAGGCCAACGAAGTGGCCATACTCGGTGCAGCAGCACTGATAAAAATGAAAACGAATAATTAAAATGAAAAGACTTGCTGTTTGTTTCTTGGCTGCGGGGCTGCTATTGGCCTCTTGCCAGCACACATTGACCTCTTACGTAAATCCTTTCGTCGGCACCGACGGCCACGGACACACCTTCCCCGGCGCGATACTGCCCTTCGGAATGGTGCAGGTGAGCCCCGACACCCGTCTTGACGGCTGGGACGGCTGCAGTGGCTACCACTACAGCGACGACACCGTCTACGGTTTCAGCCACACCCACCTCAGCGGCACCGGCTGCAGCGACTACGGCGACCTGCTGATTATGCCTTTTACCGACGAGAACGGCGAGACGCCTGAGACGCTGGACTATGACTATTACAAATCGTCGTTCAGCCATCGCAACGAGAAGGCTGAGCCTGGCTACTACCGTGTAGTCCTCGACCGCAACCGCGTTATGGCCGAGCTCACAGTCCACGGCCGCAACGCCTTGCATAAATACACCTTCCCAAGCAACGGTCGCAAGGGCATAGTCATAGACCTCAAGCACCGCGACGTGGTGATAGATTCACGAATAGTGCTTTCCGAATCCACCGGCGAATGGCATCTTTGCGGCCACCGCACCTCGGCAGCCTGGAACCCAGAGCAGCATTTCTATTTCGCCCTCACTGCCGACTGCCAACCCGAAGAGGTAGTCTTCTTCAAAGACGGACATCGCGTTGATAATCTTGACCCTGTGACAGGCGAGGACTGCAAAGCCGTCGTCTTCTTCCCCGAGAACGAAAAGGAGATCACTGTCACCGTCGGCATCTCGGCCGTAGATGAGCAGGGAGCCTTCAACAATCTGAAGCAGAGCGATGGCGTGACCTTTGCCCAGGCCAAGAAAGAAGCCCACGCCACCTGGGAGAAAGCCCTCGGCCAGATAGAGGTGGAAGGCGGCAGCCGCGAGGACCGTGCCAACTTCTACACTGCCCTCTACCACTGTATGACAGCGCCTTACCTCTACAGCGATGCCGACGGACGCTACCGCACTATGAGGGACACCAACGGCAACTACAGCATCGACACCGTCGATGAAGGCCAAAGCCGCTATACCGTCTTCTCGGTGTGGGACACATACCGCGCCCTGCATCCGCTGCTCAACATCATCGAGCCACAGCGCAGCCGCGACTTCGTTCTCACGATGCTCGACCACTACCGTCACAGCGGCGAGCTTACGATGTGGGAACTTTCTGGCCACGAGACGCATTGTATGATAGGCTATCACGCCGTGTCGGTCATCCTTGACGCCTACCGCACAGGTGTCCTCGACGGCCTTGACGAGGACACCCTCAACGAACTCCTCGACGCGATGGCTGCCACCAGCAATCTGCCGATGCTGGGCCGCACCGAATACGCACGCGATGGCTTCCTGAGCAGCGAATACGAGAACGAGTCGGTCAGCAAGACCCTCGAATACGCCTACGACGACTGGTGCATAGCGGTGTTCGCCAAGCATCTGGAGAAGCTGGCAAAAGAGAACCAGCCAGACATCTGCGTGAACCGCTGGGCGTGGGCAAGCGATGAATACCTGCGCCGCAGCCAGTCGTGGAAGAACATAATGGACGCGGACGGCTTTATGCATTCACGCCGCAACGGTGCTTTCGTCACCCCCTTCGACCCCACCGAGGTCAACAACCACTTCACCGAGGCCAACAGCTGGCAGTACAGCACCTACGTTCCCCACGATGTCAACGGATGGAGAAGTATGTTCGGCGGCGACGAGCAAGCCGAAAAGTTCCTCGACAGCCTCTTCTACGGCAGTTCCGCAATGACCGGCCGCGAGCAGAGCGACATCACTGGATTGATAGGCCAATACGCCCACGGCAACGAACCCTCGCACCACGCAGCTTATCTCTACGCCTATCTTGGAAAACAGTGGAAGACCGCCGAGCTGGTGCGCCGCATCTGCACCGAGCTCTACCACGACAGCCCCGACGGTCTCTGCGGCAATGAGGACTGCGGCCAGATGAGCGCCTGGTATGTGCTGAGCGCAATGGGCTTTTATCCCGTCTGCCCCGGTAGCGGCCAGTACGTCATCGGCTCGCCCCTGTTCGACAAAGTAACCATCCACTTACCAAGCGGCAAAGACATCGTAATCAATGCCAACGGACAAGGCAGCAACAACTGCTACGTCCGCTCGCTACGTCTCAACGACGCCCCCTACGACAAGGCATTCATCACTATCGAGCAGCTTATGGACGGCTGCACACTCGACTTTGAAATGAGCGCAACACCCGACAAAGAATGGGCTTCGGCTGAAGACTGTCGCCCGAAGAGCATCAATTACCAGTCCGACATAACCCCTGCCCCCGTCTTCGACGACTGGCAGCAGAGCTTCGAAGGAGAGACCGAAATCGGCATATCACACAGCCGTCGCAGCGCCACAAACGGGCAGGACAGTATCTACTACACCCTCGACGGCAGCACGCCGACCACGGCTTCATTGCCCTATTCGGGCAAAATAACCGTCACCGGCGATGCCGTTATCAAGGCTGTGACCTACAATCCCGCGACCGGCTATAGCCCTGTCGTCACACACCGTCGGACACGCACACGTAGTGACCTCAGGCTCACCTATATCACCAGACCCGCGCCACAATACAGCGAGAACGGCGAGACAGGCCTCATCGACCGTCTGCACGGCACAGCGAACTACCGCATTGGCGGCTGGCAGGGCTGGCAGGGCGACTGCGAGCTGGTCGTCGACCTGCTCGAACCGCGCACAGTAAGCAGCGTAGCCACCGAATGCCTCGAAAATATGAAGTCGTGGATATTCTTCCCTTCTCGCATCGAGGTTGAAGTCTCCGACGACGGCACCAACTACCATCCCTTCGGTTCGGTCGACAACCGCGACTTCCCCGCCACCCTCGACCGGCAGGAGCTCAGCACAGTACACAACTTCACCGTCAACGGCACTCCCACCCTTGCCCGCTATGTCCGCATCAAGGCCGTCAACTACGGCAAGCTCCCCAAATGGCACATCAGCGCAGGCGAGCAGGCCTGGCTATTTGTAGACGAAATTGAAGTCAAATAACCCCACCCTTGACTGTTGAATGAAAAACAGAATTCACAATTCAATATTCATAATCTTTGCCGCACTGCTCCTCGCCTCGTGCAGCACCAAGCCCTGCCGCTGCTACCTGCTTGACCGTTGGGGGGCAGTGCCCGTCAGCGAGACCTACATCGACCACGACACCCCTTGCAGCGAGCTGGGCTACAGCCGTCCCAACCCCGACGACAGCAGTTTCCGCTACTGCACCGAAATCGACGCCCCCCTGATAGACACGATGGACATAGTCCGAATGTTCTGGGGAAATAAATGAAAACAAAAAAACTATAATATGAAACGTAAAATTTTCACAGCAACAGCACTGATTGCACTGTTCCTTATGGCCTCTTGCGACACCAAGACCTGCAAATGCTACATTTACAACGGCACCAACGCCCCCTATATGGAATACGAGTACATCTCCGAAGGCAACTCCTGCTCCTCGATCGACTACAACCGCGGCACACAGTACCGCCAATGCCTCGAGTACAACGAGCCCGACATCGACCCGAACGACATCGGCCAGGAGTACAAAGGACAGTGAAGCATATACAGTTAGGGAAGTTAAAAGACAATTGTACCAACTCGGACAGTATTGTCACTTAACTTCCCTCTAACTTCACTAACTCTCCTTAACTCCCCTCGGATTCACATCATCACCACCTTCTGCGTCTTGTGGTTGCCCACCTTTATCAGGTAGACGCCAGAGGGCAATGACTGGGCCTGCATTCTGAACATTGAATCCCTAATCAAGGAATTATACAGCTGCCGTCCCATAATGTCGAACACCCAGACCTGCTCGCCTTGCGCACCCTCTACGACAATGCCGCCGTTCGAAGCATAAATATTCACGTCGGGCAACGTCTCGGCATCACGTATGCCAACCGTCGTCTCGAATATCGCCTTGCGATACACATACCCATCGCCGCTGTAGGCAATCTGGCGCGGGTTGTCCGTATTGTTGTCGTCCCATTTCACAAACCGGTACCCTTCCTCAGGTGTGGCCTCAATGGTGGCGGTGTTGTCGTCGCAGGTGGGCTGCTTCGTGGCCACTGCCCTGCCCCAATGGTGATTGTTGGACGTGACTACCACATAGTAGCTCTTCTCCCCGATGTTTTCAAACCGCTGCCACTGGGCGTTCTGGCTGTACAGGCCTGCCTTGTTGCACGGCACAAAGACATCTATGCCGGTGTCGATGCTGTCGAACGCCCTGTCCGACGTATTGGGCACCGTCGGCTTCATACAGACAATGGTTGACACGTTGTTACATCCCGTAAAGGCACTGTTGCCAATAATATTGATCCCAACAGGCAGAACGATTTCACGAAGGCTTTTACAATTTCTGAATGCCCAAAATTCAATCATCTGCAAACTCTCAGGCAACGCAACCTCTTTCAGGCTTGTGCATCCCTCAAACATTGATGTTGCTATTCGTTCAATCCCGCTTCCTAAGACAGCCCTTTCGAGCGACGTGCAGCCAAGGAAAGCATCAGTACTGACTTGTGTTATATTGTCGGGAATAACAATCTCCTGTAGCGAAGTGCAATTCTTGCAGAAAGAAAGGGGAATTACAGTCCCCGTGTTACCAAAGGTCAGCTGTCTCAAATTCTGGCACTCTTCAAATATGTAACCATCCGACTGGGCTTGGTTGCTTGGGTCAAAGTACACACTCTCAAGGCTGTTGCAGCATTCAAAGGCCCCAGAGCCGACTTTGGTTATCACACTGTCTATCCTTACCGTTCTGATATTGAAACAATAGGCAAAAGCAAACTCTCCTATCGAAGTCACCGTCGATGGTATAGTGGCGTCGCTGGCGTCTCTCTCGCAGCATACAATCTTAGTCTTCAGGCTGTCCGAGTAATAGTACTGACCTTCTTTATAAGCATTCAGATTCTTCGCACCCCAGGGAGCGCCCTGAAGCGAACCGTTGTATTCCACATTTGGAATACCAAGGAAGGCATTGGGGCCTATGCTGTCCACGCTCGACGGAACAGCAAAACTGCCCAACCCGAAGCATCGACAGAACGCTTCCTCGCCAATGGTCTTTACCGACGACGGTATTGACACCGAAAACAGCCTGTAGCCATTCCTAAAAGCGCCGGCGCCGATAGCGATAACGCTGAAATGGACATCTCCGTTGCTGACGTGAGCAGGAATGACCAGGCTGATTGGCTCTATGCTGTCGTGCGAATAGTCCCAGCCAACAATCGCCACTCCGCCCTGCACAATGTCGCAATACAGCGTGTGCCCCGACGGTGACACCACGTCAAAATCTCTTGCCGTCAGCGTATACGACGCCATCAGTGCGGCAATAATAACTAAAATTCTTTTCATTGTCTTATCCTCCTATTTTTTAACTATTGTCCTTATTCCCTGTCTGTCTTTGCTGCGTACTGCCAGCAGGTATTGTCCCGCGGGCAACGCGCTCATATCCACCTCCGTCACTGCCTCGCCATATTTCCTGACCGCCACGGCCTTGCCGTTCATATCATATATCCTCATCTCATACTCGCCAGGCTGACCCATCCTTATCGTCAGACGGCCCGTTGTCGGG
>CAJOMZ010000059.1:0-25054 GCA_905236645.1 uncultured Bacteroidales bacterium
GGCACACGCAGCCTAACGGCACGTCGAGTATCTGGTCCTCTCCCTCGCGGCCCGTGCAGAGGTTCTGCCCTCCGTTCTGTCCGTTCTCGGCAAAGACGTGCTTCGTGTACTTCAGGTGCAGCAGTGTCCAGCGGTTGGTGTTGCCGCGCAGCATCACGTGCCCGCCGCGGCCACCGTCGCCTCCGTCGGGGCCTGCCTTGGCGTTGTATTTCACGCGCAGCAGGTGTGCCGAGCCGGCACCGCCTTTGCCCGAGCGGACCAGTATCTTGACGTAGTCGACAAAGTTGGAGGTCATTTTCTCTTCTCGATTTCTGCTATGACGTTGGCGGATATATCCTTGATGTCGCCATAACCATTGACCTTGACGTGCAGGCCTTTGCCTTCGTAGTAGGCGGCCACGGGAAGCGTCTTGGCCTCATATTCTTTCAGGCGGTTCTTGATGGTCTCTTCGTTGTCGTCGCTGCGGCCTGATATCTTGGCGCGTTCCAGCATACGGCGTATCAGCTCTTCGCGTGGAACGTCGAGGCTTATCATACAGGTCAGCTTACGACCGTGCTTGGCAAGCAGTTTGTCGAGGGTCTCGGCCTGTGCCACGTTGCGCGGGAAGCCGTCGAAGAGGATGCCCTGCGTGTCTCGCGCTATGGCGTTGTCGATCATCTCCACGACTATGTCGTCGCTGACAAGGCTGCCCGAGTCCATTATGCTCTTGATACGTTTGCCGAGCTCTGTGCCATCGGCTATTTCCTTGCGAAGCAGGTCGCCGGTCGATATGTGGTTAAGGTTATACTTCTCAACCAGCAGGTCGCTCTGTGTGCCCTTGCCGGCGCCGGGAGCGCCGAATAATACTATGTTTAGCATTGTTTTATGTTGATTTGTTTTGCTTTAATTTAATATGATTTGTGTTGATATGTTGATATGAAAGCATTAAACTTGTTGTTTTAACATATCAACATATCAACACTCAACATATCAACGGTTTATTTTACCGATACGATTTCGATGTCGAAAATCAGCGAGCTGTTGGCGGGGATGATGCCGAGGTCCTGCGGGCCATAGCCTAATGCCGACGGGATGATGAGCGTGAGCTTGCTGCCGGCGGGCTGGTTGATGATGCCCTTCTCCCAGCCGCGGATGAGCGACTGCTCTCCGACGCGGTAGCTGAGGGGCTCGTAGGGGCGACGGCTGTCGTAGATCTCGTTCTCCTTGGCTACGCTCTCAAGGCTGGTGTCGAACACCTTGCCGTTGAGCAGGCGGCCGGTGTAGTTGATGGCTACCTGGCGGCCAATCTCGACCTTCTGGCCGTTGCCTTTCTTGTTGACTATGATGTAGAGGCCTTCCTCGTCAGGGGTTGCTTTGATTTTGTTGTCGGCAACATACTGGGCCAGAGCCTCTTTCTCGGCGGCTTGTGCCTGATGCATATTCTCCATATAGTTGGCCTGCTCTTGAGCCATTTCCTCTTTGGTGATGATGTCGGTGAGGTTGATTTCATAGGTGAGCTTCATACCTGTTCCGGCCTTGTAGAATTCGGGGAAACGGAAGCCGCGGCTTGCCACCGAGTCGGCTTCGACCTGGAAGATGGCCTTGTCGCCGATGTGCATCATCAGCAGTCCCTCGGGAAGGTCGCCCGGGAATGCGGGGTCGTTGGCCATAAGTATACGGTCGGGGGTATCGACACGGCCAAGGATGGAATCGCCCAGCTTCAGCACACAGGTGCCTACGAGGACATCCTGGGGCTGCACCTGCTGTGCCTCTTTGTTGGTCTCCAAAAACTTGTATTTCAGTCCGTTTTTGGTGGTTTTGAATCCGTCGCCGCAGGCTGTCAGCAGAACGCTGCCAAGAACGATTGCGGCGAAAAGTTTGAAAAGTCTTTTCATTTCTGTAACTGTTTAAATTTATTGATTGTTATTTAATCTTTGTTGATTGATGTTCAGTTGTTAATTCACTTTTACGTCGATGACAAGGATAGCCGACTGCGGTATGCGGTCGCCGTCGCCGCCAATGCCGTAGGCCAGGTTGGAGGGCAGTATAACCTTGGCGCGGCTGCCCACGCTGAGCTGCAGAACAGCCTGGTCGAGCCCTATCATCTGCTGGCGCCGTCCGGCCACGTAATCATCTTTTATATCGCTGTATATCAGCTTGCCGTTGATTGCCTCGACGCTGTAAACGATATGCACCGAGTCTTCGTAGTTGACCTTCGGGCCTCGGCCCTTTTCATACTCCCACAGGCGCACGCCTTCGGGCAGTCTCTGCATATCCCATTTTCGACGCGCAACATATTCGTTGATAGACGTTTCCTCTGACTGGGCAATGGTCCTGTTGGCATTGATGAAGTGTTCCTTGAGGTCGGGCGTGTTCGACGTGGGGCGGCCCACCATTGGAGGGTCGTTATGGCAAGCAGAAAGCATTGCGATGCAGGCAATTATCAAAGGCAGCCGTCTCATATCTGTTGCGTGTTTTCAAGGTGTGACGAAAGCTCTCTGAGCATATTCTCTTCCAGCACTTTCAGCGATGTCTCGAAGTCGTAGGGCGATGTGGCACCGCTGGCCTTTGTGTGTCCGCCGCCACCGAAGTATTTGTGGGCGAAGACGTTGACGTCGAAGTCGCCTTTCGCACGGAACGAGAGTCTTACCTTTCCATCGGTCTCTTTCACCATCGCTCCGACCACCATCGGCTGCATCATAAGTGTGTAGTTGACAATGCCTTCCAGGTCGTTGGCGGTGCCTCCAAGGGCGGTCAGGTCCGCGGCGTTGATATAGATGTAGGCGAACCCCACCTCGGGGAATATCTTGAGGCGCTGGCTCAGCAGGAAGCCCAGAATTTGCATCTTCCTGATGCTGTAGTTGTTGAAGGTGCGGTTGTGGATGTCGGCGGCCCCCACGGGGTGGCGCAGCAAAGCCGCCGCCGCCTCGTAGAGCGACGGGTCCTCGTTGGCGTAGGCAAAGCAGCCGGTGTCGGTATTGATGCCGTGGAAGAGGCACCGTGCCGTCGGCAGAGCGATAGAGCTGTCGCTAATCATCTGGACGAAAAGCCAATAGAGCAGCTCGCAGGTCGACGACAGGTCGGGGATGGATATGACCGTGTTGAAGAGCTCTTGGTCGGGGTTATGGTGGTGGTCCACAAGCAGTTTCACCGCCTTGCTCTGTGTCAAGGCCTTGTCGAGCGGCAGTATGCGGCTGGCGTTGTTGAAGTCTACGCCCCAAATCAGGTCGGCCTCGGCAAAACGCCGCTCGCAGAGCGCCAGATTTTCCTTGGCGTTGATGATAATGTCAGAATCAGGCAGATAGCGCATATCGTCGGGGCAAGGGTGGGGCAGGACGACGCTGATTTGCGGCATCGTGTCGCCGGCATAAAAAGCTGTCCGAAGCCAGTGGTAGGCACCCAATGCCGAGCCCACCGCGTCGCCGTCGGGGTTCATATGCGACACGATTACGATGTTTTTGGCCTTGCCAAGATGCACGGCAAAGCGTTCAACGAGCTCGTTATCAAGAGTTAAAGCCATCTTTGTTGTTCCTCTAACAGATTACAAAGATACGCATATTTTCATTATATAATAGGCCTGTTGATAAAATGATGATAACTTGTTGCGGCGACACCGTTCCCTCCGCCCGTCCCTCTGCCCGTCAGACCCTCAAAACACCCGTTCCTGACGCGCCCCAACTTTCATCGGCACCGACACAAGTCCGCCCTGTCGCCATTTATCATTTTTACCGAATTCCTACCAAAGTCCTATCAAACTTTACTCGTGTGGTATTTGATTAAACTTTGGTAAAACTTTGAGTAAACTTTGGTAGGAATTTGGTCCAGTGAATCAACCAGTTGGAAACGGCTTTTTTTGACCTTTTTCTCGCGGAAGCGCACTTTTTTGTTCTATGTTCGTAATATGCTGTTTATGTGTCTGTTGTATTCTGTTGTTCCCCCAAAATGGCGAAATTCGCCTTCCGAGCCGCCGAACAGCCTTTTTTTATCATTTTTTCGGATTTTGGGATTCTGTATTATGTGTCGCGTCGGGCTTGTTTGCGTCTGTTTTTTTGTCCGCATAATCATTTAAAAAGGATTTGTATTCCACATATTCATTTGTTCATCTGTGGAAAGCAAATCCTAATAAAGAAATATGCCGGACTTTAAATCCGGCATTTCAGAGTTGATGATTTATGTCTTAAACCCTTTTACCACGCCTGGCCTTTGCTGACCATCCAGGCTTGGGCTTCTTTGTTGCCGAGTTTGGCGGCCTTTTTGTAGCTCGAGGCTTCGCGGGCGGCGTTGCCCTGCTTGGCGTAGAGCTTGGCTATGAGGCAGTAGGTCTCGTGGTCGCGGTCGTTGATGGCGACGGCTTTCTGATAGCTGCGCAGGGCCTTGACGTAGTCGCCCTTGTCGGTATAGACCTGGCCGAGGCACTTGTAGGCGTCGGTGTTATTGGGGTTGATGCGCGCCGCCTTCTGGTGGTAGGCTATGGCTTCGTCGTAGTTGCCTTTTAGGGCGTAGACGGCTCCGAGGCGGTTGTAGGCCGGCAGGTAGGTGCTGTCGAGACCGATGATGGTTTCATAGCACTGGACGGCCTTCTTGTCGTCGCCGCGCTGGATGTAGGCTATGCCGAGGTAGTAGAGCAGCTTGATTGACTTGTTGTCGCGCTGCAAGCCCTTGCGCAGATGGGAGATGGCGGTCTCGTAGTTGTTGCGCTGTGTGTACATAACGCCGAGATTGTAGTAGGCGTCGATGTTGTCGGGGTCGTTGGCAAGGGTCTTGCGGAACTGGGCGAGGGCATCGTTGTCGTTGCCGCGTTTGTAGTAGATTACGCCCAGCGTGTTGGTGGCTCGCGGCGACTTGGGGTCTATCTCGAGAGCCTTCTTGACCCAATTGATGGCGTTTGTGTAGTTCTTCTTATAGTTGTATATCAGCGCCATACTGCAGTAGGCCGATGCGCTCTGGGGGTTGAGTTCAATGGCCCGTTCGGTGAGTTGCAGCAGCTGGTCGGCGTTGCTGATGAGGCCGCAGTGGATGCCCTCGAAGTCGTTGTTCTCGATAAGGCAATAGACGAGATGCTCGTAGGCTTCGGCAAGGGTGTCGTTGAGGGTGGTGGCCTGAAAGAACGACACAGTGGCTTCGTCGATGTGGGCGCGCTTCTCTTGCAGTTTGCCGAGCAAAAGCAGCGGTATGGCGTTGTCGGGCTCGGCGGCCACGGCCTGTTCGTAGTAGCTCTGCGCACGATCCAGCAGGTCGAGCTTTTCGGCGTTCTGCCCTTTGGCAATCAGGTCTGAGTTCTGGCACAGTGCTGTGCCGCAGAGCGACAGGGCTAAAAGTAGGAGTAATGTTTTTCGCATAGTTGTGTGTTTAGCTGATTTTGCCCCAGGCGAGGGCACGCTTGTTTTTCTGGATGTAAAGCTTTAGGCAGGCGTTGTCGAGCTCTTCGAGCCGCGGGTCGCGGTCAAGTATTTCCTGCACGCTTTCGCGCGCGGCACGCACTATCGGCTCGTCGTTGACGATGTCGGCCAGCTTCAGTTGCAGGATGCCGCTCTGCTGCAAGCCCTGCAGGTCGCCGGGGCCTCGCAGTTTCAGGTCGGCTTCGGCAATGCGGAAACCGTCGTTTGACTGGACCATAATGTTGATGCGTTCGCGGCCCGAGTTGGAGAGCTTGTCGCTGGTCATCAGGATACAGTAGGACTGCTCGGCGCCGCGTCCCACGCGCCCGCGCAACTGGTGCAGCTGCGAGAGCCCGAACCGCTCGGCATTCTCGATAATCATTACCGATGCGTTGGGCACATCTACGCCTACCTCGATGACTGTGGTGCTGACCATTATCTGTGTCTCGCCGCGTTTGAAACGGCCCATCTCGTAGTCCTTGGCTTCGCTGTCCATACGTCCGTGGACGATGCTTATCTGGTATTGCGGCAGCGGAAACTCGCGCACAATGCTTTCGTAGCCGTCCATCAGGTCCTTGAGGTCCATTGTCTCTGACTCTTCGATGAGCGGGTAGACGATGTATACCTGGCGTCCTTTGGCAATCTCGCTGCGAATGAAGCTGAACACCTTGAGGCGTTGGGCGTCAGTGCAATGGATTGTCTTGACGGCCTTGCGTCCCGGCGGCAGCTCGTCGATTATGGAGCAGTCCAAGTCGCCATAGAGGGTCATTGCAAGCGTGCGCGGAATGGGCGTGGCGGTCATAACGAGCACGTGGGGCGGCTGGGCGCTCTTGGTCCAGAGCTTGCTGCGCTGCTCTACGCCAAAGCGGTGCTGCTCGTCGATGACTACAAAGCCGAGGTTGCGGAACGCGACATCGTTCTCTATCACGGCGTGGGTGCCGATAAGGATGTCTATCTCGCCTGCCTGCAGGCGCTGTTTGATCTTCTTTTTCGCCGAAGTCTTGACAGAGCCTGTCAGCAGCTCGACGCCTACCCCCAGGCCTTCAAGCATCTGTTTGATGTTGGCATAGTGCTGGTTGGCAAGTATCTCGGTCGGGGCCATAAGGCAGGCTTGGCAGCCGTTGTCTATGGCGATGAGCATACAGAGCAGTGCCACAAGCGTTTTGCCGCTGCCCACGTCGCCCTGCAGCAGGCGGTTCATCTGGTGCCCGCTCTTCATATCGGCTCGTATCTCTTTGACCACACGCTTCTGTGCGCCGGTGAGTTCGAAGGTGAGACGCTCGTTGTAGAAGCGGTTGAACTTCTCGCCCACAACCGAGAACATATAGCCATTGCTGCGCATCTGGCGGTCGTGCTTTGCGTATTGATAGTCAAGCTGTAGCAGGAACAGCTCTTCGAATTTCATCCTTTGCCGCGACAGGGCGATGTCGTGCTGGTTCAGGGGGTAGTGGATCACCTCTATGGCGTTGGCCCGGTCGGGCAGGCGGTATTTGGCGACGACGCTTTTGGGCAGCGTCTCGGGTATGCGGCCTTCGGCCAGTCGCAGCAGCTGCTCTGTAAGCTTGGCGATGCCTTTGGTGTGCAGCCCTTTGGCCTTGAGCTTCTCGGTCGACGAGTAGATCGGAATGTACTTCCGGTTCGACGCCGTCTCGTTGTCGGCCCGCTCCAGGTCGGGGTGCGCTATGTTGATATGGCCGTTGAAGACCGACGGCTTGCCCATAACGATGTATTCCGTGTCGGGCTTCAGCGACTCGCGTATCCACTTGATGCCCTGAAACCACACCAGCTCTATCTGTCCCGTGTCGTCGCGCAGCCGGGCCGTAAGCCGCATCGAGCGTCCTTCGCCCACGGTGTGCATATCGTGGATGGTGCCCCGCAGCACCACATAGGGCTCGTCGATATTGATGTCCCTTATTGTCGAGCGCTGCGAACGGTCCACATAGCGGTAGGGAAAGTACTCCAGCAGGTCGCCGTAGGTGTGGATGTCCAGCTCGCGTTGCAGCATTGCTGCACGTGCAGGGCCTACGCCTTTAAGGAATTCTATCGGAGTGTCGACGAAAAGCACAGGGGTATGGTGTTTATAAGTGGTGGCTGTTATACGATGTATTCATTCACGTCTTTTCCGAATGCGGCCAGTTCGCGCACCATCGATGAACTGATGGCGGCATATCGAGGCTCGGCAAGCAGTATCACCGTCTCGATGTCGGGGGCGATCAGCCTGTTGATATCGGCAATCTTCTGCTCGTAGGCAAAGTCGGAGCTGTCGCGCACACCGCGCAGTATGTATCCGGCCCCTTTGCGGCGGCAGAAGTCGGTGGTCAGGCAGTCGTATGTGTCCACCTCCACCTGCGGCATATCGGCCACGGCGCGCCGTATGCGTCCGATGCGCTCATCCAGCGGCAGATACCCTTTCTTGTCGATGTTCACGCCCACAGCCACGATAATCTTGTCGAAAAGCGGCACGGCGCGCCTCAGCAGTGCCAGATGCCCTGTGGTCATAGGGTCGAACGAACCTGGAAAAATTGCAGTCCTCGGCATTATTTCTTCTTTTTGTTCTTGTTCTTGTATTTGGTGTTGTCGTCGCCGAACACATAAAGCACCCTCAGCGAGATGGACGAGTTATAGCAGTCGTTCGACCAGCTTTGGGGCTTTTTGTCGCCCTCGTTGCGGTAGCCCCAGAAGTCCCAGCCGCGTTTCACGGGGAGGATAGAATGCTGGTAGCGGAAGTTGAGCGTAAGCCCGCGCCACACGGGTACGCGCACATCGATGGCGGCGGCAAAATCGTTCTTGAGAAACGTCAGGTTGGCCGTGTCGGGCATAAATATGTTGGGATTGTAGGCCATAAAGCCGTGCGGCTGCTGCACAAGCCGGCTGTAAACCAGTCCAGCCCCGAACGTGGCCCCTCCGTAAGGGTCCGTGAAGTGCACCGTCAGGGGAATGTCGACATAGTTCATAGTGAAGTGGAACAGTGCGTAGGGCGAACTCGTATTGTTGTAGGCTCCGCGTTGCGAGAAGTCGGCCTCCATCGACAGGTGCCACTTGTAGTCGTCTGTCAGGTCGACCATAGCGCCCACGCCTGCGGTGAAGCCCCACTTGCGGAAGCCGCGCAGCTCGTCGCCGCGCATCTGCGACACCGTGGCGCCAACGGCAGGGTAGGCCCTTATAATCTGACGGTACTTGTAGCGTTGCGCCCCCGCAGGGGCAACGCCTGCGACAAGCAGTGCAACAAACAGTATTACAGTCTTTTTAGCGTGCGTCATAAGATCTTTCAAATTGCTTCTTATATCACGTAAAACGCAGTTGTTGAAAAAAAATTGTTGCAGCAACCATATAATGTTTAAAAAAAATGCAGTACTTTTGCATTATGGAAATTACACAGAGAAACAGCGCAAAGAGAAAAGAAAGAATTACTTACGAGCAAGCCTTCTCGCTCAACGGCAAGACACCCCCGCAGGCGGTGGAGCTCGAAGAGGCCGTACTGGGCGCCCTGATGCTCGACCAAAACGCTCTGAACAACACCATTCAGATGCTGCGCACCGAATACTTCTACAAGCCTGAACATCAACGCATATTCAAGGCCGTACTGACACTTTTCGAACAATCCAAGCCCGTCGACCTGCTCACCGTCACGCAGCAGCTTATGAAGGATGGCCAGCTCGAAGAGGTGGGCGGAGCAATGTATCTGTCGCAACTCACCAACCGCGTCGTCTCGGCGGCACACATCGAGTTCCATTCGCGCATCCTGTCAGAGAAGTACATACAACGCGAAATAATCCGCGTGTGCACCGAGACCCTCACCGAAGCCTACGACGAAACCACCGACGTCCTCGACCTGCTCGACAAGACCGAGCGCGTGCTGATGGACATCGACGAAAAGAATTTCCATTCGGAATACCACAATATGCAGGACGTCCTCCAAACGGCCTTCGAACAGATCGAAGCCGCCCAGCAGAGCGACAACTCCTACAGCGGCATCCCCACAGGCTTTGTCGACCTCGACCGTATGACCGCAGGCTTCCAGGCCGGAACCCTCATCATCCTTGCCGCGCGACCCGCAATGGGCAAGACGGCCTTCGCCCTCACGATGGCCCGCAACATCGCCGTCGATATGAAAATGCCCATCGCCTTCTTCTCGCTCGAAATGACTGCCGTCGAGCTCGTTATGCGTCTCATCAGCAGCGAGTCGGGCATATCGGGCGACCGCCTCAAAAAGGGCGAGAAACTGCCCGAAGTCGAGAAGGCACAGCTCTACGCCAAGTCGCAGATCCTGACCGAAGCCCCCATCTATATCGACGACACCCCGCAGCTGTCAATCTTCGAGCTCCGCGCCAAATGCCGCCGCCTCAAACAGCAGCACGGCATCAAAGCCGTATTCATCGACTACCTGCAGCTGATGCAAGCCGGCGGCGACCAGTCGCGCAACGGCAACCGCGAGCAGGAAATCAGCCTCATCTCGCGCCAGCTCAAAGCCCTGTCGAAAGAACTCGGAGTCCCCGTCATAGCCCTGTCGCAGCTCTCGCGCGCAGTCGAGACGCGCGGAGGCACCAAGAAGCCCCAGCTCAGCGACTTGCGCGAATCGGGCGCCATCGAGCAGGACGCCGACATAGTGATGTTCATCTACCGTCCCGAATACTACCATATCTATGAGGACGACTCCGGTTCCACGCTCGGTATGGCCGACATCATCGTCGCCAAGCACCGTAGCGGCGAGACGGGCGAAGTGCGCCTGCGCTTCGTCGCCCAGTACGCCAAGTTCGAGAACCGCGACAGCGAAGGCCGCTACAATATGGCCACAGGCCTCCAGCCCAACACAGGCTTCGACAACGGCGGCGCCGTAATCCTCGAATCCAAGATGAACCGCGACATCGACAACGCCTCCGACGCCGAGAACGAAAATATGTTTTAGCCCCCGTCCGCACCCCGCGCCGGAAACCACCCCCGACGGTGATAAGCCGCGTATGGCCGAAGTGTAAAAAGTAATAGTCTGATGGCAAGCACATTGACCCCAATAGACATACATTAGGCTTTCCACGTGAAAAGCAGCGGAGTGAGGATTAAAGAGACGGATTTGGACAATATGTTTGCCTATGTGGGCGGCATAATCAGAAGTATGGGGGAAACGCCCATAACCATAGGCGGGATGCCCGACAACGGTTGTTGCCAGGCAATTTGGTTGTATTTTGCTTTGCCTCTGGCTGTTACGCCGTCGGTGCCTGTCTGTGGCCGCTCTGTGCCGCGGCCGCGGCAACACCGTACCAACTCCGGTCGTTGTACAATATATGTACAATAGTTGTACAATACTTGTACAATTGGTAAACGTACAAATATTGTACAAATATTGTACAAGTATTGGAGTTGGTATGTCAATGGTCTGGTAATGAGCCCTATGTGGCAGGGGGTGTTTCGGGGGCCTTTTCGGGGCGTTTTTACGTAAAAAATAATATATTTTTTTGCCGTTTCAATAAAAAAGTGTAACTTTGCATTTGCTTTGTATATCAAGGCTTGGGCTTATAGATTTGAAATTCAATAATAAATATAAATTTAACTTCGAAAAATGGAAAAAAAAGACCTTCTGAAAGAGACCGTTCAACACATTGACATCAAGAAGTATGACTCGACCGAAATCATCGACGCTATGCGCCGTATGTCGTTCACCAGCCGCGACACTGCGCGTGCCGCCGACATCCTGATGAAGATGTGTGCCGAAAAGGAATGCACCAACATCCTGACGATTGCAGGCTCGACATCGGCCGCTGGCTGTATGCAGGTGTATGTGGATATGGTGCGCAACAAGATGGTCGACGTGGTGGTTTCGACCGGTGCGTCGATTATAGATATGGACCTTTTCGAGGCTCTGGGTTTCAAGCACTACATAGGCACGAAGGAGAACGTTATACCCGACACGAAGCTGCGTGAGCTTTACATCGACCGCATCTATGATACGTTTATCGACGAGGAGGAGCTGCAGGCTTGCGACAACGCCACGTTCGAGCTGGCCAATATGCTGGAGGCCCGTCCCTACAGCTCGCGCGAGTTCATATATGAGCTTGGCAAGTGGCTGCACAACGGCCGTGCCGTGAAGAAGGACAGCCTGATACAGACCTGCTATGAGTGCGGCGTGCCCATCTTTGTGCCCGCGTTCAGCGACTGCTCGGCAGGTTTCGGCATCGGCAAGCACCAGTGGGAGCGCGCCAAGGAGGGCAAGCCTTACCTGAGCATCGACTCGGTGTGCGACTTCATAGAGCTGACCAAGATCAAGATGGCCTGCCCCGAGACGGGTCTCTTTATGGTCGGCGGCGGCACGCCCAAGAACTTTGCCCAGGACACCGTTGTCTGCGCCGAGATTCTGGGTCACGAGGTGCCGATGCACAAGTATGCCATCCAGATTACCGTTGCCGACGTGCGCGACGGCGCCTGCTCGTCGTCCACGCTGCTCGAAGCCGGCAGCTGGGGCAAGGTGAGCGAGGAGCTGCAGCAGATGGTCTATGCCGAAGGCACCACGGTCATTCCGCTTATCGCCTCGTATGTCTACCACAACGGCCCGTGGCGCGAGCGCGAATACAAGAACTGGCAGGGCATTTTCAGCAAATGACCTGTCGGGTAGGCAATTCATTCTTCATTGAACACATTTACCTGCAGATATGGATGATTGTATCCGTCAGAAGATACGCGAACTGATACAGCGCGAGGTGGTAGTGGCTACCGGGTGCACCGAGCCCGGGGCCGTGGCTTTGGCCGCGGCCAAGGCAAGGGAAGTGCTGGGCTCGATGCCCGACCATACCGAGCTGCTGCTGAGCAAGAACGTTTACAAGAACGCTATGGGCGTGGGCATTCCAGGCACGGGTATGATAGGCCTGCCTATCGCTGTCGCCATCGCCCTCACCTCGGGCGATTCGAATCGCCAGCTGGAGATACTCACGGTGCCCGGTGAGGCCGTCGACAAGGCCAAGCAGTGGCTTGCCAACAACGGCGAGAGCATCAAGATAGGATTGAAGGAGAAGTGCGAGGACAAGCTCTACATCGAGTGCATCTGCCGCAAGGGTGACGACACGGCCACGGCAATCATCTCCAAGCGTCACACGAACTTCATCTACGTGGCCCGCAACAACGAGGTGCTGCTCGACAACGACTGCGCTTCGGGCTGCGGCGAAGGCGACGGCGAGTGCTCGCTTCACCTGTCGGAACGGCTGGTGTATGACTATGCCACCACCGCGCCGCTCGACGAGCTGGAGTTTATTCTTGACACCGTGGAGCTCAACAGCGCCGCGGCTACCGAAGGCTTGAAGGGCTACGGTCTGAACACGGGCCGCATACTGATGGAGAACGCCGATGGCGACATTGTCCACACCGTCATTGCCCGTACCGTGGCGGCGTCCGACGCACGTATGGACGGCTGCACGCTGCCTGTCTATTCGAACAGCGGCAGCGGCAACCAGGGCATTGCCTGCACGCTGCCCATCTACGAATACGGCAAGGCCAAGCAATGCAGCGAGGAGCAACTGACCAGGGCGTTGATACTGAGCCATCTGACGTCGATATACGTCAAGCGCGGCATCGGCCGCCTCTCGGCCCTGTGCGGCATAGTGAACGCCTCGATAGGTGTTACGTCGGGCATCACTTATCTGCACGGCGGCAACTACGACCAGGTATGCTATGCTGTCAAGAATATGATCAACACACTTGCAGGTATGGTGTGCGACGGCGCCAAGCCGTCGTGCGCCCTCAAGATGTCGACCGGCCTCTACAGCGCTTTCGTCAGCGCCGAGCTTGCTTTGCACGACAAGGTGGTGGATGCCTGCGACGGCCTGTCGGAGAAGGACATCGACTACTCGATACGCAACCTGGGGCGTCTGGGCCACGACGGTATGGACCAGACGGACGACATAGTGCTCGACATTATGACCCACAAGCAAATGTGATTGTTGAAAAAAAAATGAACCGAATTGTTCGCATTTCAAAAAAAAACAGTAATTTTGCCACTCCAAATTAAATAACAAAAGATATGGATTCAAACAGTATTAGATCGAAAGAAGAGTTGTATTCACAGTCCATTAGTGCAGGAAAGCGTAAATACTTTTTCGATGTGAAGGAGACCAGAGGCGGCGACAAATTCATTGTTATAGCCGAAAGCCGCAAGTTGTTTGACAACAACACAGGCAACTTCTACTTTGAGAAAAACAAGATGTTCCTTTACAAGGAGGATTTTGAGAAGTTCCAGCGTGGTCTGAACAACGCCATCAGCTTCATCGAGACAGGCATCATCCCCGAGGAACCCGAGATGTTTGCCGAAACCGAGCACGGCGAGACCACTGCCGAGGACCCGTTAGACGATATTTTCAAACTTTAAGAATCATTAGCGAAATTGGGAAAAATAATTTCGATAGCCAACCAGAAAGGCGGCGTGGGCAAGACGACCACAGCCACCAACCTCTCGGCGTCGCTGGCAGTGCTGGAATACAAGGTGCTGCTCATCGATGCCGACCCGCAGGCCAATGCCACTTCGGGTCTGGGAGTGAATCCTGAGACTGTGGAACAGAGTGCATACGAGTGCTTTCTGGGGCAGGCTGCAGCAAAAGACTGTATCGTTGAGACCGACACCCCCAACCTTTATCTGCTACCGACACGCATCGACCTGGTGGGCGCGGAAATAGACCTCGTGAACGAAAAGCAGCGCGAGTTCTACATTTCCAAAGCCCTGGCCCCTGTGCGCGACGACTACGATTTCATCATCATCGACTGCTCGCCGTCGCTCGGCCTTATCACCATCAATGCACTTACGGCATCCGACTCGGTGATAATACCTATCCAGAGCGAGTACTTCGCCCTCGAGGGGTTGGGCAAGCTGCTCAACACCGTGCGCATCGTGCAAACGCGCCTGAACCCGAAACTCTCGATCGAGGGCCTGCTGATAACGATGTACGACTCGCGTCTGCGTCTGGCCCGTCAGGTGGTGGAGGATGTGCGCAGCCACTTCAAGCAGATGGTCTTTGATACACTCATCTACCGCAATACCAAGCTGGCTGAGGCACCAAGCTACGGCCGCTCGATTATTATGCACGATGCCACCTGCCAGGGGGCCATCAACTACCTCAACCTTGCCAACGAGATACTGCGCCGCAACGGTATGGGGAGAACAGAAAGTTGAAAACCGAGAGTTGAGAGAGAACAATTATGACTACAAAGAAAAAAACAACTGGTTTGGGACGCGGACTGGGTTCGATACTGCCCGATGTGGACATTGACGCCGCTATGGGCAAGGGCAACCTTACCACCGCCATAACCACCATTCCGCTCGAAAGTATAGAGGCCAACCCGTTCCAGCCGCGCAAGGAGTTCGACCAGCAGGCGCTTGAAGAACTGGCTCAGTCGATCAGGCAGCAGGGGGTCATAACCCCTATCACCGTACGCCAGATGCCGGACGGGAAATACCAGCTCATCGCTGGCGAGCGACGCCTGAAAGCCTCCAAGATGGCAGGCCTCAAGGACATTCCTGCCTATATCCGCATCGCTACCGACACACAGATGATGGAGATGGCACTGGTGGAGAACATCCAGCGCGAGAACCTCAATGCAATGGAGATAGCCTTCTCTTATAACGCACTCATAGAGGAGTGCCGGCTGACACACGAGCAGTTGAGCGAGAAGGTGGGCAAGAACCGTTCCACGATAACCAACTACCTGCGCCTGCTCAACCTGCCGTCGGAAACGCAGCTGGCTCTGGGCAGCGAGCAGATAAGTATGGCGCACGCACGCTGTCTGGTCAATGTCGAAGACACCGAGACCCATCTGGCATTGCTGCACGATATAATCAACAAGCAGCTCTCTGTGCGCCAGACCGAGCAGTTGGTCAAGGAACTGAGCAAGCCCAAAACGCCTGTGGTGCAACGCAAGAAAGAGGACCTGCCTGAAACGCACGCGGCCTCGCGCTCGGCGCTCAAGCAGTATCTTCAGTCGGAGGTCGACATCAAACGCAGCAGAAGAGGCAAGGGTACACTGACCATACACTTCAACAGCGACAAAGATTTCGAGCGTATCATCAAGCTGATAAGCGAATAGTGATTTGACGCGACACATTGAAAATATAAGCATTATGAAAAGAGTAGGGATTCTGTGCCTTGCTCTTTTTTGTGCCGTCTCTGTCAATGCACAGGCGCAGACCGACACGTTACTTCCACCCCCGCAGGGCAGGGTGGAGGGGACCGTGCACCGTATGCCCGAGGTGAAGGAACATAGTGCCACGAAAGCACTGATAATGTCTGCCGTGCTGCCTGGCGCCGGCCAAGTGTATAACCGTCAGGCTTGGAAGATACCCGTCATTTATGCAGCCATCGGGGGTGTCGGCTATTACACCTATAGCAACTACACCCAGATGAAGCTTTACAAAGAGGAATACCTGTACCGCGTCAATAACGACGGCGCAACGCTGCATCCGGATGATGCCGACATCTCCGGTGCTCCGACATCAAACATATATAATATGTATGAAGCCTACAACAAGACCTTCCAGCTGTCGGTCATTATCGCGGCGGCTGTCTATGGTGTCAACCTGCTTGACGCATACGTCTTTGGCCATCTTTTCGACTTCCAGATATCGGACGACCTGTCGCTCAATGTAGTGCCTGGGCTGAACCCTTATACCCGCTGGGACCCCACTTCGGGCTTGGGCCTCTCATTCGTCCCGACAGCAGGCATAAGGCTCAGATTCTGAAAGGCTCGTCTGCAGCAGCATCCTGAAACCGAGGGGAACCTGTTGGGCCGCTAATGTGCAGCGGCCTTAATTCTTTATCTTGCGTTTTTCCTCTATCTCAGCCATAATCCACGGCTTTGACGTGTCGAATATTTCCTCAATCCGGTGACTTAATTTCTCCACAAGAAGGTGGGTGTTGTCCTGGTGTTCGATATGTTCAAGCTCTTTGACCACACAGTCCCAGTCGTGCGTCGAGTCGAGCAGGGTTACGAAGTTGTAGAGGTCGAAGTTGTTGATAATCATATTGTCGATACCTTCTGTTTCAATCTTTGAATGAGCTCTGGCCAGTTTGATTTCGCCCACTTCCTCAAGCACGTGCAGATACTTCTCGTAAAGCACATATTCATTAAGCAGGAAGGCCACGGTGCGGTCGCTGAGCAGGTTCCAAATGGCGGTAGGCAGCGGTCGTGCCACGAAGCGTCCCAGCATAAACGCGCCGGCCTTCAGGCCGCTTAAATGTCGCTGTATGCACTGCTCCGAAGCCCGTTTGAAGAAGTCCACCTTGCGGTTGTTGCTCAGCAGATTGAACACCCTCGACTGGTCCAGGTGGTCGCCCATCTTGCTCTCAAGCACCTGACGCACATATAGTTCGGCGTTGTCGCTATACCAGTTGTTCACTATTCCGCGAGCCGTCTCAGGCTTGTTCTGAAGGTCGCAGCGTATCAGTCGTGCCAGCTTGTTGACATCGGTGATGAATGCCGCCTTGTCCGACGTAACTATCTGCTGATAACGCAGATATGCCTTCTTCATATCAGCAAAGAACTTCTCCTCCTCAGGCTCCAGTTTCACGGGCTCGCCGTTGATGTATTTGGTGAAACGTGCCGGCTTATAGTTGGCTACGCCCTTGAATATGGTCTGCTGCTTCGACGAGATAGTGATATTGTCCAGTTCGTGGATGACCATTCCCTCGCGGTTCACCAGACTGTTGTCAACCATTGAAATACCGTAGCTTTGCAGGTCCATCAGCGCCGGAATGCCATATCCGCGGCAGGCCGTCACCACGTGTATGGCGGCAGGCGACATACTAAGGATGGCATCCAGCTCGCCAAGCGTTATAGTGTCCTCAGGCACAAAGCGTTCCTGACACAGGCACACCGACATACCGCTCTTCTTGAGCTCCTGCGCCCTTTGTGCCGAGAAGCAGAGTGCCGCTGTGATTGCCGTGCGTGGCAGGACGCTCAGCCCCTTGCCGAAGAAGTCGAGTTTCGACATCGAATGGTCGTCAATCGAATTGCTCACAATCTGGCGCAGATGATAAGGCTTTATGAGCGACACCACGTCGTGCTCCTCAATCATCCCTTTGTTCAGCATATCAATGGACGATATGAGGGCGGCGCGGCCAGTCATCTCCGACTTATTGAGCTGAAGCACAGCGAAAAGGCTTGTCTTGCGCGGACGGGTCTCCACTGCAAACTCGATGGTGACGGGCGATTTGTGCCTCTGCTCAAGCGAGTCGAGCAGCGGGTCAAAGTGGAACACGGCAGGGTATTCGGTCTTGATTTCGTTGCGGTTAGAGTATGATAGGTCTATCGACGTCACATCGCCTGTCATAATCTCCTCACCGAATATGTTGCGGTAGCTCTCCACCTGTCGGCCGCATCCGGTGCGGCTGTGGTAGCTGTAGAGCACGCCCGGGTACGACTCCTCGTTGCCTATGGTCCACACCATCTTCTGCAAGATGAACGACGGAAACGCCTGCTTGCCCTGCATAAACGTAAGAATAAGGTCTTGGTTGTTGGTGTAGAAGTCGCGAACGTACTCTATCAGTTTCAGTGCCTGGTAGTGTGCGTCCGACAGCAGCCTTTCGCCGTCTTCGCGGCACTCCACTATTGCGTGCTCCATTGCTGCGATTCGCTGCATCTGTTCGTCGGCGGTGAGCTCTATGTCGTTGCGGTCATACTTCTTTTCGATCGAAAGCATCTCGCTGATTGTGTGCAATGTGCTGAGGTATACTCGGTTGGCTATGCTGCCTCGGTGCTTGCCCAAGCCCTTGTAGGCCTCGCGGGTCACGCCGACATTGAGCAGTGTAGGCATCAGGCCGGGGATGTACTGCGGCATAGCGCAGCGAATGGCAAATACCAGCGGGGTCTCGGCGCTGCCAAGGGTCTGTGAGGTCATAATCTCCAGGTTGCGGATTGCCTGTTCAAGAATGGCAGGCAGTTTGTCCTTCTTGCGGAAAGCCTCCGAAGTGATTATGCAGAAGTCGGGCACGGGATAGCAGTTGCGCGTCAAGTCGAGCAGCATACGCCCCTTGTAGCTTATCTGCTCGTCGGTGAAGTCGCCGTCGCTGAGAGTGGTTATCAAGTCGTTGGACTGGATAATGTGGTTGCTGGCCACATATTGCTGGCATTCAATGCGGAAGGCGTCCCTTATCTCCTCCAGTTCGGCGTTTTTCCTCGGTGTGTAGCCCTGTGCCATCCGTTCGTCGCATAGGGCGTCG
This sequence comes from uncultured Bacteroidales bacterium, assembly GCA_905236645.1. Taxonomy (GTDB): domain Bacteria; phylum Bacteroidota; class Bacteroidia; order Bacteroidales; family P3; genus Colimorpha. The sequence goes on from CAJOMZ010000059.1 coordinate 18,545, forward strand.
CCGAAGCGCTCTTGCAGCAGCAGTTCAAGAAAGTGCTTCTGCCTCTCGCCGCGCTGCCGCATCAGGTAGTACATATCGTACCATCGCGGCGGGAACTCGTGGCGGCTGTCGTCGCCTTCCAGCTTGTAGATCACGGTGCCTGGCTTGTTGCCCTTCAGCTGGTTGTCCTTGTCTTCTATGTTGCGGTTGAAGATTTCGCGCCCCATATCGGCGTATTTCTTCACCATAAAGTAGTTGGGGTAGCTTGCCCGGATAATAAAGTCTGTAATCACGGCCTGTATTGTTAAGTTGTTGTCAATGATTCAAAATCAGTGCCGCCGCCGAATCGATTATGTTGTCCCTGCCGGCGGCGACGGCGTCGGGGCTGAGGCGGACCACCTGGTCGGGCGGCACGCCGTGTTCGTAGTTGATGCCGTCGGGGGCGACGGTGCGGCTTACGCCGAAGCGATAGTTCCAGCCGTTGGGCAGTGCGCCGCCTGCGGGAATGGCCAGTCCGCCGGCCGTCGTGTCGCCCATAACGGTCACGTTGGGGTAGCTCTTCAGGCAAAGGGCGAAGCTCGACGCGGCGCTGTAGCATCCGCGGTCGGTGAGCAGCACGAAAGGCTTGGCAAACGGCTCGTTGTCGCCATTGTCGGGGGCGTAGACCTGCTTGAGGGGCCCGAAGTCATCGTGTGCAGGCCCGGCCTTCATCTGAGTGGAATAGAGCAGCTGCCCCTGCGACGGCAGCAGGGCCATCAGGTTCCATTCGTTCTGTATCTCGCCGCCTCCGTTCTGGCGAATGTCGAAGACGATGCCTTTAGCGTCGGGGTAGCGGCCGATGACGGTCTGCATCAGGGCCGTCGACGCCGGGTTGCTGAACGAGCTGTAGCGTATGTAGAGCACCTGGCCGCCGGCAATGCTGTTGTACACCAGGCCGCCCGTGGTGTGGTGGTCGGCACGCAGATAGTTGAGTGCCACGGTGTTCAGGTCGAAGTTCGAGTTGGCGTAGCGTTGCAGGTAAATCTGTTCGCTGCTGGCGATGTCGAGGTTGCCCCAGATGTCGACGTGGCCGTCGTCGAGGGTGTTGATCATCTTCTTGAGGATGGCGAAAAGGCTGTCGTCGCTCATTTCGTCGTAGACCCGGGGCCGCAGCGAGTCGCGCACGGCGTTCCAGTCCACCTCCTTCACGTCGAAGAGCGAGTAGCGCTCGTCGATTTGCTGCCACAGATAGTCGAACGTGGCCGTTGGCGTGGCCTCGGCGTCGCGGGGCATAAAAATCTTCTCGCAGCCGGCCAGCAGCGTCAGCGCCAGCAGCGCCGTTATTATATGTCTGCAATTCTTGTGTTGCACGTGCGTTTGCTTTTAAGTAAGACGATGAAGTCGATGTGCAGCAGGTGCGAGGCGTGGTCGAAACGCCACGGGCCGCTGTTGCCCGACGAGTGGTAAGTCCATAGGTAAGAGATTGATATGCGGCTGCCAAGGCCCGTCATTATGTCCAATCCGATGTCGGTATAGAGTGAGGCGAAGGGCTTGAAGTGCCACTCATAGTCGTCGAACAGGGCGTCCATAACCGGCTGGGCGGCAGTGTAGTTGTCGATATAGGCATAGCCCGGGCGCAGCGCTGCCGCCACGGGCATCAGGCCTATCTCGCAGTGCATCTGCTTGTCGGCCTTGTCGATTCTATAGCTGTTGAAAATGGCGTTCAGGTAGAGGTCGGCTCTCAGCGAGAGCTCGGGCCCGATGAAGTCGCTTACACCCGCGGCGGCGTTCTCGTAGGCGGGATTGACCGTGACGTCGAGGAGGTTGGCTGCGCCAAAGCCTGCCGAAATGCTTGCATAGAGCTCCCTGTCCTCCGACGGAAATCGGTCGTCGTGTCCGCAACGGAGGCTGTTCTCGCTTTCGGGCGACCAGAGGCTTGTTATCTGTCGTTTCATCTTGAACCTCAGTGTGTTGCTGATGCCGAACGAGCCGAAGTTGAACCGAGGTGCCACCGCGTCCTCAAGTATGCCTGCCGAGGTGAAGGCGTCGACGGTGGCGGTCCAGCGCCGCATACCGCCCAGCTCCAGTCCGACGACGGGCTGCAACGCCAGGCCCTTGAAGCTTATCGGCGCCGTGCCCAAGTCGCGGTAGAGGGCGTAGCCGGCACCGATGCCGAGGCGCAGCGAAGTGGTCTTGTGGCCGTAAGAGTGCTGGACTACAATCTCTTCGCGCTTTGTCGTGTCGCTCTTTTCCTGAGCGCTTGCAGCGGAGGGCCAAATGCAGGCCACGGCCAAAATAAGCAGTGCGATATGTAGTGGCAGGTGATGCATTGCGGTTTGATATTCAGACGGTTTGAGGTTAAAAAACACTTTGTTCGGAATCTGTTCGGGACTGCAAATATACAAAAAAAGGCCGACATTGCTCCAACTCGGTTTCAAAAAGGTAAAAAAGAGGGACCAACACCGCTCGTTGTCCAGTCGTTGTCCAGTTGTTGTCCAGTTGTTGTCCAGTCAATGACTGGACAACAACTGGACAACAACTGGACAACCAACGAGCGGACTTGGTAGGGAGGTGGAGCGTTGTTTCTGCAGCCTTTCCGGGGTGTTGCCGCGTCGCGTCGGCTGAGGGTCGGTTCGGGGCGGGCCAGGCTGTTGGCAGCCGGTGGAAAAATAATTTTTGCCGAAAGAGGTGCTGTTTGCGAAAAAGTGTGTATTTTTGCAGAATTAAATCAATGGACAGAATTATGGAGATTAAACTGGAAAAGATAGAGTTCGGCAAGCTGAGCCGTTCGGTTATATTCTTGTATGGCAGCGAGGTAGCGATGCGTTCGCTGCCCTTCAAGCGCGAGGAGGCGGCGTATGTGGAGGAGAGGCGCAAGAGCGACATTTCGTCGTTAGTGGTGCTGAACCGCCTGCCCGAGAAGCTTTATGTGCAGAATTTCGACAGCGAAAAGCCGAGTGGCGAGACGCTCGAGGGGCTGCGCTACAAGTCGGCGACCGCCATATCCCGGATGGGAATCAGGAGCGTCGTCGGCAACGTCATCGCCGTGTACGCCGAGGGGCGGCGCATGCTGGTGAAGACGGCCGAGGGGCAAATCGTCGGCGCAGATCTCAGATCGCCCACGGACATCGGCTTCGGCGAAAGCGTCGCCGCCGCGGGATTCCCCGAAACGGATCTCTTCATCATCAACCTAACGAAAGCGATATGCCGCCGCGTTCCGGGCGAGCGCCTCGCGGCTCAAGAGCCGCAGACGCTGCCGGAGCAGTTCGCGATGGAAGGAGTCCTGCGCGACATCTGCGCGCACGGCGGCTCCGTGCGGATACGCGGACGCACCATCGGTCCAGAGGATGGCGGACACGTGTTCGACGTGCTGCACGGCGGGCACGCCATACGCGTCGACTTCAGCGCGGTCGCAGCGGAGGCAGACGCTATCAGCCCGGACAATCTCGTGGAAGTCGCCGGCACATGCGTGCGCAATACGAGCGGGGACGTTTCCGACGGTTTTCCGCGCACAATGGGCTTCACGCTCGTTCCGAGAACGGCGTCAGACCTGCATGTCGTCGCGGGCGCGCCGTGGTGGACGGTCGGACGCATGCTTGCGGTCGTGCTCGTCCTCGATTTCGCCGAAGACTCGCCCTCGTGGCCGCATGGAACCACACCCTGCGTCGTCTTGTCGAACGCCGCGGACGACAGCTCTACAAGACGAAGCTGAAGTCGGCCGCCGCCGACATGCGGGTCGAGGAGCGCACACGCCTAGCCGTGGAGCTTCATGACTCGATTGCGCAGACGCTCACGGGCGTGTCATTCCAAATCGACGCGGCGGAGCGAACCCTCCCGCACGAAGCGACGGAGACGGCTGGCTACATAGCCGCCGCGCGCAAAACGCTCCTTTCGTGCCGCGAAGAGCTGCGCCGGTGCCTCTGGGACCTAAGAAGCGAGACGCTCGCCGAGCCGGATATGCAGGACGCGATAGAGAAGACGATCCGCCCGCACATCCATGGCGCGGACGTCGCGATACGATTCCACGCCAGCAGGCGCAGCATTCCTGACGTAATCGCCCACAACGTGCTTTCGATCGTCCGCGAGCTCTGCGTCAACGCGGTAAAGCACGGCGGCGCCGGGAGGATACGCATCGCAGGCGAGCTGAAGTACGGCGTCCTGCGCTTCGTCGTCAGGGACGACGGGCGCGGCTTCAGCGTCAACGACCGACCTGGGCCAGCCCAGGGACATTTCGGGCTTCAGGGCATAAAGGAGCGGACGCGTCGGCTGCATGGCACGCTGAAGCTTGAAAGCAAGACAGGCAGCGGCACGGCCGCGACAGTGGAGATTCCTCTATGAAGAAGACTCGCGTGATGATCGTCGACGACCACTCCGTCGTGCGAATGGGCCTTTCGTCCATACTCAACCTCGAAAAGGACCTGGTCGTGTGCGGCGCTGCGGAAAGCGGGGCGGAGGCAGCGAACGAGGCGCAGCGCATCAAGCCAGACGTAATCGTCATGGATCTCATGATGCCTGACATGGACGGCGCGGAGGCGACCGCGGCGATCCGCAAGGCCATCCCTGATGCGAAGATACTGATCCTGACAACATTCGGGACGTCGGCTGAACTTTCGCGTGCGATCGCCGCAGGCGCGACGGGAGCCGTGACAAAGAACATCGCGAACCGCGAGCTCGTCGCCGCGATACACGACACTGCGGCCGGCGTGCCCCACTTCTCCCCCGAGATAAAACAGGCTCTTTGCGAAGCAACCACGATGCCGGAGTTCACACGCCGGCAGATGGAAGTGATGAAGTCGATTACGCGCGGACTGTCGAACGACGACATCGCAAGCCAGCTAGGGCTTTCCAAGACACGCATAAAGCAGCACCTGAAGGAAATCTACGCAAAGCTCGGCGCGGCGAACCGCGCCGAGGCGGCGGCCATCGCGGCGAAGATGTCGGGGCTCTTGGACTGACATGGCGCGAAGGTGCGGCGGCTCCGCTACGGCAATCCCCTTTTTTGGTATAATACGTGCAATGAAGAAGATTGCTGTTTTGATGGGCGGATGTTCGAGCGAGAGGGAAGTTTCACTCGTGTCCGGCCGTAACGTCGCCGAGGCACTCGCCTCCCTAGGCAAATACGAGGTCGTTCCGGTGGTGCTCGACGCGGACGACCTTGAAGCCATGCCCGCCGACATCGACGCCGCATACATCGCGCTTCACGGCGGATGGGGCGAGAACGGCGGCGTGCAGGCCGCGCTCAACGCGAAGAAGATTCCATACACAGGCCCCGGCATGCTCGCGTCGCAGATCGCGATGGACAAGGTGAAGACGAAGATGGTTCTCGAAATGAAGGGAGTGCCTACCGCCGCGTGGGGGCTCGCGAACGCCGATACCGAGAAGTCGCCGCTGCCCCTTCCGGTCGTCGTGAAGCCGCCGTGCGACGGCTCGTCCGTCGGAATAAGCAAGGTCTCGCGCCCGGAGGACTGGAAGAGCGCGCTCGACCTCGCCTTCTCCGTGCAGAGCCGCGAGAAGCCGGTGCTGGTGGAGGAGTTCATCCACGGACGCGAGACGACCGTCGCCGTCGTCGACGGCGAGGCGTGGCCGGCAATCGAGATCGTCGCCAGGAACGGGTGGTACGGCTACGACGAGAAGTACAAGTCTGACGAGACCAAGTACCCGTTCCTCGAGGACGGCGAGCTTTCCGGCAGGCTGAAGAAGATCGCCGTCGACGCGTACAACGCGGTCGGCTGCCGCGGAGTGACGCGCGTCGACTTCCGCGTGTCGCCGCTAGGGCGCTGCTACGTGCTCGAACTGAACACCTCGCCGGGCTTTACGTCGCATTCGCTCGTGCCGAAGGCCGGCATGCACACAGGGCTAACATTCGCGGAGGTGTGCGACCGCATACTCCGCAGCGCGGACTACGACAGATGAAGGCGAACACGATAAAACAGGGTGGACACAGGGGACTCGTCGCCATTCTCGTGGCGGTGCTTGCCGTCGCGGCGCTGGCGGGCCTGCTGATTGGCTACGAAAAGCTTGCCGAACTGTACAACGAGCAGTGCGTCATCGTCGACATGAACGAGCAGGTCGAGATCACCTCCGGCAAAATGGTGAAGCCAGACGTCATGACGTCATCGCCGAGAACCTTGGCATCAGGAAGGGGGCGAACATCGCGACGATAGACTTCGCGGAGAAGCGCGCCGAGATCCTGTCGAAGATCCCGACGCTGCGCGCGATATCGATAACGCGCATCCTTCCCGACAGGGTTCGCATCGTCGCCGAGGAGCGCACCCCGGTCGCCAAGATGGGCGTCAGGGGGCAGCGCCGCGTCACCGGCCGCGTGGTCGACTCGGATGGAATGGTGTTCCTCTGCCAGCGCGGAACGCAGATGCTGCCAACGATCTCCGAGCCCATGGCGCCCGGCACTCAGCCCGGCAGCAAGATAAAGGGCCGCGCGTCGGCCGCTCTGCAGCTCGTCGAGGTCTGCAGGGATTCGGAGTTCGCGGAGCTCGGCGTGCAGGACGTCGACGTGTCGCGTCCCGACTACCTGCTTGCTACGCTGGGCGACTA
>CAJOMZ010000059.1:25065-25777 GCA_905236645.1 uncultured Bacteroidales bacterium
CAAGATCGCGTGGGAGGGAATGGACAGCCCTTCCGCCAAGTCGCGCAGGGACCTCGAAGAACGCCTGAAACTGCTTGTGCATACTATCAGGTCGAGGGTCGCGTCGGGAGCCAAGACGTGGAACGCCACGATGCCGGGCAGCATTTTCGCCGACACACAGGAAAGCCACTGAAACCATGAGCAACATATACGCCGCATTGGAGATAGGAACCACCCGGACGGTCCTCGCCGTGGGCGAGTCCGAGGCGAGCGGACGCCTCAAGGTGACATGCCACGCCGCAATACCGTCAACCGGAGTCAGAAAGAGCCAGATACTCGACATCAACCAGGCGACTCAGTCCATACGCTCGGTCCTCCACGAGATTGAGCGCAAGCAGGAGGCGTCTGGCGCGAAGATAACGATCGGCAACGCCTTTCTCGCCGTCTCAGGGCAGCATGTCAAGGCCGACCCATTCTCCGCGCCCGTGCAGGTGGGAAACGCGCGAGTCGACGACGAGGCAGTCAACTCGGTCCTGCGTACCGCCCATACGATGGCCCTGCCGCGCGACCGCGAGCTTCTCGACATCATCGACCAGGACTACGTCGTTGACGGCATGGGCGGAATCGCCGCGCCGAAGGGAATGTCGGGCCGCGTCCTGAGCCTAAACACGCTGCAGATACACGCGGACCGCAACCGGATCCAGGACGCCCGCACAGCCGCGGACGCGGCTAA
>CAJOMZ010000060.1 GCA_905236645.1 uncultured Bacteroidales bacterium
ATATCGACAGTGTCCTTGTCGATATCGGCAAGCATCTCGTTCGTAATCTGATTCATACGGGCCTCGGTGTAACGCATAGCAGCCGCGCCGTCGCCGTCGATCGAGCCAAAGTTACCCTGTCCGTCGACAAGCGTGTAGCGCATTGCCCAGGGCTGTGCCAGACGCACCATAGCATCGTAGACCGACGAGTCGCCGTGCGGGTGGTACTTGCCAAGCACCTCGCCGACCACCGTGGCCGATTTCTTGTAGGAAGTGTTGTAAAACAGTCCCATATCGTTCATCGCGTACAAGATACGGCGATGGACGGGCTTCAGACCGTCGCGCACATCAGGCAGCGCGCGCGCCACAATAACAGACATAGCATAGTCGATATAGGCCGATTTCATTTCGGTTTCGATGTCGACTTGAGTGATTTTTTCGTGTTCAGATATCATTGAGTTCTAATTTTTCCTATTATTATCAGTCGGTTATAAAATCGAATTCTTTATATTTAAACGTGCAAAAATACGTATTTTTTGCCGAACAGCGAAGCTTTTTATATTTATTTAAGGAAAAACTTTTCCACAGCCTGAGTTTATAAATCCGCGCGTCCCGGCTTTCGGTCGAAGCAGCCCCTCTCCCACCCTTTTTCGCAAGGCGCCGCCGCCGGTTATCGGCCGAAAAAAAACTGACAAAATGTCAGTTCCTGTATCCGGTTGCAGGTGATTCCTACCATAGTTTTATCAAATTTTAACCATACTTTACCAACGTAAAATTTGACTAAACTTTGGTAAAACTTTGAGTAAACTTTGATAGGAGTTTGGTATATGGAAATCAGGGAGTTGTATTTTGCCGTTTTTGGACCGTTTGTTTTGCGTTTTCACCTGTGGATTTATCAAATTGGGTTGCGTTTGAAAAACTGACATTTTGTCAGTTGCTATTCACAATATGCTGTTGAAAATATGTTTTGGCAAAGATGTTGCAGGACATATATTTGTAGTAATTTTGAAAATTGAAACAATATTTGCAGATTCTGCTTTAATGTACTGATACAGAAAGGACTAAATGGAAGCTAAACTCAGCAAAAACAGCAAAAAGGTCATATCAAACAGCCGCGACGAGGCTATTAGACTAAAGAACGGGCACATCGGTGTGGAACATCTGTTCCTCGGCATTGTGCGCGAACCCGATTGCTCGGCCTATAAACTGCTAAGCGACATCGGCGTCAATATGCCTGAAATGAAGAACCGCATCGAGTCGGCGATTGGCCGTCAGCAGGCCAACATAACTTACAGCGAGGAAAGCGAGATACCGATGCTCAAGCAGACTGAGAAGGTGTTGCGTCTGGCTTTTCTGGAGTCGACCAAGATGAAGGCTCCTGAGATCAAGACCGAGCACCTTGTGCTGGCCATCCTGATGGAGGGTGAAAACGTGGCGGCACGTCTGCTCGACCGCGACGGCGTAAACTACAATAAGTTCTTCGGACTGCTGAAAAACTCGCGCGACGACGAGGAGGGCGCCGGCAAGCAACAGGGCGGCACATACGAACCTCATTTCGAGATGAGTGACGACGAGGAGGACGACTTCCCGTATGCCAATCCCGAAAACGAGCCGCAGCGCAACGAGAACAGCAAGAACAGCAAAACGCCTGCACTCGAGAACTTTGGCCGCGACCTGACCAAGGCCGCCGAGGAGGGCCGCCTCGACCCCATCGTGGGCCGCAGCCGTGAATTGGAGCGCATCGCTCAGATTTTGAGCCGCCGCAAGAAGAACAATCCGGTGCTTATCGGTGAGCCGGGCGTGGGCAAGTCGGCCATTGCCGAAGGCCTTGCGCAGCGCATCGTTGAAGGGCGAGTGCCACGCACACTGTACCACAAGCGTGTCATCTCGCTCGACCTGGCGTCGCTGGTGGCCGGCACCAAATACCGCGGCCAGTTTGAGGAGCGTATGAAGGCGGTGCTCAACGAGTTGGAGCACAACCCCAATATTATATTGTTTATCGACGAAATCCACACCATCGTGGGTGCCGGCAGTGCCAGCGGGTCGCTGGACGCTTCCAATATGTTCAAGCCGGCGTTGGCACGCGGTGAAATTCAGTGTATTGGCGCAACCACACTCGACGAGTACCGCCAGTATATCGAGAAGGATGGCGCTCTTGAACGCCGCTTCCAGAAGGTGCTGATCGAAGCCACTACCGCCGACGAAACGCTTGAAATCCTGAACAATATCCGCGACAAATATGAGGACCACCATCTTGTGCACTACACCGACGAGGCTCTGAAGGCTTGCATCAGCCTTACCGAGCGCTATGTGAGCGACCGCCTGCTGCCCGACAAGGCCATCGACGCTATGGACGAGGCCGGTGCCCGCGTGCGCATCGCCAACGTGCGTGTGCCTCAGGAAATACTTGATATGGAGCAACGTATAGCCGACGTGGTGAAGCAGAAGAAGGCTGTTCTGGCTCAGAAGAGCTATAACGAGGCGGCCGCACTGCGCGACGAGGAGCGCGAACTGACGGCTCAACTCGAAGAGATGCGCCGCGCCTTTGATGAGGAGCAGCGTGACAATCGCGTCAAGGTGACGGAAAACGACGTGGCCGAAGTTGTGGCGATGATGACCGGCGTGCCTGTGCAGCGCATAGCCCAGAACGAGGGAACCCGCCTGCTGCGTATGGAGGAAGAGCTGCAGGGGTCAGTGGTGGGTCAGGATGAGGCTATCCGTAAGATCTCCAAGGCCATACGCCGCAATCGTGCTGGCCTGAAAGACCCCAACAAGCCCATAGGCACATTCATTTTCCTCGGTCCTACGGGCGTGGGCAAGACTTATCTTACAAAGGTGCTTGCCAAATATCTGTTCGACAGCGAACAATCGATGATTCGCATCGATATGAGTGAGTATATGGAGAAATTCGCGGTGTCGCGCCTTATAGGAGCGCCTCCGGGATATGTCGGCTACGAGGAGGGCGGCCAACTGACCGAGAAAGTGCGCCGCAAGCCCTACTCTATCATTCTTTTAGACGAAATCGAGAAGGCGCATCCCGACGTGTTCAATGTGCTGCTTCAGGTGCTCGACGACGGTCAGTTGACCGACGGTTTGGGCCGCAAGGTGGACTTTAAGAACACTATCATCATTATGACCTCCAACATCGGCAGCCGTCAGCTCAAGGACTTCGGCACGGGCGTAGGCTTCAGCACCTCGGCACGCGAGGCTGAAAAGGCCGAGATGGAACGCGATGTCATCGAGAAGGCGCTTAAGAAATCTTTTGCCCCCGAGTTTCTCAACCGCATAGACGATATCATATACTTCAATAGCCTGCAACGAGATGACATACATAAGATTATAGATATTGAGTTAAAGGGACTCTTCAAGCGTATACGCACTATGGGCTACGAGATTACCATAGACGATGCCGCCAAGGATTACCTCGTCAAGAAAGGCTGGGATGCCCAGTTCGGCGCCCGTCCGCTCAAGCGTGCCATTCAGCGCTATATTGAGGATGACTTGGCAGAAGAAATCATTAAGGCTGACATCCTGGCCGGCGACACCATCCATATCACCACCAAGTCGGCCGATGGCGACAGCGACTCCCCTACCCTCGACAAGGAGAAGATTGTCTTCGAAATAGAGAAAGGCGAAGCCTCCAAGCAACTCAGCGAAGCCATCAACGAAAGCATCGAGGAAGAGACAGTGACGGTGTAAGGATTTAACAGTATCATTAAATAAACAGGCGGCTCAATGAGCCGCCTGTTTTTCAATACAATTACACCTTCTGCACCTGCAAGTAGGAATAATTTTACTTTTGTGGAGTGGATTCAAATCTGTTGTTTGGCGTAATCAACAATACATTTTCCGGAGTTTCGGGATTTCCTTTCTTCTGGTTTGTGAATGGAATGTTGCTTGCCGAAACACTCAGGTATCGCTTTTCAGCTCCGGCGAAGCTACCTACATAATCGTCACAACCCTCACACGCTGCTTGCGATAAACTATACATATATCCACCTATGGTGAAGCTGATGGTGCTACTTGTCAGGCTTGTAATATTGACATAAAGACTCCATCCCTGCCAATCACCATATTGATAGGAGTTATCACCCATTGTGAGATAATAGTTTTCATAGTATTGGACAATATTAACGTTGCTGTTAAGCCAGTAGAGACTTTGTGTTGTGTCGAGTTGGGCGTGGTACGTCCCAGTGCTGATATTTCCCAATTGCATTCTGAACCACGGGAGGTCAGAATTGGTTTTACCTCCTATAACGTATTGGCCGTCGCTGGACCAATAGGCGCCAATATATGAAGTCGCGGTCCAGGTAGTGCCGCCGAAAGAGACTGTCATAGAGGCATTGTTGCCGCCACCGCCGCTACTTTTGAAAGTTGCAGTATATGTAGCGTTGCCGGTTACGGTGATGGTACGTGTGGAGTTGGTGTTGCCGTCGTTCCATTTCTCGAAATAATACCCGCTGTAAGGTGTGGCTTTTATGGTGACCGAAGAGCCGCTGGCATAAGAGCCGCCGCCGGTAACATACCCCCAAGAGTTGTTGTTGGATTGCACTGTAATAGTATAATATGTAACGTTGCTTTTGAAATTTGCAGTATAAGTGGCGTTGCCAGTGACGGTTATGGTACGTGTGGCATTGGTGTTGCCGTCGCTCCATTTTTCGAACACATAGCCGCTTTTGGGTGTTGCTTTGAGTGTGGCCGTGGCGCCGGCAGGGTATGAGCCGCCGCCTGTCACCGATCCCCAACTGGAATTGTTGGTATAGACATTGATGGTGTAGTATGTCACCTTGTCGAAATTGGCAGTCAAACTGGTGTTTTCGTGCACAATCACTTTACGGGGGTTCTCTTTCATTCCGTCGCTCCAGTCGACGAAACGGTAACCGCTATAAGGTGTGGCCGTAAGAGTGGCTTCTTCTCCATTTTTATATTCGCCACTGCCGTTGACGCTTCCATAGGCAGGATTGTTGGGTACTGCCGAAAGGATAAAAGTGTCTTTGCCGCAGGCGAAAACCAACATAATGATGGCTAATGACACAGCCAGTCCACCTGGTTTGATACGTAGATGTTTCATAATATGTGTGTTTAAGTGTTAATTGTTAAAAAGCGATCCCGAGGCGCACAAGCAACTGGATTACAAAATACTCCTCTGCATCGATATGGACAATACCAGTGTAGTCCTGCGGGTTGCTGCCATATTGGTTATAAGAGACATACTCATACGGCACATCGGCATTCAATTCTATGTTTCGAGGTACAGCCACTGCTGTCACTTCCAGGTTCAGATTTTTCCACCATACTCCAAGTCCGGCTTGCATATCGCAATAGAGCCTTTTGTTCATTCCTTCATTTTTACGGAGGCTAATAGTTCCATCGCCGTGCTTCATATTGAACGAATCGCCGTTGTCGTAAATATATCGCCCGAAAAGCGTCATATTCAGTCCGACGCCAGCGTGCAAGTCAACAGAAATGTCAGGTGCAGCCTTGAAATCCAACCCCAGCATAAAAGGTCTTGCATTCAGAGCGTGGGTGTAGACCGAAAAGAAAGGATGGTCATATTGACCATTCGGCAACTCTCGCTGCTGACCGTCTGAGGTGTAAATTTGATAATTTCTCTCGCCATAATAACCGTGAAGCGCCGCGCTGTATGGAGCAAGGCCATATTCCATACCCCAATACAAGGAGAGGTTGGAGTTGTTGAACGGCTTGCGGAAACCCCAGTTGATGACACCGCCAAAAGGCATCGTGCTGCGACGTCCGTATTCGTTTTCACGACGGTCGATATCGAGAGCACCGGCTCCAAAGCGTACAAAATACTGATATTCGGTCTGGATGCGTGTGCGCTTCACACTGACACTGCGCGTGGTGCTAACCTGTGCAAAGACGGTGCTGCTTATACTTAGCAACACCAGCAGAACTAAGTGCTTCTTCATAAGGCAGAATGATGTCATTTGTTGTTGGTTCCATCTGAAACAACACGATACTGATTGGTGACCTGCAACCAAGTTGTGTCTTTATCCTCCATAGTTCTGAAATTGATATAGACCGCAGGATAACCGTTTACAACCACGGTGGCTTTGCCATCGGCAATGTAAACGTCATACATCGGCGAAACGATGACATCGCATTTATGTTTCTGCGTGGACAGAAAGGCCGCTCTGTTCTTCAGTTTTTCCACATCCTTATTCATTGAGATAACATCATCTTCGCTGAATTTCCATTCATCACGGATGCTGCTTTCTCCATTAATCCCTTTCTTCACCAACAATTCGGCAACGAGGGGTTTGACGTAGGACGGTGCGTCCATTCCAATGGTCTTTACCTGCGTGTCGCGCACGACGGTGGTGACTTCGTAGCAGCCAACAATGGTGAACGTGGCAGCAATCAAAAGCAGGCTGAAAAGTACTTTCTTCATATAAATTGATTTTTAATGTGGGGCTTCTGTATAACATTATTATAATCAGCTCCCTTCAGGCGAGAAACCCCGATGCACCGTCAGGTCGCTTTGTTTCAGCATTCGTGTCTGTAACAGCCTCCACCTCGATTCACCAGCATCCTTGCACACCACTAAACAACAGAAATGCGTGGGACTGCAACTTTTACGCATTGCCTCGACGGTCGTAGGATACCTTGGCTAACAATGACGAAAATAACACTTCCACGCATAGCGCGGTGTTTAACAACGTCACTCCATATAGCCAGTAAATTTCCTACGTTTACGAGTACGGAATGAGTAAAACACTTCTTATCGTCGGGCTGTCATATATCGCTCCCAACGACAATGCAAAAATACGCATTTATTTTGATTATTCAGTGTTATTACTTGAAAAAAAATATTTTTTGAGATTAAAGTTTTGACAATCAAATATAACAAAAACTTTAGCCGTAATTATTATTGTATGATTGTGAGTTGCAATGGCGTTTGGACAATAGCTTTGACCCCAAATCATTCCTAAATCGAGAAAGGCGAAGCCTCCAAGCAACTCAGCGAAGCCATCAGCGAAAGCATCGAGGAAGAGCACGTGACGGTGTGAATCGCATAACAGTAGATGAAGAAACAGGCAACCGAAAGGTTGCCTGTCTCGTTTTTACATTCCTCCGAAGTCTGCTTCGTCGGGTTTGACGCGGTGCATTTCCCATATGTCCCTGCGGTCGTCGGGATAGGTGTAGGACCAGATGAACCACTCGCTGTCGAGCCGTTCAATGTCGAAGGTGAACCAGCGGTCGCTTTTGGGCGTGAAATGGGCACGTATCTTGGCTTCATATTCAAGGCACCAGTTGCTCCATATCAAGCTTGAAATCGAGACCAGCGAGAAGCCTTCGGCCAGCTCGTTGAAGAGGAACTTGCCGTTTTCCACGCGCCAACGCCCAGGGCATTTGTACATTAACTGCCAAGTCCAGTGGTCGATAGTGTCCAACTTGCCCGTCATCAGCGGAATAACGACAGGGAAGTCCATTTCAAGGTAGTGCTCTTGAAGGGCAACATCCTTGTATGTCCCGTCGGCGCTGAAACGCATCGTCCCCCGCTCGTCGCAGTGGATGGTGCCGTTGCCGTCGGGGGCCTTGTAGTCCCACGAGTGCTCGTAGTTGTAGGTGCCGGGGATAAGGTCGGCATTCTGCGCAAAGCCGAAACAGGCCGCGGCGACAAACAATAAAAAAACAATCAGATTTCTCTTCATAATAAATTCGGTTTTAAAATAGGGGAAAGCCGTTGCTGGCTCTCCCCTATCCTATTGTTTCGCAAGCGAGGCGCCTGCGTGCCGTTGTTATTCCTCGGCGGGCCAAACGGGTTGCAGATTGCGGTCGCCGTAGGCGTCGTCGATCTTGCTGATGGTCGGCCAGTACTTGTCGCCGTGTTCCTGCGGGAAGGCGGCAACCTTGCGGCTGTAGGGGTAGTTCCACTCGTCGGCGCAGACCACCTGCATCGTGTGCGGTGCGTTGGCGATGGGATTGTTCTTCTCGTCGTACTTGCCGGTCATAATGTCATCGATTTCCTGGCGTATGCTGATCATAGCGTCGCAGAAACGGTCCAGTTCGCTGAGCGGCTCGCTCTCGGTGGGCTCCACCATCAGGGTGTTGTGGACCGGGAAGGCCACCGTGGGGGCGTGGAAGCCGTAGTCGTCCAGACGGCGTGCGATATCGCCCACACCGACCTTGAGGCTGAACTCGGCAAAGTCGACGATCATCTCGTGACCGCACATACCGTTCTTGTTGGTATAGAGAATCTTATAGTACTTCTGCAGACGTGCGCGCAGGTAGTTGGCATTGAGTATGGCGTGGCGCGAAGCCTCGGTGAGGCCGTTGCCGCCCAGCATCAGCAGGTAGCCGTAGGTGATGGGGAACAGCAGGGCGTTGCCGAACGGAGCGGCAGCCATAGCGTTGCCCTTCTTGCCGCCTACCTCATAGATGCAGTGCTTCGGCAGGAAGTCGAGCAGCTTCTCGCTGACAGCGATGGGACCGACTCCCGAGCCGCCGCCGCCGTGAGGACCTGCGAAGGTCTTGTGCAGATTGAGGTGGCATACATCGGCGCCCATACGTCCAGGGCTGGTGATGCCCACCTGGGCGTTCATATTGGCACCGTCCATATAGACGAGGCCGCCAGCCTGGTGGATGATATCGACAATCTCAAGGATGCCCTCTTCAAAGGCACCGTGGGTTGAAGGATAGGTAATCATAATGCAGGCGAGGTTGTCCTTGTATTGAGCCACTTTCTCTTTCAAATCGTCGATGTCGACATCGCCGCGCTCGTTGCACTTGACAACGACAACCGTCATACCGGCCTTGGCAGCCGATGCAGGGTTGGTGCCGTGGGCCGAAGCTGGAATGAGGCACACGTTGCGCTGCGGATTGCCGCAGTCTATGTGGTAGTTGCGGATAACCGTCAGACCGCTGTACTCGCCTGCCGAACCCGAGTTGGGCTGCAGCGACACGCCGGCAAAACCGGTGATGATGGCCAGCATATCCTCCATCTCCTTGATCATCTGCAGCGAGCCCTCGGCCTGGTCAGCGGGTGCGAAGGGGTGCAAGCCTGCAAAGCGGCTCCAGCTCAGCGGCAGCATCTCGGCGGCGGCGTTGAGCTTCATAGTGCAGCTGCCCAGTGGAATCATAGCGCGGTTCAGGCTCAGGTCCTTGACCTCGAGCTTCTTCATATAGCGCATCATCTCGGTCTCGCTGTGGTAGCGGTTGAATACGCTGTGGGTCAAATATTTGCTGGTGCGGAGCAGCTCGGCAGGGATGTCGCTGAAGCTGGTGCAGCAGCCCTTGCCGTTGCATTGCAGCAGCTCAGGCTCCTTGCCGGCAGCCTTGGCCAGGACGGTGATGATGGCGTTGATGTCGTCCTTCGAGGTAGTCTCGTCGAGGCTGATGCCGATGCACTCGTCGCAGATATAGCGGAAGTTGATCTGGTGCTCCTCAGCCACCTTGCGGACTGTTGCCGTCGGCACGGGGCATTGCAGTGCCAGCGTGTCGAAGAAGACACGGTTGTGCTGCTTGTAGCCGTATTTCTCAAGCTCTTTGGCCAGAACGCCGGCCATAGCGTGGATGTTGGCAGCAATGTTGCGGATGCCTTCCGGACCGTGCCAAGCTGCGTAGAAGCCGCTCATAATAGCCTGCAGAGCCGAAGCGGTGCAGATGTTCGAGGTGGCCTTCTCGCGCTTGATGTGCTGCTCGCGCATACCTAATGCCATACGCAGGGCGGGGTTGCCCTTCACGTCGACGCTCCAGCCGATGATGCGGCCCGGGAAACTGCGCTTGAAAGCCTCGGTGACGGCGAAGAAACCTGCGTGGGGACCGCCGAAGCCCATCGGCAGACCGAAGCGCTGGTTGCAGCCAAAGGCGCAGTCGGCACCCATCTCGCCGGGGGTCTTGAGCAGGGCCAGAGCCATCAGGTCGGTGGCCATACCCACAAAGATGCCCAGCTCGTGAGCCTTGGCGATGAAGGCGGTGTAGTCCGTCACTTCGCCGAACTGGTTGGGATATTGCACGATGGCGCCGAAGAAAGTGCTGTCGAGCTGAATCTCGGCAGGCTTGCCGACAACAATCTCTATGCCGCGCGGAGCGGCGTTGGTGCGCATCACGTCGAGCGTCTGCGGGAAGATGCAGTCGTCGACAAAAATCTTCTTCACATCGTCCTTCACCTGGGCACGGCTGCGGCTGTTGTAGAACATAATCATACATTCACCGCCGGCGGT
>CAJOMZ010000061.1 GCA_905236645.1 uncultured Bacteroidales bacterium
AGCACGACGCTGAACGAGGAGAGGGGCACCTCGTCGGGCACAATGTGCGAGACGAGGGCGAAGGCCTGGCTGTCGGTCACGACCAGACGGGGCGGCGTGTTGAGCGAGGCCATAGTGAGCTGCAGTTCAGTCTCTTTGCAGACCAGCGCGATGGCATCGTTGTCAAGTATGTCGCGCAGCACCTGCACCTGAGGCAGTATCATACGGCCTTCGGGGGCAGACGAGTCGATGGGCGTCACCATCACCACGCGGTCGCCGGGCGAAATTATGTCGCCCAGCAGCGATTTGTGGCGGTAGGCCGATTCGGGCAGCGCGTCGCGGATGAAGGAGAGCAAGGCATCGCGTCGCTGTGCATCGAACACACTGACGGCGAGTGGCTTGGAGCCAAATTCAGCCTCGACCGAAGAGAGGAATCGAGGTGTTGGCGGCACCTTGTCGGCCTGCGCGTAGAGGAGCAGGAAGTCCACCTTGTTCAGGCGGCAAAGGCGGACAAGGTTGCGTTCGGGCTCGTCAAGCGTATTGTTGGCCAACAGAATGATTGCGAGGTCGATCTGACTGAGTTCGGCAAGAGACTTCTCGATGCGCTGTTGCCCGAGCGGACCCGAGTCGTCGATGCCGGCAGTGTCTATCCAGACAACAGGCCCCACGCCGCCCAGTTCCATCGTTTTGCGGACAGGGTCGGTAGTGGCCCCGGCCACATCGGAGACGATGGCTATGCTTTGGCCCGTCAGGTAGTTGATGAGCGAGCTCTTGCCGTGATTTCGCCGGCCGAAAATGCCGATACGAGGTTTTAACTCATTCCCTTTCATTGCGTTGCTATGCGTTTAATGACAAAACTTTTTGCAAAAGTACACTATTTTTGCGTAATGGCAAAATAAAAATTGCCGCCGTGAGTTGTATAGGCAAAAAAGAGACTATGACTTCCCTACAGATACGTCAGGCCGTGCCGGGCGACATTGCCCGGATAATGGAGATGATCGACAACTCGCGCAGGCTGATGCGCGCCGGCGGCAATCAAAGCCAATGGGTCAACGGCTACCCTTCGCGCGCCACGATACTGGACGACATACGCGACGGCCATAGTTTTGTGGTGGCCGACGGCGAGCGGCTTGTCGGCACCTTTGCATTCATCATAGGCCGCGACCCCACATACGGTGAGATTGAAGGCGGGAGGTGGAAAAACGAGGCCCGTCCCTACGGCACTGTCCACCGTATGGCACGCAGCGCGGAGGGCCGCGGGGTGTTCGGTGCCGCCATCGACTGGTGCCGCCGCCAGACGGCATCGCTCCGCATCGACACACACGCCGACAACGCGGTGATGATACACCTGATAGAGAAGCACGGTTTCGAGAAGAGAGGCGTGATATACCTTGCCGACGGCTCGCCGCGGTTGGCGTTCCAGATGCTGCCTACGGGCGTGCTTTGCGAGCCGCTGAAGGGCCACATAGAAGAGAGCATCCTGCCGCGCTACGCATCGTTCGACGACGCCCACCGTGGCGACCACGCGGAGGCGGTGATGCAGAACAGCCTCAGGCTGGCACAGCACTACGATGTGGATATCAATATGGTATACACCATTGCCGCCTACCACGACCTGGGGCTGTGCGAGGGGCGCGAGCGGCACCATATCGTTTCGGGCCGGATGCTGATGGGCGACAAAGGGCTGCGCCGGTGGTTCGGCGAGGACGACTTGAAGCTGATGGCCGAGGCCGTTGAAGACCACCGGGCCTCGAGCGGCAATGCGCCGCGCAGCATCTATGGCCGGATTGTGGCCGAGGCCGACCGCGACATAGAGCCGCTGAAGATCATAAAACGCACCGTCCAGTACGGGCTCGGCAACTATCCCGAACTCGGCAAAGAGGCGCAATGGCGCAGAGCCGTAGAGCATCTGCACGAGAAATATGCCGAGGGAGGCTACCTGAAGCTGTGGCTGCCCGAGTCGGACAATGCCGCCCGGCTGCGGGAACTGAGGCAAATCATTGCCGACGAGGATTGTCTGAGGCAGCATTTCGACCGTTTTTTCAACGAGTGCGAAAATTAATTTTGCCAAGTCGGGAATTCTGTGTATCTTTGCACGCTGGTTTTTTGCGACCAAAAGAGCGCACAATTCAGTGTGAGCATTGAATTATGCCACTCCGACGGATTGATTTCGCGAACAATAATGCTGTATCAACCACAACGATTACGAACTTATACGATATACAGATGAAGAGTATCTACAAGGTTTTTGCGCAAAGTGTCAAGGATATAACGCGATATTATATGCTGCTGGTCGAGGAGACCAAGAGCGAGCGACTGGTAGGCAGCACCAACGAATGGGTGCTGGACAACTACTATATGATCAGCGAGCAGGAGAAGGTGATGAAAGTGGAGCTGAAAGGGCTCGAGAAAGGCAAGATGAGGGTAGACCGCCATCGCATCGCCTTGATAGAGCAACTGATTACAGGCTATCTGCGCAAGTGCCACCATCAGGTGAACAAAGAGCTGCTGTTCCGCTACCTGAGCCAGATACAGGTGAAGCAGAACGACTATATGGCCTATACCGAGGTCTGCGCGCTGCTGCCGCTGATAAAGCATATCCTGATCAGGGAGCTGGCCGACCTGTGCCGCAAGATGGAGTCGGAGAAGAAATACCACTATAACGTCACGGCCAAAGACCAGGCCAATATGGAGTACCTCGACGAGGTGGCCAAGGAGAATCTGATGATGATGAACATCTTCAACTCGCTGAAGAAGATGACCAAGCTGCCTATGGCCGAGCTAATAGACGCCGTCAGCTTCTCGGAGCGGATGCTAAAGAACGAGCAGGCAGGGATGTACGACCAGATGCACGACAAGACGAAGGAAGACTACCGCGCGCAGATAGTGCGTCGGTGGCGCAAGGGCAAGGTGAAGGAGTACGACCTGGTCAAGGGGCTTGTAGAGAAAGCCGACAAAAAAGGCGAACACATAGGCTGGCAGTTGTTTCCGCCCAAGCGCTGGAACGCCCGTGCACACTGGTATATATGGATTGTGGCGCTGGCGACAATAGGCCTTGCCGCCGGGCTGGTGTTCTGGATATCAGGCTTCAAGGTCGACGCCTTGAGCCTGGTGTTTGTAGTGTTGCTGCTGGTGCCGATGAGCCAGATAGTGATTGACCTGTTCAACCAGTTGCTATACCAGATCCACAAGCCCACAGGCACTTTCAAGCTCAAGTTCAAAGACGGCCTGATACCGAAGGAATACGCCACAATGGTCATTATGCCGACCATATTGAAGAGCAGGGAAAAGACCGTGGAACTGCTGGAGCAGCTTGAGGTCTACTATCTGAGCAATATCAACCGCGCTTCGGACGGGCAGCGTTTGGAAAGCCGTCCACAGAATCTTTTCTACACCCTTATAGGCGATGCAGCAGCATACAAAGAGGCCGATGCGCCGTGGGACGAAGAGGTGGCAGAGGCAGGACTGAGCAAAGTCAAGGAGCTGAACGAGAAATACGGTGCGCCGATATTCAACTTTGTATACCGTCGCCGTGCCTGGAGCGACGGCGAGCAGACCTGGCTGGGCCACGAGCGCAAACGCGGTGCGATACTGCACTTCAACGACCTTGTGCTCGACCAGACGACCGACGAGGAGAAGGCCAAGCGGTTCCGCTGCGAGACCATCACCCATTGGCTTGAAGGCGCTATGCCGCCGATACAGTTCATCATTACCCTCGACACCGACACGGAGCTTGTGCTCTATTCGGCACAGAAGCTGATAGGCGCAATGGCCCATCCGCTGAACCGCGCACAGCTGAGCGACGACGGCAAGCGTGTAGACAAAGGCTACGGCATAATGCAGCCGCGCGTCAACGTGGATGTAGAAGTGACCGACAAAAGCCGCTATGCGCAGCTGTTTGCCGGACTGGGCGGACTTGACGTCTATACAACGGCAAGCTTTGAGCTGTATCAGGATATATTCAACGAGGGTTCGTTCTGCGGCAAAGGCATTTACGACCTCAAGATATTCCAAAAGGTGCTGAAAGGCACGTTTCCCGAGAATCTGATCCTTAGTCACGACTTGATAGAAGGCTGCCATATCCGCTGCGGCCTCATCAACGACCTTGAGCTGTTCGACGACAACCCGTCGAACTATATAGACGATGCCAAACGCCACCACCGCTGGACACGCGGCGACTGGCAGATTATTGGATGGCTGAAGAACAGAGTGCGCAACGAGCGTGGCGACAAGGTCAAGAACCAAGTCAACGCCATAGGTCGCTGGAAGATATTCGACAACCTGCGCCGCTCGGTGCTGAGCCTTGCAGTGGTGGCGATGATCCTGATTGGATATGCCGCCGGCATCAGCCACAGCTTTATGGGATTAAGTCCCGCGTGGTTTGTGCTTGTGGCATTGCTCGTTGTGGCAAGTCCCATTGTATTCTTCATCCTCGGGCAGATAACGACAATGCCCCGCTTCGGGAAGCGCTACCACTACTATGCGACGCTGATGCGCGGTTTCCGCGTGATTATCTATCGTTCGCTGGTGCAGTTTGCGCTGCTGCCCAAAGAGGCGTGGATGCATACCGACGCATTGGTCAGAGCCTGCTACCGTATGTGGTTCAGCCACAAGAATCTCCTCAACTGGGTGACAAGCGACGAGGCAGCGAAGAGCACCAAAGGCACATTGGGCGACTATATCGGCAAATTCTGGGTCAACTATGTGTGTGCGGCAATACTCGCAATCCTTACTTCACGCATCCTCAATAACTGCAGCCAGGTGGAGACATCGGACATTATGGCTGCCGTTGCAGCGGCGTTGACTTGCATTATATGGTGCGCGGCCCCGTTCCTGATGTACTGGCTTGGAAAGAAATTTCCACAAGAGAAGAAGAGCCTGAACGCCAAGGAGACCGAAGAGGTGCGCCAACTGGCAAAAGACACGTGGAACTTCTTCGACACCCTCATAACGGAGGAAAACAACTGGCTTATCCCCGACAACTACCAACTGAACCGCGAAAAGAAGACCGACTACAAGACCTCGCCCACAAATATCGGCTACTCGCTCACCGCCATAGTCAGTGCCGCGGAACTGGGGTTCATAAGCAGCGAAGATGCCTACAAACGTTTGAAGCATATTATCGACACCGTTTGCAAGTTGGAGAAATGGAACGGACACCTGTTCAACTGGTATGACATCAAGACGCTGAACAAGCTGCCCAACTATTTCATCTCAACCTGCGACAGCGGCAATTTCGTGGCCTGCCTTTATGTCGTCAAAGGCTTCCTGACACATAATGCAGAAGAAGGCCAGGAGAATGGCGAACTGCTGTCGATCGTTGAAAGGCTCATCGACCATACCGATTTCAGCAAGCTCTACAACCCTCAACTCGACGTGTTCAGCATCGGCTACGACAGCACCAACTACTCCCTCCTCCCCTACCACTACAATAACTTTGCCTCGGAAGCACGCCTTACAAGTTTCCTCACCATAGCCCAGGGCGATGCACCCTACAAACACTGGTTCTGTCTCGACAAAACACTGGTGCAATACAAAGGATACAAAGGTGTTGCCTCGTGGTACGGCACTCTGTTCGAGTACTTTATGCCACTCATCTTCCTGCCCACATACAAGCATACGCTTATGGACGAGACCTACAGCTTTGCCATCCGTGCACAGCGGGCCTTCATCAGGAATTCAAAGTCAGAAATCAATAACACGAAAGACTTCCCTTGGGGTATCAGCGAGACAGCCTATAACGAACTCGACGACGCACAGAACTACAAATACCACGCCTTCGGTGTGCCTTATCTCAAGTTCCAGAACACAACCCCCGACCGTATCGTCGTCTCGCCTTACAGCTCGTTGATGACTATTTCAATCGACGACCGTGCGGTATACGACAACATCAGGCGGCTGAAAGCTATGAATATGTATGACAAGGGCTTGGGGTTCTTCGAGAGCTACGACCAAGAGGATCGCGTTCCCGTAAACGCCCACTACGCCCACCATCAGGGAATGATACTCGCATCGCTCACCAACTATCTCGGCGACCATTGCCTGCAACGCTACTTTATGCAAGAACCGGCAATGAAGTCGATGGAGACCCTGCTGAAAGAGAAAGCGCAAGTGAAACCCTACATCGACCTGAAAGTCACACAATACAAGCGCTACCAATACTCCAAGGTTCATACCGAAAGCGACGCCAGGGATTTTGACGGAATAGCCAACGTGCCAGAAATAGGCGTTATCAGCAACGGGCAATACACAGTGCTGCTCAACGACCGCGGCAGCGGCTTCTCACGCTATCGCAACATTCTGCTTAATCGCTACCGCAAAATAAGCGCCGACCACTACGGCACCTATCTCTACATCCGCAACCTGAGCACCGACAAGATATGGAGCGCCACCTACTCACCGCTCGACGTAATGCCCGAAAACTATCACGTGAGCTTTGCCAGCGACAAGATAAAATACCAACGCGTGGACGACGGCATCGAGACAAAAACAGAAGTCACCGTCCTTAAGGACCGCAGCGCCGAGATACGACGCTACACCTTCTCCAACAACAGCAATACCGACATCGACCTTGAAATAACCAGCTATGCCGAAGTGGTACTCTCCACCTCTGCCGAAGATGTCAACCACCGCGTATTCAACGGAATGAAAATCCATTCCGAATACGACAACGAACACCAGTCCCTGATCTTCTGCCGACCGGCCGACAACGGCAACCGCCAGTTCCTAATCCACAAGCTCTGGACCAACGACACCAACGACTTCGAGACACAGTCTGACCACTCTCAATTAGTGGAATACGAAACCTCACGTATAAAATTCCTCGGGCGCGGCGGCAGCCTGAAACACAGCGATATTATTGAAAACCGACGTACACTTTCACGCACTGTCGGCACCACCCTCGACCCGATAATGAGTATGCGACGCCGGCTCCACATAGAAGCTGGCCAAACCGCCGAAGCCTTCATCATCACCGGCTACGCCAAAGCCCGCGAGCAGCTGCTGCAGATCGTTGAGCAATACCAAAACCCCGCAGACATAGAGCACGCCTTCGCCACAGCCTCTGTATTCAACAATATGCGCACCAATATGTCCCTGCTCAAAGGCAGCCAGATGCGCCTCTACAACAACATCTCGAAATATATGGCACAGACCGCCACACTCGGCAACCGGCGACAGGAAATACTGGCCCGCAACACCCTGTCGCAAAGCGGCCTGTGGCGTTTCGGCATCAGCGGCGACCTCGACATCCTGCTGATGGAAATCGACAGTATGGAAAACTCCGGCTACGCCAAAGAGATGCTGCGTGCCTTCGAGTATTTCAAGATACACGGACTCCAGCTCGACCTCGTCTTCATAAACGACGCCAACGAACGCGAACGCGAAGGACTGACACACTTCATCCGCAATATGGCCGACACCGAGCACCTCTGGACCACTCACAGCGACGCAGGCAAAGTGTACGTCCTCAACGGCCACGACTTAAACGACGCCGAAAGAACACTGCTCCACACCGTAGCACGACTCGAATTCAACGCCAACGGCAACCTGCGCATCGAACAGCAGCTCGCCGAACTCGAAAACGACAACCAGAAATATCAAGACAAAGTCGAATACCCCATCCTCAAGCCCAAAAAAGAATCCCGCGTATGGAGCGACCTCAAGTTCTACAACCAATACGGAGGCTTCGACCGCAACGGGGCCGACTATGTCGTCACCAACACCAACACCCCGATGCCCTGGGTCAACGTCATCGCCAACCCACGGTTCGGCACCGTCGTCAGCTCCACAATGGCAGGATTCACCTTCGCCTACAACGCCCAGCAGTTCAAACTGACCGGATGGAGCAACGACATTGTCCGCGACAACGCCAGCGAGATGCTGCTCATCAACAAACAGCAGTTCATCCCCGCCACTGCGCGCCACGGACAAGGATTCTCGGCCTTCGACGCCGAATACAGCAACCTGAAAGTCGCCGTGCGGCTGTTCGTTGCAAAGGACAAAATGGAGAAATACTACCAGATCAAAGTGCACAACCCGAACGACACCTGCCAGGAAGTACAACTGGATATGGTCTACAAACTCGTCCTCGGGCTCAGCGAAGAACAGACCGCCCGCTACCTCTACTCGCAATGGGACAGCAACTCCAACAGCCTCAAAGTACGCAACGTCTACCACCCCGTCTATCACGACAAGACCCTGCACCTGTCTGCCACCGAGCCCCTCACCGACATCTCTCTCGACTATCCCAACCGCAAACGCATAGGCCTCACCCTCCACATACCAGCCAACAGCGACAAGGAAATCGCCTTCATCATAGCCGTCGGCGACAACCCCGACTTCAGAATACAGAACATCACCATCGACAAAATAAACAAAGAATACAACGACGTAATTGAATTCTGGGACAAGCAGCTCTCGCACATACAAGTCGACACCCCCGACACCAGCTTCAACTATATGCTCAACCGATGGTACCTCTACCAAGTCTACGCCTCACGCCTCTTCGCACGCGCCGGATTCTACCAAGTAGGCGGCGCAACAGGATTCCGCGACCAGCTGCAAGACGTAATGAGCATCCTCTACAGCAATCCCGACTACGCCCGACGGCAAATAATCGACCACGCCGCCCACCAGTTCGCCGAAGGCGACGTCCTGCACTGGTGGCACCAAAGTATGCACCTCGGCGCACGAACCACCTTCAGCGACGACTACCTCTGGCTCGTCTTCGTCACCCATCAATACGTCTCCGTCACCGGCGACAGCTCTATCCTCAGCGTCCAGATACCCTTCTGCCAGGCCGAACAACTCGCGCCCGGCGAAAACGAACGCTGCCTGAACTACCGCCTCCCGCAACAAGACGCCGACGCACAATACGCCACCGACGACCCCGACTTCGAATACGCGACACTCTTCGAGCACCTGCAACGCGCCGTCAACCGCTCTATGGCACGCATCGGCAACCACGGACTGCCACTTATCGGATGCGGCGACTGGAACGACGGTATGAGCCAAATAGGTATCAAAGGGAAAGGCGAAAGCGTCTGGGTCGCCCTCTTCCTCGTCGACCTTCTCCCCAAAATGATCGAGCTCTCAACCCTCAACTCCCAACTCTCAACCCAATCCGACCTCGCCTATTGCGAAGAGCTCGACAGCTTCCGCAAAAAACTCATCCACAACCTGCATCACAACGCCTACGACGGCGCCTGGTTCCTCCGCGCCTACTTCGACAACGGCGATCCCATCGGCAGCCGCAACAACACCGAATGCCAGATCGACCTCATCAGCCAAGCCTGGAGCATACTAACCGACGTCGCAACCCCAGCCCAGAAAGAAAGCATCTTCAGAGAAACCGACAACCGACTCGTCAACCGCGAAAACGAAATAATCCAGCTGCTCACCCCGCCATTCCAGCACTCACAGCCCTCGCCAGGCTACATAATCAACTACCCCCCGGGCGTACGCGAAAACGGTGGACAATACACCCACGGCGCTATGTGGTACATAATGGCACAGCTCAAAGAAGGGCACAACGACATCGCCTACTACCTCTACTCCATCATCAACCCCATACACCGCACCCAGACACTCGCCGACGCACTCAAATACAAAGTCGAGCCCTACTGCATCGCTGCCGACATCTACAGCAACCCGCAACACCCCGGACGAGGAGGCTGGACCTGGTACACCGGCTCCGCTTCCTGGGCCTACAAAACCGGCATCGAGAACATCCTCGGCCTCCACAAACAAGGCGACACCATCACCATCGACCCACACGTACCCACCGAATGGCCACACTTCACCTTACGCTACCGCTACGGCAACACCACCTACACCTTCCACTACCAACGCAGCGCCACACCACACACACCAACCACCGTACAACTCGTCGACGACGGCAAAGAGCACCTCATAGAAATCTGAAAGCAGCAGCAAGCCGAAGCAATACAAACTCTCCGCTCTCCGTTTTCCGCTTTCCGTTTTCCGCTTTCCGTTTTCCGCTTTCCGCTTTCCGTTTTCCGCTTTCCGCTTTCCGCTCTCCACACCGTACCAACACCGTTCGTTGTCCAGTCGTTGTCCAGTTGTTGTCCAGTTGTTGTCCAGTCAATGACTGGACAACAACTGAACAACTGGACAACGACTGGACAACGAACGGTGTTGGTAGTATAAAGCACTGCTGTTGAGACAGTTGTGATGCAGCGTTGCCATCAAGAGCATTCAACTGACAATCAAGTGGTTATCGCAGAGCCCAATACTATTCGCTGCAAACACCGACCGCATCTCATAATTATTTCCTATCTTTGCATTTCAGCATCCATTATCGACAAACGCCGCAACACCCTGTGCCATACGCCGATACAATGCCAAACACTATACCCCTGCCCGTAAAATCCACATCCGGGAGCCACAGCCCCTTGCAACACCCTTCGGGCAGAAACAGAACAAATCTATTCAAAACCCTGAAACCACAATAAACCCAAACCCCTTAAACCGCACAAAAACAATGAGAGCATTCAAATACCTCCTGTCGGCCGCCCTCTTGCTGGCAGCACACACCTCCCAAGCCTGCACCAACCTCATCGTCGGCAAAAAGGCCTCCAGCGACGGCAGCGTGATGTGCAGCTACAACTGCGACGGCTTCGGATTCGCCGGCTCACTCTTCCACAGCCCCGCAGCACGACACACCCCCGGCGAGCCCATAGCCATCCACGGATGGGGCCCCGCGCACGAAGGGCAGTTCGTCCGGCAGGTGGAGTACACCTACAATGTCGTGGGCTTTATGAACGAAAAGCAGCTCACCATCGTCGAAAGCACCTTCGACGGACGGCTGGAGATGCAGAACCGCGACGGACTGCTCGACTATTTCAGCCTCATACGGCTGGCACTGCAACGCTCCTCAACGGCCCGCGAAGCCATCCGCTGTATGGCTGAACTGATGGCCGAATAC
>CAJOMZ010000062.1 GCA_905236645.1 uncultured Bacteroidales bacterium
TAGGGTTCACCGGCCGCGCGCCAAGGGTCACTATCCAGTCGTGCGAGTCGACCATCTTGATGGCGTCGCCGATATTACGGCAGAAATCCTCGTCGCCGAACACTGCGTGGTCCGACGGCGTAACGACCACATTGGCGTTGGGGTTGATCTCGTTGATGACCGACGCCGCGTAAGCGATGCAGGGCGCCGTGTTGCGGCGAAACGGCTCGCAGAGCACCTGATAGTCAAGCAGATCGGGAATCTGCTTGCGCACCTGGGCCTCGTGAGCCTTGGTGGTGACGATGATGATGTTCTCGCGCGGGCACACCGACTCGAAGCGGCGGAACGTGCTTTGCAGCATCGACTCGTCGGTGCCCATCAGGTCTATGAACTGCTTGGGCTTCGACACCGAGCACAACGGCCAGAAACGGCTGCCGAAGCCGCCGGCCATTATGATGCAGAAGTTATTGGGGTTGAGATTGTTCAATTCTGAAACGTGTTTATGAATGGTTGGATTTTGATTGTGTATTGTCTGGCCAAGTGTCCCTGCGCCTCCCCGCCCCTCGCGGCCGTCACACGCTCACCTCGCCCTTGATGTGCGGGTGCGGGTCGTAGCCCTCGAGGGTAAAATCCTCATAGTCAAAGCTGAAGATATCCTTCTTGTCGGGGTTGATGCGCATCGTGGGCAGCGGGCGCGGCTCGCGCGTCAACTGCAGGCGGCACTGCTCGATGTGGTTGTTGTAGATATGCGCGTCGCCGAAGGTGTGCACAAAGTCGCCGCACTTCAGCCCCGTGGCCTGCGCCATCATCATCGTGAAGAGCGCATAGCTCGCTATGTTGAACGGCACGCCGAGGAAAATGTCGGCCGAACGCTGGTAGAGCTGGCACGACAGGCGCCCGTCGGCCACATAGAACTGGAACAGGATGTGGCAGGGCGGCAGCGCCATCTTGTCGATCTCGCCCACATTCCACGCCGACACCAGCAGGCGCCGCGAGTCGGGATTGCTCCTGATTTGCTCGACAAGGGCCGCAATCTGGTCGATATGGCCGCCGTCGGCGCATCCCCACGAGCGCCACTGATGGCCGTAGATGGGGCCCAGGTCGCCGTTGGCGTCGGCCCACTCGTCCCATATCGACACACGGTGGTCGTGCAGATAGCCTATATTGGTGTCGCCCCTCAGGAACCACAGCAGCTCATATATAATCGAACGCAAGTGCAACTTCTTGGTAGTCAGCAGCGGAAAGCCGTCGTCGAGGTGAAAGCGCATCTGGTATCCGAACACGCTGCGCGTACCCGTACCCGTGCGGTCCTCCTTCTGGACACCATTGTCAAGCACATATTGCAAAAGGTCAAGATATTGCTTCATAGATTTTCAAAAAAAAATATTTTGACCTATAAACGCACCACAGGCAAAATAATTGTACAAAAAACAAAATAAAAATACACCGCTGCAAATGAGCACCTTACAGCAAAACCCGCCGTTCCCGCCCCGCACCCGCAAGGGACCAACTCCGTCCGTTGTACAATATATGTACAATACTTGTACAATATTTGTACGTTTACCAATTGTACAAGTATTGTACAAGTATTGTACATAACAACGACCGGAGTTGGTACGTCGAAAAACGCCCCCGATGCCGGTCGCGACACCTGGATGCCCCACCCCGCTATGCGCCCCGTCCGCCACAGAATCCACTGCCGCAGCAAAGTTTTTTTGCCGATACAGAAAAAATGTGTACTTTTGCAATTGCAAAGTCACTGATATGGAAGCACCGGTTATACATACAAACAATTCGGTTTCAATGCGTTTGCCAAAAACTCGGGTAACACGTCCCGTCCACGATGACATCGACCTTGACAACGACGAACTCAATGTGCAAGTGGAAGCAGAGCTGGAAAACTTCTTCGCGCATCAGCAAGAACTGATGGACGGAGAGAGTCTGCCCGAAGGCTGCATCAGCCTTGAAGAGTCCTACCGCAAGTCAATCAACCGACTGAACGAACGATATGCACGAACGTAAGGTTGTCCTGACCGCAGAGGCCGACCGCGATATGGAACGCGTGGAGGCCTATGTTGCAGGAATTTACCGTCCTGAATCGGGACGACGATATGTCCGACGGCTCTATTCGTACATTTCAGAACTGTCATTTGCTGCAAGCACATTTCCGCCAAGCCGTCACCTCGTTGCACAACGCATCCACGCCGAAGCACGCTCTATGGCAGTTATGCACCGCTGGACAATCATTTTCCATATCTATGCCGACTATGTCATTGTCGACCGAATAATAGCCTCTAAAATGATAACTGAATAGTGTCAACTCAAACAACAAGAAATGGCTTGGAAGCCAACATATTGAAGACATAATATTGAGCCGGCACTCGTTTCTACACTTTGCCGCCGCAGCATTTCCCTGCGGCGGCAAAGTTTTATTTTGTGGATTCAGAAAAGCGGCAGGAATATACCGTCCCGAATCCTTTGTCACAGGATGCTCATCATATAATACAAGACAAACGAATAGTTTTCATTGAGTGGCAGTGGTTCGCGTATAAGGCGCGGAAAGCAGGCCAAAAAACGACAAAAACCACTGCGACAGCGGCAGAAAACACATCCGGAACAAGAGCGAAGGCAGCTTTTCGGGATTTTTTATACCGTTAATAATCAAGGCTATAGCAGCGCCTGAACAATGTTTTTTCACAAAAGAGCCTTATAATCAAAATATTCTTTGTATTTTTGCAGCGGAATTTGTGAGAAAGGGGGACGCAAGTCCCCTCTTTTATTGACAATATTTTTGCAAACCAACAAGAAGAAGGACGGTAATATGATAGACAAAATGCACGTAATGAACGTTATCGCAGACGCACTGGCGGGCAGCGACAAGTTCTTGGTCGACCTGAAAATCTCGACCGACAACCGCATCAATGTAGCCATCGACGGCGACAACGGCATCACTATAGACGACTGCATAGAGCTGAGCCGCGCCATCGAGGGCAGCCTGGACCGCGACGCCGAGGACTTTGAGCTCAATGTGGCGTCGGCAGGGCTCGACTCGCCGCTCAAGCTCAAGCGCCAGTACAAGAAGAACGTGGGCCGCGACCTTACGGTGACAACCTTCGGGGGCGAGACCACCGAGGGACGGCTGGTGGAGGCCGACGACGAGCACATCACCCTGCAGCCACAGGGCAGCCGCAAGAGCCAGCCCAAGCCCGTGCAGTTCGACTACAGCGACATCAAGACCGCCAAGATAGTCATACAGTTTTGACATACAAGAATTTAAACCACGTATCAACATATTAACACAATGAAGACGTCAGACCTTATTGATTCCTTTTCGGAATTTAAAGATTTCAAGAACATTGACCGTGAGACCTTGATGCACATCCTTGAAGAGGTGTTCCGCACCGCCCTGTCCAAGAAATACGGCACGGACGACAACTTCGACATCATCGTCAACATCGACAAGGGCGACTTGGAGATTTACCGCAACCGCCTTATCGTCGAGGACGGCAAACTGACAGACAACAAGCGCGAGATTGAGTATTCCGAAGCTATCAAGATAGAATCGGACTTCGAGGTGGGCGAGGACCTCTCGGAGCCCGTGCCGCTGAGCGAGTTCGGCCGCCGCGAGATTCTGGCCATACACCAGAACCTGGTGGGCAAGATACAGGACTATGAGAAGTCGCTCATCTTCCAGAAATACAAGGACAAAGTGGGCGAGATAGTCATTGGCGAGGTCTACCAGCCCTGGAACAAGGAGATACTGGTGCTCGACGAGGAGAAGATAGAGCTGGTGCTGCCCAAGAGCGAGCAGATACCCTCCGACCGCTTCCGCAAGGGCGACACGGTGCGCGCCATCGTGCTCAAAGTGGAGCTGAAGAACAACAACCCCGTCATCATCCTGTCGCGCACTTCGCCCATATTCCTTGAGCGCCTGCTCGAGGCCGAGGTGCCCGAGATCTACGACGGCCTCATCACCATACGCAACATTGTGCGCGTGCCCGGCGAGAGGGCTAAGGTGGCCGTCGAGTCGTATGACGACCGCATAGACCCCGTGGGCTCGTGCGTGGGTATGAAGGGCAACCGCATACACGGCATCGTGCGCGAGCTGAAGAACGAGAACATCGACGTCATCAACTACTCGAGCCGCCCCGAACTTATGATTCGCCGTTCGCTGAGCCCCGCCGAGATTACCAAAATCAACCTCAACGAGGCCACCAAGACCGCCGAGGTGTTTATGGAGCCCGACCAGGTGTCGCTGGCTATCGGCAAGGGCGGCCACAACATCAAGCTGGCCAGCAAGCTGTGCGGATATGAGATCGAAATCTACCGCAACACCGACGAGGACCTCGACGACATCGACCTGAAGGGTCTGAAGGGCGAGATAGACGGCTGGGTGATCGACGAGCTTGTCAAGATAGGTTGCGACACGGCCAAGAGCGTGCTGGCACTGCCCAAGGACGAGCTTATCGGCCGTACCGACCTCGAAGAGGAGACCATCGACCACGTGATCGAGGTGCTCAAAGCCCTCTTCGATGTCGACCTCAAAGAGTTCAACGACGAGATAGACCAGAGCGTAATCAACGCCCTGATGAAGATAGGCTGCGACACAGCCAAGAAAGTGCTTGCACTGCCTAAGAAAGAACTTGTCAACCGCACCGGCCTTGACGAGGAGACCATCAGCCACGCAATCGAAGTGCTGAAAGCAGAATTTGAAGAAGAGTAGGCGCCAACCATAGAATCAACAAGAAACAGCGCCAGGAAACCATTTTTGTTCAACTAAATAGAAGGAGGAGTGTAATGTCAGAAGAACCCAAAAACATCAGACTCAACAAAGCCGCCAAAGAACTGAACGTCGGCATTCCTACCCTCGTGGAGTACCTTGCCAAGAAGGGCCACACGGTAGACGCCAACCCAAACGCAAGGCTCACCCCTGAACAGTATGCTTTGTTGGCCACGGCGTTCCAGGCTGAACGCCAGGTGAAAGAGAACGCCGACCGCATTGAAATCACCACCGCCAGCAGCGTGACCATCGAGGCCACCAACACAGGCGCAGAGGACACACCGGAGTATGGCGACGAGGTAATAATCAAGAATTTCAACACTCCTAAAGTCAAAGAGGCTTCGATGCAGGAGCAGGAGGCCGACGCAGAACCGGAAGCCTGGCAAGGAGAAGCGGCAGAGGAACCCGCCGCTGCACAGACGGAGCCTGAAGCCGAACCGAAACCGGCAGCACCCAAGTTCGAGACCAAGGTGCTGCGCAGCTCGGTGGCTGGCGCCAAAGAGGGCAAGAACTCCTTTGACGCAGAGGTGCGCATAGTGGACAAGATTGACCTTTCGGCCATCAACACCCGTATGCGCCCCGCCAAACAGACCAAGAACGAGAAGGAGGACCGCAAGGCTAAAGAAAAGAAAAAGAGCGAGAAGGAGAAAGTTGAGACTCCGAAAGCCGAGAAGAAGAAGGCTGCCGCCACTGAAAAGGGGACAACGGAGAAGCCTGTCGCAACCCCGGCACCTGAGCCCCAGCCCGCAGAGAAGGCTCCGGAGAAGGCCCCTGAGAAGGAAATCGAGTTCATCGAGACCCAATACCAGAAGCTCGAGGGACCCAAGGTCGTGTCGAAAATCGACCTGACCCAGTTTGACAAACCCAAGCCCAAAGGCCGCGAAGAGGAGAAAAAGAAGAAACGCAAGCGCATCAAGAAAGAGGGCGTAAAGGTCGACGAGAACAACCCGCAAGCCATCAAGCAGGCCGAAGCCGCCAGGAAGGAGGCCAAAGGCAAGGACAAGAAGAGCGAGAAAAAGAAGAAAACCGCCGAGAAGAAGAAACCGGAGGTGGACGACGCCGAGATCGAAAAGCAGATTAAGGAGACCCTGGCACGACTGAGCCCGATGGGTAAGTCGAAGACTTCGAAGCACAACCGCGAGAAGCGCCAGAAGGTGCACCAGCAGATTGAGGAGGAGCAGCTGCGCGAGATGGAGAGCCAGAAGACGCTGCAGGTGACGGAGTTCGTCACCGCCAACGAGCTGGCCACGATGATGAATATCCCCGTAACGCAGATTATAGCCACCTGTATGCAGGTGGGCATCTTCGTCAGCATCAACCAGCGCCTTGACGCAGAGACCATCCGCCTTATCGCCGACGAGTTTGGCTATGAGATAAGCTTTGCCAGCTCGGAGGTTGTCGACACACTGCATAAAATCGAGGAAGAGGACCATCCCGAAGACCTGGTGCTGCGCAACCCGATCGTCACCGTGATGGGCCACGTGGACCACGGCAAGACCTCGCTGCTTGACTATATCCGCAAGACTAACGTTATCGCTGGCGAAGCCGGCGGTATCACTCAGCATATCGGCGCCTATGAGGTGACGACTGCCGACGGACGCAAGATCACCTTCCTCGACACCCCTGGCCACGAGGCGTTTACCGCTATGCGTGCCCGTGGTGCCAAAATGACAGACATTGCCATCATCGTGATTGCTGCCGACGACAAGATAATGCCGCAGACGGTGGAGGCCATCAACCACGCACAGGCTGCCGGCGTTCCGATCGTCTTCGCCATCAACAAGATAGACAAGCCTGGTGCCGATCCCGACCGCATCAAGACCGAACTGGCCAATATGAACCTGCTGGTGGAGGAATGGGGCGGCAAGTACCAGAGCCAGGACATCAGCGCCAAGAAGGGCATCAATGTCGACGAACTGCTTGAGAAAGTCATCCTGCAGGCCGACATTATGGAGCTGAAAGGCAATCCTAACAAGCGCGCAAAGGGTACCGTTATCGAGAGCTCGCTTGACAAGGGCCGCGGCTATGTGGCCAAAATCCTTGTCGAGGACGGCACCATCCGCAAGGGCGACCCCGTGGTGGCAGGAGCCATCAGCGGCCGTGTCCGCGCTATGTACAACGAGCGTAACCAGGAGGTTATGTCGGCAGGCCCGTCGCAGCCAGTGCTGCTGCTTGGCCTTACAGGTGCTTGTCAGGCCGGCGACACATTCAATGTCACTGAGAACGAGAAGGAGGCCAAGGACATCGCCAACCGCCGTACACAGCTGCAACGCGAACTGGGTCTGCGCACACAGAAGCATATGACACTCGACGAGATTGGCCGTCGCATTGCGTTGGGCAACTTCAAGGAACTCAATATCATCGTCAAAGCCGACGTGGACGGTTCGGTGGAGGCCCTCAGCGACTCGCTGCTCAAGCTCTCGACCGACGAGGTGCAGGTCAATGTCATCCACAAGGCCGTTGGACAGATTACCGAGAACGACGTGCTGCTGGCCGAATCGTCGGACGCTATCATCATCGGCTTCCAGGTGCGCCCCAGCGTGGGTGCCCGCAAGATGGCCGAGACAGAGCATATTGACATACGCCTATACAGCATCATCTACGATGCTATCAATGAGCTGAAAGACGCTATCGAGGGTATGCTCTCGCCCGAGAAGCAGGAGAAGATTGTGGCCAACCTGGAGATTCGCGAGACCTTCAAGATTTCGAAAGTCGGCACCATCGCCGGCTGTATGTGTCTGGACGGCAAGATCAGCCGCACAAGCAATGTGCGTGTCATCCGCGACGGTATCGTGGTCTACACCGGCAAACTGGCATCACTAAAACGCTTCAAGGACGATGTCAAGGAAGTTGTCAGCGGTCAGGACTGCGGCCTCAACATCGAGAACTTCAACGACATCAAGGTAGGCGACATTGTCGAAGCCTACGAAGTCATCGAAGTAAAACGAAAACTTTGAGAATGAGTTAATAAATTAATGCGTAAGTGGCTGCACAATCACTTCTGGACATAGCAAAAAAAACGTTATAACATCATACAATAATTACCGAATTGACTCGTTAATACAATCACTAACGCAATGCAGCATTAACGTAATAACGCATTGACGCATTAAGAAACTGCCTCCTTAGTTCAACGGATAGAACGGAAGTTTCCTAAACTTTAAATGAGGGTTCGATTCCCCCAGGGGGTACAAAGAGCGGCCATACGGCCGCTCTTTTTTACGCACATCCAACAAGCATTCAATGTCAATTAAAAGATTTCTCATCACGAAGATACCTGTATAGCACTACCACACAATATTTTACATCACAAGTCACAAAATATTTTATAGATATAAAATATTTTCGTATTTTTGCATTTGCATATAATATAAATATACAACCGCAATGGACGGATTTAAGAATATTAAAATCAACAATTTCAGAGGTATTGACCACCTTGAGATTGATGATTTTTCGCGTGTCAACGTTTTTCTGGGGCAGAATAACTCTGGCAAAAGTTCTGTACTGGAAGCCATCACATTATCTCTTGGTATGTCTAATCCCGATATGCCACAGGCCATAAACGCGACCCGCGCCCGACGACCATTTAGCAACTTTATAGACATCAAGTACTTTTTCAACAAGTTGAATGTCGCCATCTCTCCCGAGATAACAATGACACAAACCGATGGTACTATTAGGCACTTAAGCCTGGGACTTACCTATGTTTTCGATGAGTTGGCCGAGCCAAAGAACGAACCCATTCGACAAACAGGGTCGATTGTCTATGTGAATACTCTCGAAATGAACTTCGACCTTACTGTAGGTGCTTCAAAACAGCAATTTAAAAGCTGGCTCCGAGTTAATCCCGCAGGTATCATTGTCAACAGGAAAATAGCAGACGGGTATATGGAACGACTTCGTGGGTGGTTGATTTCCGCCGATTTAATGTCCAACAATACTGTCAACGACCTTACGGAATTATTCAAACGAAATCAAAAAGACGTGGTTCTGTCATTACTTAAGTTGTTTGATTCCAAGATTAACAGCGTTGAAATCTTAAATGACGATGTCTATATCGGATTCGACGGCCTATCTGAAATGCTTCCCTCCCGAATGACGGGCGATGGTCTTAGGCGTTACTTGAGTATCGTGGCAAGTGCTGCCAACTCAATGACAAATATAATTATGTTGGACGAAATCGACAACGGCCTCCACTACTCCGCCTACAAAAAACTCTGGGAAGCACTCTTCGCGTTGGCCGTAAGCACCGACAAGCAGATATTCGTCACCACCCACAGCAAAGAGACCCTTCAAAAACTCAACCAAATGTTGGCTGAGCATCCCGAGTATCAGAATGAGATGCGGCTGTACACCATAGAGAACACATTAAAGAAAGGTTTTCAGGCATACAAATACACCTACGAAGGACTGAGCGGCGCCTGCGAGAATGATGTGGAACTTAGAAGCATCGTCTGATGAAAAGATTTCTGATAATAGTTGAGGGCGATGCCGATAAGAAGTTCCTCCAAGACTACTTCCACCATCTGTTTGGTGAGTATGCTCCAGAGAACAGCATCATCCACCCCGGGAAGGATGGTGACACTGGCGGTTATGGAAAACTCAAATCTGAGGAAGCCCTGTTAGCCCTTCGTCAGAACACCAACCAGGGGGGCATTAACCTCGTCATCTTCGATGCTGACGAAGATATTGAAGCTCGTCGCAAGGAGCTTCTTTCCATCCGTGAGCAGTACGATGTGGAGTTTGAGCTGTTCCTTCTGCCAAACGACAAAGATGCTAGTGCATTGGAAGACCTGTTGGAACAGATCATTAACCCCGACAACCAACCCGTAATGGACTGCTGGCAGACATACGAAGGCGAGTTGAAGAAAGTGAGAATCCCTACCAAGACCCCTCCCACGCTGACCATCCCAGCCAAGAAAACCAAGATCTACGCCTACCTCGAAACCCTGTTGGACAAGAAGCCAAAAGAAGCTCATCAAAGACCCCAACCGCAACTACGAGAACACCCAGCACTGGAATCTGGACGCTGAATATCTGAAGCCGCTGAACGGTTTTATAAAGGATAATATGATTAATGCATTTTTATGGCAAGTAGATTGGAATTAAATAGGAAAACTAATACTTTGTGCATTCGGAATTGCAATAAGGAAACTCGACAGAACAAGACTGAAAATGACTTATGCTGTTCTGTTAAATCCGCAAAAGACGACCTTCCTGTGAGATGTGTTGGAGAATGGGCAGAAGAAAAGATTTATCTCCTTTATCAGTACTTCGGCATTTTTGCTGGTGGAATGAAAAACAAATGGAAACTGAATTATATTGAGATTTGTAGTGGGCCAGGAAGATGTATAAATCGTTCGACCGGACAGGAATTTGATGGTACCGCCATTTCCATATTACAGCATAAGTGTTTTGAACATATCAATCAAGCCATTTTTTATGATTACAACGATACGGTTGTAGACACACTCAACCGAAGAATTCAAAGTATGGGACTTTCTCATAAAGCTGTGGCCAGACATGGTGACTACAACGACCATTCTTCCATATGTAATGAACTCGGCCAATTCTCAAATGACTGTCTGAATTTGATTCTTATTGACCCGACAGACTGTAGCGTACCATTTTCACTTCTGGAGAGTATCTCAACATGCATGCCTAAATATGATTTGATAATAAATGTCGCTACTAATACTGATTTTAATAGAAACATTCCAATGGCTTTCTCTGACTCTAATCGGGCAGAAAAATACATTCGGTTCCTTGGTGACAACAGTTTCTTTAACTCTAGGCATAACCATGCTCTATGTGACACAAAAGATTATTCCACGTTGAGAACATATTTCCGTGAATCATACAAACAATCTTTAAAACGGATAGGATTCAATCACTTTGATTTTACACCAATCAGAAATTTTTATGACATTCTATTTGCTTCATCAAACAGCAAAGGAATTGAGTTCTGGAAGAAAGCAACAAAAGAAATAGATGTGAGTGGTCAACGCAGTTTATTATTTGAATAATGAAAACGACAAAAATAGAATGGACTGATAAAACGTGGAATCCTATTACTGGATGCACGAAGATCTCGCAAGGCTGTGCTAATTGTTATGCGGAGGCAATGGCTCATCGGTTGAAAGCAATGAGAATTAAAAAGTATGCGAAGGGATTTGATTTGACATTGCATGAAGAATGTTTATCAGAACCCCTGTCATGGAAACAGCCCCATACCATCTTTGTATGTTCTATGAGCGACTTATTTCATAATGATGTACCATTTACATTCATAGATAAGGTTATTGATGTAATTCATCGTACACCACAGCATCGATATCAGCTGCTCACTAAGCGCGCAGACCGAATGGCAGAGTACTTCCATAATCATGATATACCACAAAATGCTTGGTTGGGAGTAACCGTTGAAATGCAGTCATCAAAATCGCGCATTGATAGTCTTTGTGAATTGGATGCTCCAATCCGTTTTCTCTCTTGCGAACCATTGTTGGAAGACTTAGGTAAAATCAATTTACGTAATATTGACTGGGTTATAGTGGGAGGAGAAAGTGGACCTTGGGGGCGCCCAATGAAAGAAGAATGGGTTTTGGACATTAAACGACAAACAGATGCTCAAGGGGCAGCCTTCTTCTTCAAACAATGGGGAACGTGGGGGTGTGACGGAATCAAACGAGATAAACATAAAAATGGCAAATTGATAAACGGCAAAGTTTGTCAGGCAATGCCTTAATGATGATAAAAGTATTTCACCTTTTCGCTGGCATTGGTGGTTTTCACATAGCGATGCACTCTGTTGGGGCAAAATGCGTCTTTGCCAGCGAATGGGATGAGAATGCCTGATTAATAAAACATTAAAAAATTGACTGCAACTCTTTGTAACTGAAACCAACATGACAAACAGATACTTTTACAAAGCCACCACGCATGATTTCATTAATGCGACGAAAGACGAAATATTCGGTCAAATAGCATTGATGGATGAGGGCGATAGTATGTCTGAACAAAAGTATGCCTGGAGCGAGGAAATAGATCTTTTAAAA
>CAJOMZ010000063.1 GCA_905236645.1 uncultured Bacteroidales bacterium
TTTGCAGATTGCAAATCCTTATATTAAGCAGCGTCGGAGCGCAGATCCGCCGCAACGGTTTTTGTCAATTACAAACTCCAAATGCATCGCACATAATAAATTTATTATTAATTAAAAAATAATGCCAGCCCTGTGGGTGCCAAGACATAATTGGCACCGTATTGTATACTCTGAAAAAATCACATTTCCCTGTTTTGGCAAACAATCTATTAAAAATTCTGTCAGATAAAGTTTTCCTATGATACATATGGAATCCATCGTCGTTAAATGATTCATCAATTATTTCCCCACATATAACAAACAGAATATTGTCTCTATAAAAATAAGCTGTCCCTTCTTCCGCGGCATCCCCAAAAAAGGATTTTTGAATAACAATACTTTCGCAAGAATCGAAGTAGGAGTCGATTGAAGAAATAATAATGCTAAAGCAATACGGCTCTTGATTCGCTTCGCAAGCATAAATTTCAGGTATTAAAGAATCTATTATTGTTGAAAACTTTTCGCAAATAACCTGAACTTCTTCTTTTTCTTGAATCATCACGGGAACATCAAATTGGTCTGTGATAAAATATGAGTATTTTGATTGTGAGTGCGATGTCTCAATTATACTACACATACACAGTACTATAATAAAGATTCTTTTCATAGTTGTTTCTTTTTGTTGCCATCAATAACTACAGGTCTTAGTTCATTGACGTAATCTTTGGTAAAAGTATGATATTTCCCGCATCTACCAGGTGTATAAATGCTAAAAATGACATTTGATGAAAAATTGTCAATTATCCATTTTGCCAAAACTAAATCTCCATTTTCTCCACCAGTACCTGATGGTTTAGGATCTCCGTTGGGATGGGAATGAGTATATCTACGCAAGGTCGCGGCTTCTTCTTTTTTTTGTTTTAATAATGTTAAAGGTTGTCTGTCAGAATCCTCAAGGTGTGATGTTGTCACATAATTACATTCATCCAATTCCTTTTCCCCGAACAAAAAGTGACTCCATTCAACACAAGTATTATCAGAAAGAAATTCAAACAAAGCCTGACCATTTTCATCGCCATTAATTTCATAAGAATCAAATGTGCAATTATATTTGTAATTGTAGTTTGATTTAAAAGAACTAATAATAATATTATCAAAAGAAATCGAGATTTCTTCATTTCGATTGCCGTTATCGTCTACTATATAGAAAATATCTCTTGTATTATCAGATATTCGATTTACCACATTACCTTCATTGTCTATCTCCCAAATATCTCTCCCATCCGGATCCACCAGCTTCATCGGGTTCCAGGCACAATACGCATATGGCGAAATGCTTGGGTACTTGTCTGCCATCGGGTCGACGGAGAGCCACATTGTCATCAGTTCGTGGTCCATATAGCGTGCACCAAAATAACCGTAGCCGGTTTCCTCGTCGCGCTCTTTGCCGGTGAAGGTAAAAGTGGTAAAACCTGCCGAACAAGTAGAGAACATCGGCGTTTTCGGAGATTCGCCAATGTGCTTTTTTTGAGAAAAAAGTGAAAAAAATCGGCTGTAAACAGGAATACCCCGATGGGGAGTACAAAAATTGCCGTATGTTTTTCCCTGTTTCACGGTGCAAAAATAATATTTTTTTTCATTATATTGAAAATTTCGTATCTTTACAAATCGTAAAACACTCCCATAACACGAATAAATATCTGGAAATATGAATATTATTATTAAATCCAACTTCCAATTTTCTGTCACATCCATTCATTATGCCCCCAATGGGGAACTATGCATCGAACTGTCTTCCGAAAAAGGAAATGAGAAAAACAGGTATCAATACACAGCCAATCTCGGCAACGGACAGTCAGAGGAACTGCCATCGTTGAATCTGTTGGAATACACGCGCAATTATGTGGCAAGGAGCGCGACGAGGAAACGGGCTACGGATACTTCGGCGCCCGCTATATGGACCACGAGCTGATGACAATGTGGCTGAGCGTCGACCCAATGTCGGATAAGTATCCCAGCATAAGCCCGTATGCATATTGTGCTTGGAATCCGGTGAAGCTGGTGGATCCGGATGGGGAAGAAATAGATGTCTCATATTTAGATGAGTCGACACGAACTCGACTTATAAATTGTTTGAGTACAATAACAGGTTTGTCGTTATATATTGAAGGCAATAAACTATATTACAAAAAATACAAAGACGGGCAACCTGTTTTTTCTTCTGGATCGCAAACGGCAAGAATAGATTTGATTGATGCAATAGATAAGAAAAATGAGGATGAATCAAACTATGTAATTCAAGTTGGCAATAGTGCTGTAAAATGTGAGGGGGGACAAACTCAAGATCAGAAAGGAGGCCTCGTTTATTTGTATTGTTCTAAAATGCGAGCAGAAGAGGATGCCCAAACGAATGGGCTAGGAATGATATTCTTACATGAACTTCGACATGCTGTTACTGGAGAAGATGATCCTGTCGAAAACGGATGTGATTACAATTCTTTTAATGATCCTCATAGCCTCAAAACAGGTCCTATTGTGGACAGAGTGAATCAATATCGCCGAGAACTAGGTATGCCAATACGAATACAATATGTTGCACGAAATGACGGAAAAGTTCCTTTCTTAGATATTAAGTATGATATTACGAGAAAGAACATACGTAACCATGTTATTTGGAAAAAGCTAAATTCAGAAAGAGATGATTAAATATATTAAAACCTTTTCTTTTTTTACATTCTGTCTGTTTTCAATGACGTGTTTTCCTCAGAATAGAAACAGTTTGGGGGTATATACAGCGCATTATTGCAACAACGAATGGAGTTTTCGATTGACGTCTGATTCAACCTATGAATCCAAATCGCTCTGGGGTTCATCTTATGGTTTTTACTATATTATAACAGATGAAAAAGATTCTCTTTACGATAGAATCATTTTTGGGGATTTGATATATGGCACAAAAAAAGCTTTTCACTTCTATCATGTATCCATTTCACAAGAAGTGGTGAAAGCATTAATTGATTCAAATTTGTACAGCAAGGATTCTTTTTATGTGGCAATGTATGATTTGACTGGAGAATTTGTTACATACTTCGACGTCTGTTTTAGTGATTCTATAGGGAATCTACTCTTATGTGATTATAATGAAGGTGGTGGAAAAGTATGTAGTATTCCAATGGGAACGAGCAGTATAGGCATGACTGGCGAGCGATTCAACATGGCGACTTATTTTAAGAGCGAATACAATCGTACGCAAGGAAGTATAGCTTATGTTATTGGACCTGCTGCAAATCGATTCTATATAAAAAAAGATAGAAGTTGCATTCTGTATCGCCCTTGTTATTGTGATGGATACGATTCAGATTGTTGTGTGGTTTATATGAAGGAGCGAAGGGAGTATCAAAATGGTCAATAGACCCTCCCGTCGCGGCTGATGTCCCGTTGCAGCTTGATGTGGCGGATCTGCGCTCCGCCACAACTTAATATAAGGAATTGCATTCCGCAAGGCAATATTCATTGCTCCTCTGCGTTACTATAATGTGTTGAAACACTTTGTATTCTATTGGCAATAACAAGGAAAATGAAACAGATTACAAATCCTGACAATAATATGTGGCGGATCTGCGATCCGCCACAACGGGCGGAGCGCGTGGCAGCCCGCATCGGAGGCGGTGGACTGAAAGTGATAGACCAGGAACACGGATTGTCGGACAAGTCTGGAAGTGTTTTCCAACAGAGTTTGGAACAAATTAATGACCGTATCCTCGAAAAGAATG
Organism: uncultured Bacteroidales bacterium; assembly: GCA_905236645.1. Lineage (GTDB taxonomy): Bacteria > Bacteroidota > Bacteroidia > Bacteroidales > P3 > Colimorpha. Next base: position 3,753 of record CAJOMZ010000063.1, read on the forward strand.
ATATCGAATGTATCGCCAATGGACTATCTTCCAACGACAAACTGAAAATCGATATGAATGAGGTTCCGGAACGTCTGCAAGCCAAGCTGATCACCGACTACGACAAGTTTCGGCATATGATTGCCGACGCACAAAGCATCCACCACAACGAGCCCGACGTCTACTTCTACCACTCCGACCACCTCGGCAGCGCCAGCTGGATTACCGACAACGGGGGCCTTGCCGTCCAGCACCTGCAGTACCTGCCCTACGGCGAGCGTTATGTTGACCAGCGCACCGCGGGCTATAATGAGCGCTTTACTTTCACCGGCAAGGAGCGCGACGAGGAAACGGGCTTTTACTACTTCGGAGCACGGTATTATGACTGCGATTTGTCAGGCCTGTTTTTGAGTGTTGACCCGATGGCGGACAAGTATCCCTCGATGAGCCCGTATGCGTATTGTGCCTGGAATCCAGTGAAACTAATTGATCCTATGGGAGACTCTCTTAAATTAGTGGGTACTGATGACTGTAAGAAGGCTGCACTTTCTCAAATGAAAAGCAAAACAAATAACTTGACGTTTTCTTATAGCGATGACGGTACGGTTTCCTACTCTGGCAATCCAAAAACCGAGATGGAAATGTATATGGCATCCATTTTGGACAATGAGAATATCCTCATCAATTTGGAAGTCCAAGAAACAAATTACAACCCCAAAGGGAACTTGAAAAAAGGGGGCGGTTTCTATGGAAATCAAATTAGCGATGATGGAATTACAATTAATACATTTCAAGCCATCAATGTCTTGGCTTCTAAAAAATATGATAGGCTCTGTAAAAACAAAGGTAATATGATTTGGCACGAGATTGCAGAGTCTTATGAAGGAGCTGTCATCAGTTTAAGAAATAAAACAAACGCAACCCCAGCAAGAATAGGTTCGTACAACACCATATATACCGCGGCACATTATAATGCAGGAAAATTTTTCCCCGGAACAATCAAATGCGATATTTTCAGCTCGTTCACATATCTTTCGCACAACAACGGGGTATATTCTTTAGAAACAATGATTCTAAAAACCAATTACAGATATGAACGTCAATAGTAAAATCTATATGTTGATGAGCTTTATAATGCTTTCGGGATGTTCACCCAAGTCATTTCCCATTGTTGCACCTGAACCAATTACAATATTGCAAATAAATACACAAGAAATACCCTACGCGTTTCCATTGAGTTATTACCACAACAGAGTATGTGTTTTTAACACTGATATCGTCTATGACACCGATGATGTCTATATAGCTCCTGTCCCTTTTGACAGTTCTTCTTATCGTAATCGTTTGCTAGAGTACTCTACATCGAATGATGTAAATCCCGAAAAACTGTTGATAAAGGGGCTTATGATTGTAGATAGCATTATTGAAGGAATAAATGTATATAAATTAATTGTTGATTATGAATCAGAAAAATATTATGTCTATAGTTTGTATACGAATAATGTTACAAGAAGAAGCAAGCGAATGGATGTAGGGAAAGCCTATTATATGGAGATTTTGCCATATTACTACCAAGATTCGGACAATTATAATAATTGCGGTCTTTATTATGACGGATATGTTATTGAAGATTACACTCTTCCAATTTACAAATGGAAGTATGTGTGTACTACAAAATGGATTAGTGGGATAAAATACACTCCTGAAACCAAGAAAACCAGATAACACACCCGTCACGGCGGATGTTCTGTCACGGCGGATCTGTGCGCTTGATGTGGCGGATCTGCGCTCCGCCACATCAGGCATCCTAACTCCACAAGTCACACAACTTGTACCAGCCGACAGCAGCAAACCACAAACCTGTCAACTAAATCCAGTCGAAGGACACAAAAGTGACAACCTAAATCAGCAAACCACAACGGAGCCTGTTCGGGTCTACTCCGCCATATCAACGATACTTCAACGATACATCAACGATACTTCGACGATATTTCGACGATATATAATGGTCGAAATATGATTGAAGTATCGTCTATCAATAGTCGAAATGACGGCGTTGGGTGCTTGATGCCACGGCGAAGAACCGACGTGGCTTGCGGGATGTGACGGGTGTGTTCCGGAAAGGGCTATTGTTTTTTCAGCGCGTTGTAGCGTTTGCGTGCGCGGTCGGCGTAGAGGCTGGCGGGATAGTCGAGCAGGAGCTTCTCGTAGCATTCGCGTGCGCGGTCGGCGTTGCCCAGCTGTTGCTCGTTGAGCTCGGCAAGCATAATCAGGGCATCGTCGGCCAGAATGTCGCTGGCATAGTGGTCCACGATGCGCTGCAGCAGCGAGTCGGCTTCGGCATAGCGTCCCTGTTTCATACGGATCCGGGCTTTCTGCATCAGCACTTCGTCGAAGAGCGAATGCGACAGGTTGCGGATTGTGATGTCGTCGTATAGTGCCCAGGCCGAGTCGAGCTGGCCGCGATAGAGCATCAGGTCGGCGGCGGCATAGTAGGAGAGGGCTTCGTAGGTGCTGTCCTCCTCCATATTGTCGCTGATGAGGAGCGAGAGCTGCATTGCGTCGTTGGCGATGAGTTTTGAGGTCGATGCGCGCAATACGTCGAGCTGTGACTTGGCCCACTGGAAGTCGTTGTTGTAGTAGCTCAGTTTGGCGTTCTTGAACTTGGCCATAGCGCCTATTACGTCGTTCTTGTTGGCTTTCTCCACTTGGCCGTAGAGTAGCGATGCGTCCCATATCTCGCCCGAGAAGAGCAGCAGGTCGCCAAGCTCGAGCTTCACTTCGCTTACGGTATTGCCTGGCAGCCGTGGCATTTCGATGATGTCGTAGAGCAGGTCGGCGGCCTTTTGCAGTCGGGCATTGTCGGCAGGCGTGTTGTAGGCCAGCAGGTGCGAGTAGTTGCGCATCAGCGGCACTGTCTGCGGGTTCTTGCCGAGTTCGGTCAGGGTGGCCTCATATTCGCCCTCCAGCGTTGCCAGTTCCTTGGTGTTGACAGCGTGGCTTTGGTTGATGCGTGCGTACTTTGTGGTCAGTAGTCCTATCTTGCTGTCAAAGTAGAGCGGCGTGTCTTTGCCTTTGGCTATTATGTGCCTGTAGGCGGCCTCGGCCACGTCGAAAGCCTCGTTGTTATGGGCTATCTGCGCCACGCGGTACACTTGTTCCGCCCCTTGGTCGGGGAATCGTGCGTCGACGGCCTTGGCCTGTGTCAGCGCAAAATCGAAGTCGAGCTGTTGCAGCGAGAACCAGATCATCATCTCAAGATAGTTCCTGTTCTCGGGGTTCTGTCGGATGCGCGATGTCAGGGTGCGGCGCAGGCCGTCGGCAAGCTGTGTCGTGGAGGTCTCGTTCAGGGCCCTTTGCAGGGCAATCTGTATCGAGCCCATCGAGCCAGGCGATTTGTCGAGCAGTGCGAAGTATTCCTGGGTCATCTTCTCATAGTCGCCCGACTTCTCGTAGAGCGTGGCCAGCTCCATCACATAGATGTACTGGTTGTCCATCCGCTCGCGGGCGGCCAGATAGGTCTGTATGGCATAGTCGTTGCGTCCAGCGTTCTCGAAGGCCATCGCAAGGTCGCTTGTCTGCTTTGAGTCGCGGCCCAGTTTCTCTATGGCTGCGGCATACTGCTTCTCAGCCTTCTTCTTTTCGCCGCGTTTCAGGTAGATGCTGCCCAGGTCGACATAGAGGAACAGGTCGCGCGGCTGCCGCTTGAGGCGCTTCTCTACCAGCCGCTCGGCCTCCTTGTATTTGCCCGTCTCGGCATAGCAACCCAGCAGCATCTGGTAGTAATAGATGTTCTGCGTGCGGGCATAGAGGGGCTCATAGAGCTCTATGGCCTTGTCGTATTCGCGGTTCTGATAGTAATACGAAGCCATCTGTTCCGTCGTTTGCTGGGCGGAACAGATGGTTGGTGCGGATAATTGAACAATGAAAAGTATAGACGATAGCAGGAGGGCCTTTTTCATCGCTGCGGTTTCCATAATCCAATGGTGGGAATGGTGTTATTTCAGGTAGTATTCGACGGTGGTCACGACGCGTATCTTCTTGATTTGCGGCGTGTTCTCGTCAAGGTCGCTGATGTCGAAATAGCCTTGCGAGGCGGTGCGCATCTTGCCTATCTTGCTGTGGCTGTTCTTGGCAAACTCCTCGGCGCTCTCGCGAGCCTTGTCAAGGCTCTCGGCAATCATCGAGGGCTTGATGTCGTTGAGACCGTCGTAGTTGTAGCTGGCCGAGGTGCTCGAGATGATGTCCTGCTTCAGCAGTTCGCCGTCGATGGTGCGCTGCAGCTTGCGTACGGCTTCCATATTGGAGCTGAAAACGCTGATGGTTTGGCGTGCCGTGTAGCGGAATTTCAGGTTCTCGCTGATATAGTAGTCGTCGTAGCGGTCGCTGAAGTTGGCGGTGTTGTACTTGATCTCCTCGTCCTTGATGCCTGCCTTCTTGATGAGGTCGACTATTGCCTGGTCGTTGCGTTCAACCCTTGAACGGAGGTCGATGAGCGAGTTGTCCTGGGTGGTGTAGCTGATGCGCAGCACCACGTTGTCGGCGGGCACTTCGCGCTCGCAAAGGCCCTTGACTGTCACCGTGTCGTCGAACGACTTGAGTGTCTTCACTGTCCATACCAGCATAAGGCCAAGCACAAATGCTGCCAGCACAATGCTTGTGCCGAGGATGTAGTTTTTCTTGAATGGAATTCGACTGCCTTTCATTTCTGTTGATGTTTTAATGTTAGTTTATCCTTAAACGCTTCCGGCTTAATAATATTGTAGCCGCAGGCAAAAAAATGAAAAAACAGGGAAAGGAGCTTTCCTTTTTTTCTTTGTGTGCGACACGCCCGAAGCAATAAGTGGCCGCTTGCCGTAGGTTACTGTTCGGTGAAACCGCAGCGTCGCAGCAGTGCATCGGGGTCGGGGTCGCGATTCATAAAGTCGCGGAACAGGCTGGCGGGATGTCTGCTGCCGCCGCGCGAGAGGATTTTGTCGCGGAAGGCCCGGGCGGTGGCGGTGTTGAATATGCCGTCGGCCTTGAAGCGTGAAAAGATGTCGGCGTCAAGCACTTCGGCCCACTTGTAGCCGTAGTAGCCGGCGGCGTAGCCGCCCGAGAAGATGTGGGTGAACGAAGTGCTGGCGCAGCAGCCGTCGACGGTGGGCAGCAGTTCGGTCATTTGGCGGTGCTCGAAGTGCTCTATGCTCTCGTCCGCGTCGAGCGGTGCTGTGAGGGTGTGGTAGGCCATATCGACGGTGCCGAAGTTGAGCTGGCGCAGGCATAGCCATCCGGCAAGGTAGTTCTCGCAGCGTCTGATTTTGTCAATGTATTGGGGCGGTATGGGCTCGCCAGTCTGGTAGTGGCGGGCGAAGGTGTTGAGGAAATCGGTCTCGTAGCACCAGTTTTCCATCACCTGCGAGGGCATTTCGACGAAGTCGTGGCGTACGCTGGTGCCGCTGACCGAGGGGCAGTGTACATCGCTGAGCATACCGTGCATTGCGTGTCCCATCTCGTGCATAAAGGTATCCACTTCGTCAAAGCTTAGCAGCGAGGGCTTGTCGGCTGTGGGCTTGGAGAAGTTGCAGACCACCTGTATGAGCGGGCGCACCTCGTGGCCGCCGACGGCCGACTGGGGGCGGAATTCGGTCATCCAGGCACCGCTGCGCTTGTTGGAGCGGGGGAACATATCGAGGTAGAGCACGCCCATAAAGCGGTGGCCGTCGTTGACGCGATAGGCGCGGACGTCTTCCTGGTAGACCTCTATGTCGGAGGCTTCGTCGAAGGTGAGGCCGTAGAGCGTGTGGTAGAGGTCGAAGATGCCTTGCCGCACTTTTTCGAGCTGGAAGTAGGGACGCAGGATTTCAGAGTCGAAGTCGTAGCGTTCCTTCTTGAGTTTCTCGCTGTAGTAGGAGAAGTCCCAGCTTTGCAGCTCAAAGTCGGCGCCGTTGCTGCGGGCGTAGTCGCGCACCTCTTCGAGCTCGTGCTTGGCGAAGGGCAGCGAGGCGGCGTGGAGCCGGGCAAGGAAGGCGTTGACGGTTGCTGGTGTCTGGGCCATAGTGCGCGTGAGCGAGTAGGAGGCATAGTCGGGGTAGCCCAGCAGCCGGGCCTGTTCGAGGCGCAGCTGCACTATGCGGCGTATTATGTCGCTGTTGTTGTTGCCGTTGCTGCGATTGCCGCGGCTGTTGTAGGCTTGCCACATCTGCCGGCGCAGGCTGCGGTTGTCGGCATAGGTGAGGAAGGGCCGGTAGGAGGGGGCGTGGAGGGTGAAGAGCCATCCCTCCTTGCCCTTCTCCCGCGGGCTGTGGCTATGACGTTGTCGGGCAGTCCGCCGAGTTGCTCTTGCTCTGTGATGTGGAGTGTGAACTCGTTGGTGTCCTCGAGCGCATTGTGGTTGAACTGTTCGGTGAGGGTCGACAGCTCTTCGGCGTTGGCTGCAAACCGGCGTTGCTTCTCGGGTTCAAGGTCGACACCGTTGCGGACGAAACGCTGGTAGTATTTCTCCACCACTTCGCCTTGCTCGCCCGCAAGGTGGCTCTGGCTCAGCGCTTTTACACGCTCGAAGAGGGTGCGGTCCATCCAGATGCGGTTTTCGAAGCGTGTGATTTCGGGCATCAGTTCCAGGACGGTGGACTGCATCTGCGGGTTGGTGTTGCACTCGTTGAGGTTGAGCAGCAGGGCGGTTACGCGGTCGAGCAGGTCGGACGCCGTCTCGAGCCGTTCTATGGTGTTTTCGAAGGTCGGTGCTGCCTGCTGTAGGGCAATGGCTTTTATGTTTTCCTCGGCGGCTTTGATGGCGTCTCTGACAGCCGGCGCGTAGTGCTCGTTGCTGAAAAGGTGGAAGGGCGGTGTCTGATATGGGGTTGTCCATTCTTGAAGCAAAGGGTTGGTGTCCATAGGGCGGAATTATTTTTGACAGTTTGACAATAAAAGGGCTGTTGTGTCGTTTTGTAACATATAATGATAACGGAAAAACAGCTATTTATTGTTTTAAAAACACCAAGATTATGAAGAGAATATCGTTGATGCTTCTGGCCGCGTTGCCGCTGCTGTTCGCCTCGTGCAAGGGCGAGGACCCCGAGAAAGCGGCGGCCATAAAGAGGGCCGATTCGCTGCAGACCATTGTCGATACCAAGGACGGGGAGATTGACGCCCTGTTCGAGGTGCTGAACGAGATTGAGACAAACCTTTCGGAGATTTCGGCGCGTTACAGCCAGGTCAATACGCTGAAGCAGGGCAATCCGGAGATGAACAGTCGCGTCAAGGGGCAGATTACCGACCAACTGGCGGTGATCGAGAATATGCTTTCGCAGAACAGGCAGAAGATTGCCACCCTCAACGCCAAGATTTCCAGCCTTGGGCAGGAGAACAGCAAGCTGCAGGAGTTTATCGACAACCTGAACAACCGCATTGTAGAGCAGGAAACTCAGATCGGGGAGCTGATGAACGAACTGACCATCAGCAAGGCTACCATCCAGCAGCTGTCGGACAATGTCAGCAGCCTTACCCAGTCGAACAAGGAGAAGGACGACTACATCGCCTACCAGACCTCGGAGGCTAACAAGGCCTATTATATCGTGGGCTCGTACAAGGAGTTGAGTGAAATGGGAATAGTGAGCAAGAGCGGCGGTTTCATAGGTATTGGCAAGAAGCAGAACACCTCCGAAAATATGGATGTGGCGAAGTTCCAGACCATCGACCGCACGAAGGTGACCACTATTTCGATCAACCAGCGCAAGGCGCAAGTTATATCGAAGCATCCCGAAGGTTCGTATGAACTCGTGTTCGACGAGAACGACGCCAAGAAGGTGGCCTACCTTACAATCAAGGATGTCAATTCCTTCTGGCGCTACACCGACTACCTGGTGGTGTCGACCAGCAAATGACAGTGCGACTTGACAATGACAATGGGCGCCGCGATTCTGAATCGCGGCGCCCATTCAACATTAGACTTTATGTCAGCTTTGCATTTGTTTCGAGCGGATTGGCTGCATCGCCATCGAAGGCGTAGCGGGCTACGTCGAGACGGCGATGTGGACAAGATGCCGAAAGAAATACAAAGATGGCATAAAGAGACATTGTTCAGGTCTTATTATACCACCTGTCGGTTTAATGACCGATTTGGGTTCAATATCGGTTGTATGCTTTATCGTCCGAAGCCTACGGCACGGCGGACAAGGTCGTATTTGCGGTTGGCAATCTCGTTGGCTCGGTCGCGGCCGCGGTCGAGGACTTCGTCGACATAGTCGCTCTTCGACAGTCGTTCATATTCGGCCTGGACGGGGCGCAGGGTCTCGTAGATCACTTCCAGAACCTCTTTCTTGAAATCGCCGTAGCGTTCCCAGCCTGTAAAGCGGTCGATGGCTTGCTGCAGCGGAGTGCCGCTAAGGGCGGAATAGAGTGTAATCAGATTCGATATGCCGGGTTTCTTTTCTTCGTCGAAAGCCACGTAGCCGTCGTTGTCGGTGACGGCCCGATTGATTTTTTTCTTAATGGTGGCTTCGTTGTCGAGCAGGAATATTATGCCCGAGGTGTCTTCTGCCGACTTGCTCATCTTCTTGGTGGGGTCTTGAAGGTCTTTGATTTTGGCGCCCACTTTGGGAATGATGGGTTCGGGCACCACGAAGAGGTCGCCGTATTTGTGGTTCATCCGCTCGGCAATGTCGCGGGCAAGCTCCACGTGTTGCTTTTGGTCGGCGCCGACAGGCACTACGTTGCTGTCGTAGAGGATGATGTCGGCAGCCATAAGCACGGGGTAGGTGAACAGGCCGCAGCCCACGTTGGTCTGCTTCTCGCTCTTGGCCTTGAACTGTGTCATACGGCTCAACTCGCCCATATAGGTGTGGCATTCCAGAATCCAGGCCAGCTGGTTCACGGCTGGCACCTCGCTCTGGATGTAGAACGTGCAGTTGGCGGGGTCAAGACCGCAGGCGAGGTAGAGGTTGGCAAAGCGGCGTATACGCTCTTGGATGAGCTTGGGGTCGCCCTGAGGCACTGTGATGGTATGCATATCGGGGACGAACAGGAAGGAGTCGTATTCCTTCTGGTACTCAAGGAACTGGCGAATGCCGCCGCAGTAGTTGCCAATGGTCAGTTCGCCACTTGGCTGTAGGCCCGAAAGTAGTCTTTTTTCCGTATTTTCCATATACAAAAAAAAGCACCATTTTTTGGTGCTTCTTGGGTGGGAGGTGGGGCTCGAACCCACGACCTCCAGATCCACAATCTGGCGCTCTAACCAGCTGAACTACGCCCACCATCTTATCTTCGAAAAGATTTGCAAAAGTACTACTTTTTCCGGAACCGACAAAATTTTTTTTAATAAAATGCGTAAGGTGTTAAAATTCAATGTAACAATAGCAGCGAATATATCCTGATGCTATTGCTTATTCCAGGGGAGGAGCGACGTTTTTACACTTTTTGCCTTTTGTTGTCAGCTGTTGTCCTCGGCAGCAATCTGCATTGGGTTTTCTTCGGACGAAGAGTAGGGGACGGGTGGTTTCTGGTATATGGAGATGAGGTTCGAGTTGATGAGTTGCTCGACTCTAAGCATCGTTTGCTCAATTTTACTGCGTTTCAGCTGGCACTCCCATATAACGATGACTTGCCAGCCGTTTTCTTGCAGTACAGAGTAGTTGCGCAGGTCGCGTTCTTGGTTGCGTCTGATTTTGGAAACCCAGAACTCTCTGTTGGTGCTTGGAATCTTGCAACACGCCGAGTTCTCTACATCCTCACGTATTAATGCATCTCCGCATTCACTCATTCTTATGTGGTGCCCGTGCCAGAAACATCCGTTGACGAATAGTGCCGTGCGGTAAGGCCTCAGCACTATATCGGGCTTGCCTGGCACCGACTTGACGTTAAGCCGATACCGATACCCGTGGCTCCACAGCCACCGCCGCACTTTCATTTCGGGTTTCGTCCCCTTGCCTTTGATGTGCGACATACAGCGATGCCGCTGCTCGGGTGTCATCGTGTCGGTCATAGTTTAGCGTTTCTTGATATTCAGCTGTTTGATGATTCTTTCGCGTTGCGGGTAGCTGATGCTGCCAAAAGCGGGGCTGCCGTATTCGAGGGCCACAGTGTCGCAGAAGGGAATACTCGTCACTTCGTCCAGCAGCATCTTGTTCCAAGTGCTGTCGCTCATAGGGTGGCGGTAGAGGTCGTAGAAATACATACTCATCATATAGCGGCAGCGGCCGACGGTGATATAGTCCACCTCGTCGATAGGGTACGTTTTGTTTCTGTAGCCGGTGACGGAAGTGGCGCTGCCGTAGTTTTTCAGCTCTATGCTGATGCATCCTGCAGCCTCGAGTCGTTGGCGGATGCCTTCTATCTCGTCGTGTGTGAGGCCTATGCGACGGCCTAAAGAATCGGCGTCAAGTGATGGCCCGTCACTTCCGCGCCAGTTGTTTGAAACCGTTTCGCCGGCAGGCCGTGTGTGGAACATCTCCACAGTCTTTCCATCGAATTCCAGTCGCATCCAGGCACCGCTGTCCATTGCCGAGCGCGCATATTCGGCTGCGTCCCATATCTCGTGTTCATACTTCTCGTAGTGAGCGATGAGGTGCTGGGCATCAACCTGTTTGCCTGAGTGACTGTCGCGTATAAATACAGCCGCCATCAACAGGATGTTGACGATGCCCCAGAGGACCATAGTGCGGCTGAAGCTGTTGCGCTTGTCGGGCTTGCATTGCCGCACGATGTGGAATATGAATACTCCCAAGCCGATCAGCAGCAGAGGAAGCCAGAAAATGGCGGTGAAAGCGAAGAAAAAGTCGCCCTCCTCGCCGCTGAACAGCATAACAATGAACAGCACTGTCACCAGCAGCATCACAGGAATGCCCAGTTGCAGACCCGGATTAGGTTTCTTCCTTTCCAAAGGCGTGTTGTTATCGTTCATTAGACTGTTCTGTGGTTAGGTGATTCAATGTAGTGTCGGAAAATGTGTGTTGTATAGGTAGTGGAATTATTTTGTGTTCTGCATACAAAGAGCGAATGTATCTTAGTTCGAAAGAGATGCGTAGCTTGTCGTCTTCAGAGCCTGAACAGTCCTTCTTTCGTTGATGTACTCTTTCATATTTGTGATTTCGTCGAGGTTCTGTCTAAGCAGTCTTTCGGGGGCCAGCTTCTTAGGGTTGAAGACGTACATCAAGAACTCGTTGCGGGTGCAGTAGGCAATTTAACAATATTTCTTTTTTTATATTTCCTCAATACCAATGGATTTTAAATAATTGTATGTTCCATCGTAGAATTCTGGCAGTCTGGTATGGTCGCTTGGACTGCCTTCGGGTACGCAGATAATCATGCCCTGACGGGCGCGTGTCATTAGTACTCGATAAGCATTAAGTTGATAGGATTGTGCATATTTATTTCTAATCTTGTTCCATTTACTCCCCTTGAAGGCATAATGATCCCAACCATCAGGGGTATATCTGAAATCACCGTCCCAAACAAGACAGGTCCAATCGAGTTCAAGGCCTTGAATATCAAATTCAGTTGCAGCATCTTCAAGGAAAAGAGAAGAACGAACATCTGTCTTGTCGGCCAAGAACCAGTGTTCTACATCAGGTTGCAAACGGACATCAATAGCCAGTGGCTTAAGTCGATAAGCGACACGACAATGCCATATCGCTCAGAACCGCGGGCCTTCTCCTCTAGCCATTGTTTTGCACCCTCAATGTCTCTCGTTAAAAATAGTGGGTATCTATCCCTGAATTCCTGATAAAGGGCGCTTGCTTGTTCAGCATCCCTGTCCAAAACGAAATGTACGAAGTTGGATAGTCTTTCGGCACGGAATGACCTCATGGATACTGCCAGATGTAGCTGCTCCACTTGCTGTACATTTTTGTTGTTGGCTACCAGCTCGGCGACATTCCCCTCTGCGTATTCCTTATCCGTAAGGTGCTTGGATATGTAAACTTTCCACTCAGGGAATGTTTCATTCATCGCGCGAATCCACTCGCCAATGCCAGCCTCACCAGTATTGATTTCCTGTCCGCCACCGACAAGACAAACTATTACAGCCCAGTCCTTGCGTAAATCAAGAGACCATATCAGGAACTCCGCTTCGGACATCGGGAAGTTCGGTACTTTCTTCATCCCTCCTCGACTGCCACCCTTGGCCAGCCATCCAGCCAAGTGTTCTAAATCCCAGCTGCGTTGTGCTTCATCAAAGATAGCCACATGTTCCACTTCGCCGTGTCCAGCTGTTTTGTGAGCTACCGATTTTGTTTCGTCAATTTCCAGACGGTCGTTCTCTATTGGCAGCTTGATCTTTGCCAGCATGTTAGAACGGTAGCGGTGGATGATTTGAATAAACTGCGACACCTCGCGTTTTGCATCTGTGATGTTGCACTTATTTCCTCTATCACGTTCTTTGCGTTGCTTGTCTTTTGCCAATGCTGCGGTGAGAACTTTTACCAAGGGGCCATTGTCTGAGAGGTAAACGGCAAGATTCTGTTCTTCTTCGGGCGCATCTTCTTCTTTCAGCGATTGTTGAATAGCCACATTCAATCCCACAAGTGTCTTGCCTGCCCCAGGGACACCCGTCACAAAACAAATGCTTTTTTCTCCATACTGTTTGCTCCTTTGGATTACATCCAATACAAATTGCGTTGTTTCTTCCAACGCTGCGCCTGCTGCTTCATGGCGTGTGATGTCTTCAACCGAGTGTGACTGATAGAGGGCACTAGCCGCTTCGATTATAGTAGGTGTCGGCGAATATCTGCTAATGGCCCATTGTGCAAAATCATTTTCTTCTGACGGTTTAGCATTCTCGTTCTCAATCACTCGGGCAATGAGTTTCTGCAGAGTATCGGCATTCGACATAAGAGGATTGTATATTCTGTCGTCATAAACCGAGAATGCCATTTTATGGCTAGCCTCTTTAGCATCTGTCGCAACAAGGATGGGCACAATGACACGATGATGACTCTCTAAATGAAAGTTCTTCAGATCAAGTGCATAATCCATTACCTGCTCCATGTCGGACTGAAGATAGACACTCTGTCCTGCTTTGAATTCAATGACAAATACGATACCCCTAAGCAATAGAACCACATCGATTCGTTTCCCAAGTCGAGGAATAGAGTATTCAAAAATGATTTCGGCGGATTCATCCTTCCATGGTGCCAAAACCTGTTTTAAAAGATCTATTTCCTCGCTCCAGGCATACTTTTGTTCAGACATACTATCGCCCTCATCCATCAATGCTATTTGACCGAATATTTCGTCTTTCGT
>CAJOMZ010000064.1 GCA_905236645.1 uncultured Bacteroidales bacterium
GGCGCCCGCCCAATTGCGGCAACGCCTGGAAGCGCGGCGGCACCTCGCCCGCAAAGCGCTCCATCATTATGTCGGGCCGCAGCCGTTCCAGCATATCGCACACCAGCTGCACGTAACTCTCCTTCCGCACAATGTCGTCGCACACGCCCATTGCGTGCAGCGCGGCATAGGGGTCGGCGGTGCGCTCCAGCTCGCGCCGTGCCTGCTCCTCGAGGCGGGTGCCGACAATGATCTGCAGCTGATGCAGCTTCAGCGTGTCGATGGGCAGCGAATTAATGGCATCGGCCTCGTCGACAATCATTTGGCGCGTCTCGCCAGGCAGCCCCAGCACCAGGTGGGCGCCGCAGTGCAGGCCACGGCTGTGGGTCAGGGCGATGGCGCGGCGCGAAGCCTCGAAGCCGTGGCCCCGCCCTATGGCGTCGAGCGTGGCGTCGTAGCAGCTCTCAATGCCATATTCCACAGCGACATACGCCCCGGTGCGCTCGGCCAGCGCAGCCAGATAGTCAAGCTTGGCCTCATCGACGCAGTCGGGCCGCGTGCCGACAATAAGCCCCGCGATGCCGGGGTGGGCAAGCGCCTCCTCATAGCACGCACGCAGCGTGTCGAGCGGAGCAAAAGTATTGGAATAAGGCTGGAAATAAGCCAGATAGCGAGTCGTGCCGGGGTAACGCCGGCGATGGAATAAGATGCCCTCGTCGATCTGCTGCCCAATGCCCTTGTCGGGCGAGCAGTAGGAGGGGTTGAAGGCACGGTTGTTGCAGAAAACGCACCCGCCGCGGCTCCTGTCGCGCGGATCGCGGTTGGGACACGAGAAACCCGCGTCGATGGCCACCTTCTGCAGCCGCTCGCCGTAGGTTGCCCGAAAAGAGGCGGCGTATGAGTTGTAACGCAGTCCGCTCATTGCTCGGCGACAAGTATATCTATAAGGTTCAGGCACTTGATGGCTATGCCTGACTTGTCGGCATAGGCCTGCAGATGCATCAGGCAGGAAGGCTCGGTGCAGGTCAGGTATTCGGCTCCGGCGGCCAGCGCATTGTCGATCTTGCGCTTGGTGAGGCTGTCGGCAATCGGGGTGAAATCGTTGGCGAACATACCGCCGAAACCGCAGCACACATCCTGCTGCGCCATATCCACAAGCGTCAGTCCGTCAACGGCTTGCAGCAGCTTGCGGGGCTCGTCGGCCAGGCCCTTGCGGTCGGGATGGGCGGGGCTGGCATAGTCCCTCTGCGTCGCGCAGTGGTCCATCAAGGCAACCCGGTGCTGAAACTTGACGCCCGAGGGCTCGTAGTGCATAATGTTGACAAGGAAGTCGCTCAGTTCGAAGCACTTGTCGAGAAACTGGCGATAGCTGTTATGGAACGTGGTGTTATGGAACAGGCGCGCAAAACAGCGCTGCATATAGGCCACACACCCACTGCCGAGACACACCACATAACGGCACTCGTCGTATTGCTCTATCATCCTCTCGCCCAGCTCCCTGGCACTCTCGCGGTCGCCCTGGTTGTAAAGCCCCTTGCCGCAGCAGGTCAGCGACGAGGGATAGAGGCACTGCAACTTCAAGCCCTCAAGCAGCTTGACGGCTTTCCACGCACTGTCGGCCGCAAACTGGTCGATGCAGCACGGCACAAAAAGGCCCACCTTGTCCATTTTTCCAATCATTGTTCAAAACTTATAGCCTTCTAACGCCGAAAAAGCCGCTTTAGTATTTCGCCGCGTTTTTTTGTTGACAAAGCCCAGCCAACACCGTTCGTTGTCCAGTTGTTGTCCAGTCGTTGTCCAGTTGTTGTCCAGTCAATGACTGGACAACAACTGGACAACAACTGGACAACAACTGGACAACGAACGGTGTTGGTGCCGTGAAAACCTGGTAATGAGGTGGTTATGCTACAAGGATGGTTTAAAGCCTTTGTGCTGATTGTCAGTCATATAGCCAAAACAGGGCTGTTTTTGCCCGTTTTCAAGGCTGTTTTGAAGGCGTTTGGAGCATATTCAGAATATTTTTGTATCTTTGCATTTTCAAAAGGCGTGGCTTTATGCCTGCCAAACCGTTAAAAAGGAAGTGCAAATGACAGAGAATGCGATACTTATATCTCTTGCAACGCTGCCAGTCATAGTGCTGGCAATATTCATCTACCGCAAAGACAAGTTCGAGAAGGAGCCGCTGCGTATGCTTGCCAAAGCGTTCTTTTTCGGCTGCCTGTCGGTGATACCCGCAATCCTCATCGAACAGGCGCTGCAACTCGGTTTTTTCTATATGGGCGGCAAGTATATGTCTGGTATTGTGACCGGTATCTACAACGGTTTCATAGTGGCGGGCTGCAGCGAGGAGTTGTGCAAGCTGGCGCTGCTGGCGCTGGCCGTGTGGAAAGCGCCCGACTTCAACGAGTACTTCGACGGCATAGTCTATGCCACCTTCGTGGCGCTGGGCTTTGCGGGAGTCGAGAATATAATGTACG
Source organism: uncultured Bacteroidales bacterium (assembly GCA_905236645.1). Lineage (GTDB taxonomy): Bacteria > Bacteroidota > Bacteroidia > Bacteroidales > P3 > Colimorpha. The sequence goes on from CAJOMZ010000064.1 coordinate 2,457, forward strand.
TCCTTAACCAGTCGACCTTCGAGTCGGCCATAATGACCGGCGGCGTGCGGGCCATCCTGTCGGTGCCCGCCCATTTTCTGTTTGGCGTGGGGATGGGCTACTACTTCGCGCTTGCCAAGTTCAACCCCGGCAAACGCCGCCAGAACCTGTGGAAAGCCTTTGTCTACCCGATGCTGCTGCACGGCACGTTCGACGCGCTGCTGATGATTCCCGAGGCGATGGGCGAAAGCGGCGCCTGGATGTCGGCGGTGCTCTTCCCCGTGTTCATCTATTTCGACGTGAAACTGTGGAAAGTGGCTATGCGGCATCTGAAAGGCCTGCAGGAGATGAGCGGCCGGCAGGACGACGGCTATTCAGACCCCGACGGCAGCTACGGTCAGGAGCCACCGCAGCAGGGCGACGCCTTTTCGGGCTTCAAATGGGACATTTGACACCCGAAATTGGCGGAAAAAACGCGCCGAATTATAGCGAAAAACAGAGGAATTGCACAAAATTGCATCTGACAATCAGCAAGATAAAAAATAATTTTGGTAGTTTCAAAATAGTTTGTATCTTTGCAAACTGAAAAAAAGGGGTATTAGCTCACTTGGCTAGAGCGTTTGACTGGCAGTCAAAAGGTAATCGGTTCGATTCCGATATACTCCACCGAGCCGTTCTGCGAGACGGCTTTTTTCTTTAAAGGGGTAGTAGCTCATCTGGTAGAGCATTTGGTTCGCAATCAAAAGGTAGTGGGTTCGAGTCCCATCTACTCCACCACGGCCGTCAGGCATCCCTGGGGTGCTCGCCGAGGATGCAAGGTAGCGGTGTGGATAGAGGAGATATCGGAGACGGTCAAGTATATGGGGCACCCTTTCAGGGTGCCGTTTCTTTTTTGAGCTGGTAGACACCGGGGGTGCTCGCTGCGCTCGTACCCTCGGTTATTGAGCGTCGACGGCTTCACCGTCGTAGCATACGACAAGAATGGCAGAATGGCAAGACGCTGGAAGCGTCTCCGCTCAATAACCTGGGGTACGGCCAAAGACGCACCCCAGGGGACATCCGTGGGAAAAGCACCCCGACGGGGTGCCACAAATCATATATACTTCTCATCGTATTCCACGCCGCTTTCACGCAACAAAGCTATCAGTTCATCGCGCGCAGACATCTTGCGATGGTGCTCTTTTTGATTCATTATATACTTGATGACACATTCTTTATCTGACTCAGAATATGTCAAAGCACAATAGCTCTGCTCCCATTTCTCAAATTTTGGGAAGCGGTCATTATGTTTGGCCATAAAATTGTTTGTGGCTATCTTGAGGTCGTGAACAAAAGAAGCCACAGCTATTGTGGGATGTAGTCCCACAAAAATATGTACGTGATCGGGCATACCATTGATACGATAGAGAACACACTGATGATTTTTGCAAAAACCATAGATGTACATATACAGGTCTCGTTCATATTCCTCTGCAATGGGCGCGGTGCCCTGATGGGCACGGATGACAATGTGATAGAGTAGTTTTATATATGCCATTGTTTTTTGTTTTGGGGCACCCTTTCGGGGTGCTGTTTTTGTATTCGGTGTTGCACCGGGGGTGCTCGCTACGCTCGTACCCTCGGTTATTGAGCGACGACGGCTTCACCGTCGCATTGAATATTTTCGAAGCAATATTATTGTCTTTGGTTGTTAAACGGAAAGCCCATCACCGTCGTAGTGCCGGGCGATGCGGTCGAGGATGGCGAGGACTTCGGGCAGCGTGGCGACGCTGACGAGCGGAATGCGGAACTGCTTGAAGTCGTAGAGGCCACGGAAGTAGGCGCCGTAGTGCTTGCGCATCTCGAAGATGGCTTGGCGCTCGCCTTTGAAGTCGACAGCGGCAAGGATGTGTTGGCGGCACACGGCGACGCGGTCGCCGACCGAGGGCTGTACAGGCTCGGCGGCGGCGAGAAGCGCCTTTGTCTGCTCGAAAATCCAGGGGTTGCCGATGGCTGCACGGCCTATGAGGATGCCGTCCACACCATAGCGTCGACGCGCTTCGACGGCCTGCTGCGGCGTGGTGATGTCGCCATTGCCGAAGACAGGTATGTGCAGGCGTGGGTTGGCTTTTGTCTCGCCGATGAGTGTCCAGTCGGCCTCGCCGCGATACATCTGTGTCTTGGTGCGGCCATGGATACTGATGGCTGCCACGCCTATGTCCTGCAGCTGCTCGGCCAGGGAGACGATAGGTTTGTCGCTTTCGTCGTATCCGAGACGGGTTTTGACGGTGACCGGCAGCGGCGAGTGCTTGACCAGCGCTTCGGTGATTTTAAGCAGTTTCGGGATATCCTTGAGCATACCTGATCCCGCGCCTTTGCCTGCCACCTTGCGCACGGGGCAGCCCCAGTTGATGTCGATGAAGTCGGGTCGGGCCTCGGCCACGACGTCGATGCAGCGCAGCAGCGAATCCTCTTCGCTGCCGAAGACTTGTATTCCGATGGGCCGCTCGAAGTCGGCAAAGAGCATCTTGCGTTTGCTCTTTTCGGCGTCGCGGACAAGGGCTTCGGAGGCTATGAACTCGCTGACGAGCACGTCGGCTCCGTGCCGTTTGCAGAGTTGACGGAAGGGAAGGTCGGTGATGTCGTCCATCGGGGAGAGAAAGAGAGGGTACTCGCCGAGTTCTATGTTGCCTATTTTAACCATCTACAATAATTTGCGACGTTTTGCGTTAAAGGAATTGTTTTGCAAAGATAATAAAAAAATATGGAACAGATACAAACAATACACTATCAGCAGTGTACGATGGCCGAACTGTCCGATGCCGACCGAGGGCTGATGGAGGCCGCAATAGGGGTGACAAAGACTGCCTACGCGCCCTACTCCAACTTTCACGTGGGGGCTGCGCTGCGGCTGGACGACGGCACGCTGGTGACAGGCAGCAACCAGGAGAACATAGCCTACCCGAGCGGCCTGTGCGCCGAGCGCACCGCGTTGTTTGCCGCTGGAGCACAGCATCCAGGGAGAGCGATAGAGGCGATAGCCATTGTCGGCCGCAACCGGGAAGGAGTCCTTACGGGGGCAAGTCCGTGCGGCGCCTGCCGGCAGGTTATGGCCGAAGTGGAGACGCGCCAAGGTATAAAACTGCGTGTTATATGCTATTTTTCGGACGACAAAATACTGGTTTTTGAGGGTGTTGAATGCCTTTTGCCTTTCATTTTCACGATGTGAAGCCTTTTTAGTCAGTAGTAACAATTGCTTATCTTTCAGCAACATACACCGTTGCCGAAAAAAGTTTTTGTATAAATATTGTCCAGACTGATTTTTCTTTGTACTTTTGCAAACTTATTTGAGGCAGTTTATGCCCGTTTACCAAACGAATAATTAATAAAAACTAATAATAACAATGGGAATTATTGGAAACATTAGAAAACATTCGTGGATAGCAGTCACCATCGTAGGTATTGCTATTATTGCATTCATTATCGGCGACCTTACGAAGAGCCGCAAGCAGGAAGCCTTTGCCAAACTGGACGGCAATGAGGTGACATACGACTATTTCACCAGCCGTTTGGCTCAGCGCGAGGAAGACTACCAGATGCGTGGCAACAGCAACTATGCTTTCAAGGAGAACGTATGGCAGGAAATTGTGCAGGAGCGTCTGCTCGACAAAGAGATGAACGCTCTGGGCGTCATCGTTACCGACGCCGAGGTTAGCGATATGTACCTTGGCCGCTTCATCCATCCTTCGCTGCAGCAGCAGTTTACCAATCCTCAGACCGGTGTCTACGACCGTCAAGGCATCAGCAACTATGTGCGCCAGATCGAGGAGGCACCCGACACGATGGAGGCAAAAGTGCAGTGGATAAAGTTCCAGGAGCAGGTGCGTGAGGACCGTCAGAGAACCAAGTACATTGCTATGCTGCAGAACGGTATGTATATGCCCAAGGCTATAGCCAACAAGATTGCCGAGATGAGCGCCAAGCAGTCGGACGTTCGCGTTGCAGGTATGCTCTACTCGCAGGCTGGCGACATACAGGTTGAACTGACCGATGCCGACTATCAGAAGTATTTTGACACTCACAAGAAGGAGCTGAACCGCGATGTGTTCCGTATGGACAACCACGAGCAGCGCGAGGTGACCTATGCTGTGTTCACCGCCCAGCCTACGCAGAACGATATGATGGAGATTCAGGAAGAGGTTAATGCCTGGTGGAACGAGATGCAGACCCTCGACGAGGGCGGCCTTATCGACTTTGTGAATATGCACGGCGGATATGACTCGATGTATGTCAGCAACGAGATTTTTGCCGCTCCGCTGGACACCGTCATCAAGGGCTCGCACGCAGGTCGTGAGATTGCTCCTATGATTGTGCAGGCACTCACCAAAGACGGCTACAACCGCCACACCTACGGCGAATATGTGATGGGCAAGGTGCTGAAGACTGAGATGCGCCCCGACAGCCTGCGCATATCGCTGATTCTTATCCCTTCGCAGAATTATCACCAGAGCATCACCCGCACACCTGAGCAAGCCGCACATCTGCGCGACAGCGCTATGGCCAGCATCAAGGCCGGTATGCCGTTTGAGATGGCTGTAAAGGCTTTCTCAATTGACACCAACAGGGGTGGCGATCAAGACTGGCAACTGGACGGCAACTACGGCATTCTTAACGAGGACATCATCCGTCACAATGTAGGCGATGTTTTCGACAAGGAGCTGCCTAACGACGGCGGTTACTTCATCGTCAAAGTGACCGGCAAGACCTCTGCCAAGATGAAATACCGTGTTGCCTTGGCTCAGAAGATTATCACTCCGAGCAACGACACCGAAAAGGATGTCCGCGACCGCGCCAACCAGTTTGCAAGCCAGTTCTCTACCTGTCAGGCTATGATAGAAGGCGCACAGGCTCAGAACGTTCAGATGCGCAGTGCACTGCTTATCTCAATGAGCGACTCGCTGACAGGCTTCGCCAATACTCGCGACGCCGTTCGCTGGGCCTTCAACTCCAAGACCACGTCGGGGGCTGTGAGCGGTGAAATATACAACTCGGACTACAGCTACATTGTTTGCGGTCTCCGCGAGATTTATGTGCCTGACAATCTGACTCTCGATCAGGCACGTCCTCTTATCGAGAACCGTTTGCGCCTTGAAAAGCTTGGCGAGCAGCTTGCTACAAAGGCAGAAGAGGCTATGAAAGGCAAGAACGACATCAATTCCATCGCCTTGGCTATGAACGTGGCCGTTGACACCGTGACGGGTGTTAAGTTCGGTGGCTATCTTGGCCGCAACGGTATGGAGCCCAAGGCTGTGTCGGCCATCGCTGCCAAAAAGGACACCGGCATCATTGGACCCGTTCAAGGTGCCAACGGTGTTTATGTAATCAGCGTCGACAGCAACAGCCAGGCTGAGAATACTGATGTCGATGGCATCCGTCAAAGATACGAGAGTACTGGAATGAACGGTCTTAACTATATCATCCCTGTGCTGCAAAGCCGCATCAAGATTGTCGACAACAGGTTGCTGTATTTGTAAAAGTATAATACAAACAATAAACGAAGGCGGTGCGGAGGTGATAAAATCAAGGCACCGCCTTTTTTGATAATGAGCATTACAGAACGGATATCAGGCTTCTTCGGGCGGGTCAAAGGATTCTTTATCCGCCTGTGGAACAGGCGCCACGTAATAAGCGACCTTGTGAAACACAAGCATCGCTTTGTGGTGCTCGACGCCGAAACATACAAGGAGAAGATTTCGTTCCAGCTGTCAGGCATCAATATTTTCGTCTTTCTTGGCGTAACGTCGCTCGTTCTGGTGTTCCTCACCGCACTGCTGCTGGCATTCACCCCGCTAAGGGAACTGATACCCGGCTACTCGAACACGCGAATGGCCGAGCAGACATACGAGAACGCACGGGTAATAGACTCGCTGGAAACAGAGCTGAAGGCGCAAGAAGAGATGCTGGCAGACATACAATACATAATGCTCGGCAAAGACCCCGCCGAACGACATAAGGCAGAAGCAAAAAAACAGGACAGCACAAAAGCAAAGCCGACACCATATGTCCGCTCAAAGGCCGACAGCCTGCTGCGCGACGAGGTAGAAAGAAGGGAGCAGGGGAAATGAACAAGAAACACATTGCTATATTGGGTTCGACAGGCTCTATCGGGACGCAGACACTGAATGTCATTCGAAGACATCCCGACCTCTTTGAAGCCGAAGTGCTTGTGGCAGGCAGCAACGCCGAACTGCTTATCAAGCAGGCACTGGAATTCCAACCCAATATGGTAGTCATAGCAGACAAGTCGAAGTACGGCACCGTCTGCGATGCATTGAACAGCACCGACATAAAGGTCTTTGCCGGCGAAGAGTCCGTGTGCGACATCGTCGAGATGGACTGCGTGGATATTGTTATGGCCGCCATCGTGGGCTTTGCAGGGCTTAAGCCGACGCTGAATGCTATTCGTGCCAAGAAAACCATCGCCCTCGCCAACAAGGAGACTATGGTCGTCGCTGGCGAGATTGTCACCGCCGAGGCACGAAAGAACGGCGTAGCGATACTGCCGGTCGACTCCGAACATTCAGCCATATTCCAGACGCTCCAAGGCGAGTTCCACAACAAGATAGACAAGATACTGCTCACCGCCTCGGGTGGCCCTCTCTTTGGCCGCAAACGCGAACAGATAGAGAACGTGACGCTTGCCGAGGTGTTGAAGCACCCCAACTGGAATATGGGCCGCAAGGTGACTATAGACTCCGCCAGCCTTATGAACAAAGGTCTTGAAGTGATAGAGGCCAAGTGGCTCTTTGGCGTCGGCGTAGACAAAATAGATGTGCTTGTACATCCGCAAAGCATAGTCCACTCAATGGTGCAGTTCGAGGACGGCTCGATCAAGGCCCAGATAGGCACACCGACAATGGAGACTCCAATCCAGTATGCCCTGTCCTACCCTATACGTATAGAGAGCCATATCCCACGCTTCAGCTTCTGGGAACATCCCGAGCTGACCTTCTTCCGCCCCGACACCGAGACATTCCGCTGCCTGCCGCTGGCCTACAAAGCCATTGAGCGAGGCGGCAATATACCGTGCGTTATGAATGCCGCAAACGAAGTGGCAGTACAGCGATTCATCGACGGCAAACTGCGTTTCACAGACATTGCCGGCTTTGTAGAGAATGCCATTTCGAGAGCCACCTACATAGCCAGCCCGACACTCGACGAACTGCTGGAGTGCGACACAGAAACAAGAAAAAACTGCAACAATATTTAAACAAAAAAGGCATCGTTGCCTGCAAGCAAATATAACATAATGAAAATATTAGCCTTAGTACTCAGTCTCTCACTACTTGTCTTGACACACGAACTCGGCCACTTCCTCTTTGCCCGCCTGTTCAAGACCCGCGTAAGACGCTTCTACCTTTTCTTCAACTGGAAGTTCTCAATCCTTAAGGCCAAAAAGTTCAATGGCAAGTGGCACTTCCTGTTCTTCAACGCCAAAACACCCGACGAATGGGACGAAAAGAATCTGAGCCCCGAAGACCAGGACAACACCCTGTGGGGCATCGGTTGGATTCCGCTGGGCGGATACTGCGACATTGCAGGTATGATTGACGAGACCAAAGGCAAGGACGACCTTGAGAGCGAGCCCCAGCCGTGGGAATACCGCTCCAAAAAAGCTTGGCAACGCCTCTGCATCATCAGCGGCGGCGTGCTGGTCAACTTCCTTTCGGCACTGCTCATCTACACCTGCATCTTCGCCCACTGGGGCAAGGACGAACTGCCGCTGCGCAAGGTAACCCTCGGCTACGACTATCACGAAATCCTCCTTGCCGAAGGCTTCCAGAACGGCGACATAATCTACAGCATCGACGGCGAAGAAATGACCGACATTGTAAAGACGCAACACAAACTGCTGCTCGACAACCCGAAAATCGTCTCCGTTTTACGTCAGGCAAAGATTGCCGACACAATATACTTTGACACCAATGCAACAGCAGAGCCGACAATGGCAGTCAACGAGCGCGACACGATGCTTAAGGTGGACATAGCCATAAGCTGCGACCTGCTGACCAAGCTCGACCCGCGCGACACCAACCTCCTCTTTACAGTGCGCACACCCTTTGTCATCAAGGACTTCACCCCTGGCTCGCGTGCCAAACGTGCCGGAATGCAGCCCGGCGACAGCATTGTCAGCATCAACGGCGAGACAATGCCCAGCTTCAGCGAAATAACCGTGGCGCTTAAAGAACATAAGGACGATACGATAATAATAGGCTTCTACCGCGCCGGCGTCTACAACACGCTGCCCGTGGCTGTCGACAACGGCAAGATTGGCGCCTACCTCACCGACCCGAAGAACATCTACGAGTGCATACACAACGAATACAACTTCTTCGAGGCCATCCCTGTAGGCATCTCCTACGGATGGAACCAACTGACCACATACGCCCGTTCGCTGCGCATACTCTTCACCCCCGACGGCTACAAGGGCCTGGGCGGATTCGGCACCCTGGGCGGCCTCTTCCCCGAGCACTGGGATTGGTACTCCTTCTGGTCCATCACGGCGTTCCTGGCCGTCATCCTGGCCTTTATGAACGTCATCCCCATCCCCGGCCTCGACGGTGGCCACATACTCTTCACCCTCTGGGAAATCATCACCCGCCGCAAGCCGAGCGAGAAGTTCCTCGAAGTGTCCCAAACCATCGGTATGGCCCTGCTGCTGCTTCTGCTCATCGTGGCCAACGGCAACGACATCCTGCGGCTGTTCAAGTAATATAGCATAATGAAGAAACTCGACAAACTGGTCATAAAATCCTTTGTGGGCCCACTGATTCTCACTTTCGTCGTGGCCGTGTTTGTCCTGCTTATGCAGTTCATCTGGAAGTATGTCGACGACATAGCCGGCAAGGGACTTTCTGTGGGCATCATCCTCGAACTCCTGATGGATGCATCGGCCACCTTCGTCCCTATGGCTTTACCCATTGCAGTGCTCTTTGCCTCCATAATGACAATGGGCAACCTGGGCGAACACTACGAACTCGTAGCCATCAAAAGCGGCGGCATACCGCTGTGGCGCTCAATGGTGCCTATGGGTGTCATCGTTGCCGTGCTGACCGGCGTGGCGTTCATCTTTGCCGACTACGTGATGCCCTCGGCAGTGCTCAAATACCGCACCACACTCTACGACATAACACGCAAAAAACCAGCACTCAACATACGCCCGGGCGAATACTACTCCGAGATCGACGGCTTCGTAATCAGGGTCAACAAGAAAGACGCCGACGGCAAAACGCTGCACGACATCACCGTCTACGACCACCGCTTCAGCTCCAGCCAGCCCGACATAGTGGTCGCCAAAGAAGGGACAATGCAGACCACCCCCGACGAGCGCTATATGCTCTTCACCCTCTGCGACGGATGCTCCTACAGCGAAACGGCCAACGACGCCAGCTCAGAGTCCAAACCCTTCACGCGCATCTATTTCGACACAAACAAGATGACCTTCGACCTCTCCGACTTCGCCTTCGACAAGTCGGACGAAAGCATCTTCCAGGGCGGCTACCAGATGATGAACACCAGCCAGCTCGACTCCAACGCGGCGCGCCTCAAGATGCAACGCAGCGAAAGCATACAGAAGCAAATCGAGAACATAGCACTGCACATAAGCAAAAACACCGTCGACTCGGCCAGACTCGACATCCAGACGCTCTGCGACTCGCTCGAACGCCGCCAGCTGCGACGCGTCTACAACGAGGCCATATCGCGGGCCGAGCGCTGCCTCAGCGACGTGAGAATCCACGACCAGGTCATCACCTCACAGAGCGAATACATCAACCGCCACTACATCGAGTGGCACCGCAAGTTCACCCTCAGCGTAGCCTGCATCGTCCTCTTCTTCGTAGGCGCCCCCTTCGGCTCAATCGTCCGCAAGGGCGGCCTCGGAGTGCCCTTGGTGGCGTCGGTGCTCTTCTTCGTACTCTACTATGTCATAGGTATGATAGCCGAGAAAGCAGTGCGCGAGGGCGCCATCGGAACCATCGGAATGTGGATATCCACTTTCGTAATGCTGCCCGTAGGCATCTTCCTCACCTACAAGGCCGTCCAGCGCTGACCCCGACAAATCCACAAACCCACGCAAGCCTCCGTCAGGCAACAGGAGCCGAACCGACCGCGAATTACACGAATCAAACGGATTATCAATCCGTGCAATCGGTATAATCCGTGTCCGGAATAATTTGCTTCTACTTCGTGAACTGACAACATCGGATTTCGGCAGCAAAAAGCTCGGTTACAAAACAATCATTGCATCACGTCGCTTCCTGACAATCATTTCGTTATGCTCTCGGCGAGGTTTTTTCCGGAATTTTACGGAAAAATAGTGGCCCCTGTCGGGTTTTACTTGCAAATGTGTAAGTACTTTTGCATTGTGAAAAAAGGGTTGAACGAAACTAAAAAGAAAGGATATATTATGAAGACCAGCAAATTAATCGCAGTTATGGCACTCGGAGCAGTGCTCAGCGCAAGTCCCGCCTTTGCACAGGGCCGCGGTGGTGGCTCGCACGGCGGCGGCCACAGTTCATCGTCGAGCTCGCACGGCAGCGGCAGCAGCCACAGCTCGTCATCGTCAAGCAGAAGCAGCAGCTCCTACTCGGGCTCCTCATCGCGCAGCAGTTCGTCGTC
>CAJOMZ010000065.1 GCA_905236645.1 uncultured Bacteroidales bacterium
TATGCATCCCACGGCACCGTCCTCGCCGGCCTCGTCCCACGTCTCGATGGGCTGCAGCGTGCGTGCATTGACGATTTCAAAATATTCAGGCTCAAAGCAAAGCCCGTCGGGGCACTGGTCGGGGTTCACCTCGTTGAACGACGCCAGCGACGACATAACCCACTCCTTGACGTCGTCCACCTCCTCGCACTCGGCCATCTCAGCGGCCTGCTGCAGGGTGTCGTAGATGGTCGGCGCTATGGCGCGTGCGGCAGGCGAGAGGCGCATATTGCGGCTGCTCAGCGCCAGGCCGTCGTCGGCGCGCACAATGGGGCAGGGCACAATCTCGATGTTGTAGTGAATCTGCTCTATCAGGTTGCGGATGATGGCCAGCTGCTGATAGTCCTTCTCGCCGAAGTAGGCGCGGTCGGGCTCGGCCAGGTCGAACAGGCGGCGCACCACCACAGCCACGCCCGAGAAGTGACCCGGACGCTTCGGCCCTTCCATCACCTCCTCGAGGGGGCCGAAATGATACTCCTCCTTGACGGGCTCGGGATACATCTCCTCGACCGAGGGGATGAAGACATAGTCGGCGCCTACCGACTCAAGCTTCTCGCAGTCGGCGTCGACCGTGCGCGGATACTTGGCCAGGTCCTCCTTGTTGTTGAACTGGATGGGGTTGACAAAGACGCTGACAACGGCTATGTCGTTCTGCTCCTTGGCCTTGCGTATCAGCGACAGATGGCCCTCGTGGAGGGCGCCCATTGTCGGAACCAGGCCGATGCTCTTGCCGTCGGCCTTTGCTTTATGAACAGCCTCGCGAAGGGCTGCCACTGTGGTGAATTTCTGCATATTGAAAGGGGTGTAAAGGGTTAAAAGGGTTTAAGGTTTTATGTTTGGATGTTATATGCTGATGCGTTGATATGTTTTGAGGGTTTAAAAGATTTGAGAGTTTTAAGGTTTTAGGGTTGAAGAGGTTGGAAATCAAGTCGCCCCGAGAGGGTAGGGGGTGTCGCGCTTTTGTATCGGCATTCGGTGTTGCATAGTCTTGTTTCCAATCGGTGTTCAATTTCGCCTATAACGGCACCCGCAGCAATTTATTTTGCGGACATCACAAAAAAGCAAAAAACGCCCCCAAACAGCCCCTCCGCCCCGAAACGCCATTTTTGCCGTTTTCGCTACGCCTGAAAACCAGTACATTAAGGTACCAACTCCGTCCGTTGTACAATATATGTACAATACTTGTACAATATTTGTACGTTTACCAATTGTACATATATTGTACAAGTAGTACATATATTGTACAACGGACGGAGTTGGTACGGTCCAGCCGCGGCCTTTCCACGGCGAAAAACGTCCCCGTCGGTAAAGTTTTTTTTTGTCGTGTCGGGAAATCTTCGTAATTTTGCAAACCGAAATGAACAAGGATGACGCTATATTGGATATGATACGGACCACAGTGCGTGCCACGGAGCCCGATGCCGAGATAATACTCTATGGTTCAAGGGCAAGAGGGGATGCACGAAAGGATTCTGATTGGGACATCATCGTGATACTTAACAAGCCGCCGATGCTCCACCAGGAGCGTTATTCTATCGCCAACGAGTTGTGGAATAAAGGATTCGATATGGGAGAGGAGATAAATACTCTGGTGTATACCATTGACCAGTGGCGCAATGCTCCTCCGTCGCTTTTAAAGTATAATGTCAGAGAGGAAGGTGTTAAATTATGAGTATGACCGAAGAAGAACGCAATGCGATAGTAACCTATCGTATTGAAAAAGCTCTTGTGGAGAAAATCGTTTCTTTGACAGAAAAAAATAATAAATAATATTGACAATATGACACTTGAAGAATTTCAGAATGAATTAAGACAGGGCATCCCCAATCCGCTGCCCGAACCGCAACCTTATGATCCTACGGTGAACCACGCCCCCAAGCGCAAGGACATCTTGACGCCTGCCGAGAAGAAACTGGCCATTCGTAACGCGCTGCGCTATTTCGACCCCAAGGACCACGCTATGCTGGCCCCTGAGTTTGCCGAGGAGCTGAGGCTATATGGACGCATCTATATGTACCGTCTGCGCCCGACTTACAAGATGTACGCCCGCCCCATAGAGGAGTATCCGGCCAAGTGCCGCCAGGCTGCCGCCATTATGCTGATGATTCAGAACAACCTGGACCCCGCTGTGGCTCAGCATCCGCACGAGCTTATCACCTACGGCGGCAACGGCGCCGTGTTCCAGAACTGGGCCCAGTACCGCCTGGTTATGAAGTATTTGAGCGAGATGACCGACGAGCAGACGCTGGTGATGTACAGCGGCCATCCGATGGGCCTCTACCCCAGCCACAAGGACGCTCCGCGCGTGGTTGTGACCAACGGAATGATGATTCCCAACTACTCGAAACCCGACGACTGGGAGCGCTATAACGCCCTCGGCGTGACGCAGTACGGCCAGATGACTGCCGGCAGCTATATGTATATCGGTCCGCAGGGTATAGTGCACGGCACTACAATCACGGTGCTTAACGCTGCCCGCAAGCTTGGCGGCGGAACGGCAGGCAAACTGTTCATCACCGCCGTTCTTGGCGGTATGAGCGGCGCCCAGCCCAAGGCTGGCGACATTGCTGGTGTGGTCAGCATCACCGCCGAAATCCGCTACGCAGAAGCGTTACGACCAGGGCTGGGTTGACGAGGTGCACGCCGACCTTGACGAGCTGTTTGTGGCCGTCAACAAGGCCCGCGCCGAGAAGATTGCCCGCTCGTTTGCCTACCAGGGCAATGTGGTCGACCTGTGGGAATACTGTGCAGAGAAGGGCATCCAGGTGGACCTCGGCAGCGACCAGACTTCGCTGCACAACCCGTGGGCCGGCGGCTACTATCCCGTGGGTGTCACGTTCGAGGACGCCAAGGTGATGATGGCCGAGCAGCCTGAGCTGTTCAAGGAGAAAGTGCAAGAGTCGCTGCGTCGCCACGTGGCTGCCGTCAACAAGCTGACGGCCAAGGGTATGTACTTCTTCGACTATGGCAACGCTTTCCTGCTGGAAAGCAGCCGCGCCGGTGCCGACATCTGGAACGCCGACCACACTGCTTTCCGCTATCCGTCATACGTACAGGATATTATGGGTCCGATGTGCTTCGACTACGGCTTCGGTCCCTTCCGTTGGGTCTGCACCAGCGGCAAGCCCGAGGACCTCGACAAGAGCGACCATATCGCTATGGAGGTGCTGGGCGAGATTGCCGCCACAGCTCCCGCCGAGATACAGCAGCAGATGCACGACAATATACAGTGGATCAAGGGTGCCAAGGAGAACCACCTTGTTGTGGGCAGCCAGGCCCGCATCCTTTATGCCGACTGCGAAGGCCGTACTAAGATTGCCGCACGCTTCAACGAGGCCATCCGCAAGGGCGAAATCTCGGCTCCCATTGTGCTGGGTCGCGACCACCACGACGTCAGCGGTACCGACAGCCCATTCCGTGAGACTTCGAACATCTACGATGGCTCGAACCGCTGTGCTGATATGGCTGTGCAGAATGTCATCGGCGACAGTTTCCGCGGTGCCACGTGGGTATCGATCCACAACGGCGGCGGCGTAGGCTGGGGTGAGGTGATGAACGGCGGCTTCGGTATGGTGCTCGATGGCAGCGAGGCTTGCGACCGTCGCCTGCGTATGATGCTCCACTGGGACGTCAACAACGGTATCAGCCGCCGCAGCTGGGCCCGCAACGATGGCGCTATGTCTGCCATCAAGCGTGCTATGGACATCTGCCCCGAGTTGAAGGTCACGATGCCCAACCTGGTCGACGACAAGGTGCTTGAAGGACTGTTTTAGTTCCTTTTTTTGCAGACAATTCCTGTTGCAATAGATAATAAAAGGCTCAGCCGTTTGGCTGGGCCTTTTTGTTGTTATACAGAAATGCTGTAATTGGAGGTGTTAATCGCGGGGAGTGATGAAGCGCACAGCGCGTGGCAGTAGCTCGATGCGGAAGTGCGAATTGTTGACTATCTCGCCGTCTATGCAGAGGTCTATGGCATTGGGACTTTCGATGTCGATGGTTTTGCCGCGCAGGTAGGTCATCTTGTCTTTGATGTCGGGACGGTTGATGAACGTGCCGTCGCGGTAGGAGCCGATGAGACGCGCGAAGTCGATGACTGACATCGGTTTGAAAAAGCATACTTCGATGAGGCCGTCGTCGTTCTGCGACAGGGGCGAGCACTGGTAGGCTCCGCCCACGTAGCGTCCGTTGCCGAGGGTGCAGAGCAGCATCTGCCCGTCGTTGACAACCTTGCCGTCGACGGCGATGCGGCACGTGGTGCGGCGACCCGTGAAGAGGGCTTTGAGGATGCCGGTGGTGTAGGCGTTGCGCCCGCCTATGATAGGCTTTCGGCGCACTTGCTCCATCGTGCGGCAGACCACGGCATCGAATCCGAAGTTGCAGACGTTCAGCGAATAGCGGTCGCCAATGCGCATTACGTCAATCTCGTGGGCATCGCCGTCGACCAGACGCTTGATGTCGAGAAACTTGTCACGTCCGCCATAGTATTTCACGAAGTCGTTGCCGCTGCCCGAGGCGTAGCAGGTCATCTCGGCGTTGGGATGACCCACTATTCCGCTGACGACTTCGCTGATGGTGCCGTCGCCTCCACAGGCGTAGAACCGGATTTGCCGGTCGGGGGTGGCTTGGCACAGCTCGCGAACGTGTCGGGTGGCATCGCCAGCCGAGCGGGTGGTGTATATTTCTGTATTGTAGGATGATGGCAGTTGCGTTATCTGCTGCTGTATTTCGGCCGTGGCATCTTTAGGGCCTGCGCACGGGTTGACGATGAAGATGTGTCTCATTCGGGTTTTTGGTAAAAAAAAAAGAAATTGCAAAAGTACATAAAAAGAGCGATATGGCAAAATATTTTTTGCAATGCATAATTTTTTTGCAGTGGTGGCGTTAATGTTTTTCCGAGGAGGGAAGTCCTCGAGAACAAATTTGTAATTATTAACCATTCAAACACATCAAGAAATGAAAAAAATAGCTTTGTTAGCTGCTGCTATGACAATTTGCGCTGGTATGGCTTTTGCCCAGTCGCCTGTTAAGAAAACCGATAACACCAAGGCCAAGACCGAGGTTAAACAGGACGTGAAACAGGATATGAGCGCACAGGCTCCCAACACCCAGGCAAAGCACTGCGGAAACTGTCCCAACCACGCCAAGGCAGCCAACGCCAACACTATGGCTCAGAAGCCCGAGTGCAAGAAAGTCGAAGGCAACTGCTGCAAGAAGGACGAAGGCAACAACTGCAAGAAAGACTGCAAAAAGCAGGAAAACAACGCCGCTAAGAGGGAAAACGACAGCAAGGCCGCCGTCAAGAAATGAAGAATATCCGCAATTTCTGCATAATTGCTCATATTGACCACGGCAAGAGTACGTTGGCCGATCGCCTGCTGGAGGTGACAAACACTGTGTCGCAGCGCGATATGCAAGACCAGGTGCTGGACGATATGGATCTGGAAAAGGAACGCGGCATCACTATCAAGAGCCACGCCATCCAGATGAACTACCAGCGCGGCGGCGAAAGCTACGTGTTGAACCTTATCGACACCCCGGGGCACGTGGACTTCAGCTACGAGGTGAGCCGCTCCATTGCCGCCTGCGAAGGGGCCCTGCTTGTGGTCGATGCCACGCAAGGCATACAGGCTCAGACCATATCAAACCTCTACCTGGCTCTGGAAAATGACTTGGAAATCATTCCTGTGATGAACAAGATCGACCTTGACAGCGCGATGCCCGAAGAGGTGGCCGACGAGATTGTTGACCTGTTGGGCTGTACGAGGGAGGAAATCCTGTCGTGCAGCGCCAAAACGGGCGTGGGTGTGCCAGCAATACTCGATGCAATTGTTGACCGCATACCGGCGCCGGAAGGCGACGAAACGGCACCGCTGCAAGCACTGGTGTTCGACTCGGTGTTCAATCCCTTCCGCGGCATCATCAGTTATTTCCGTATTGTCAACGGTACGCTGAAGACCAACGACTGGGTGAAGTTCGTCAGCACCGAGAAGGACTATCACGCCGACGAAATAGGTGTGCTGCGCCTCAATATGGAGCCTCTCAAGGAACTGAAAGCCGGCGATGTGGGCTATATCATCAGCGGCATCAAGAGCAGTCGCGAAGTGCGTGTAGGCGACACCATCACCCACGTCGAGCGACCCTGTGAGAAGGCCATTGACGGTTTTGAATCGGTCAAGCCGATGGTCTTTGCCGGTGTCTATCCTGTCGATACCGACGACTACGAGGAGCTGCGTGCCAGCATTGAGAAGCTGCAGCTCAACGATGCCTCGCTCACCTTCGAGCCCGAATCGTCGCTGGCATTGGGCTTTGGTTTCCGCTGCGGTTTCCTCGGATTGCTGCATATGGAGATAGTGCAGGAGCGCCTGACGCGCGAGTTCAATATGGATGTCATCACCACCGTGCCAAACGTGCAGTACAAGGTGCAGCTGACCAACGGCCAGGAGATAGATGTCTACAACCCGTCGGGAATGCCCGAACCCAACAACATCAAGGAGGTCTATGAGCCGTATATCCACGCGCAGATCATCACCAAGGCCGACTATATAGGGCCGGTCATTAAACTGTGTATGGACAAGCGCGGCATCCTGAAGAACCAGAACTACCTCACCACCGACCGCATCGAGATAACCTTCGACCTGCCGCTGGGCGAAGTGGTGTTCGACTTCTACGACAAGCTGAAGAGCATCTCGAAGGGCTATGCCTCGTTCGACTACTACCTCAACGGCTTCAAACCCAGCAAGCTGGTGAAACTGGAGATACTGCTCAACGGCGACCCCGTCGATGCCCTTTCGACGCTGACATACGTCGATAACGCCTACCCCATAGGCCGCAAAATGTGCGAGAAACTGAAGGACCTCATCCCCCGCCAGCAGTTCGACGTGGCCATCCAAGCCGCTATCGGCAGCAAAATCATTGCTCGCGAGACGGTGCGCCAGGTGCGCAAGGATGTCACAGCCAAATGCTACGGTGGCGACATTACGCGCAAGCGCAAACTGCTCGAAAAACAGAAAGAGGGCAAGAAACGTATGCGCCAGGTGGGCAACGTGGAGGTGCCACAAAGCGCCTTCCTTGCCGTGCTGAAGCTGGATTAAATATATTATTGATTAAAAGGTTTTTTTATATATGGTTATACTTATCTCAATTCTTGCTGTACTGCTGTCGGTTGCAGTAACAGGTTTTATTTTCTACAAAATAGCCAAAGCATATTTCGACAACCAGCAGAAAAGCCAGATGCTGCAGATGAAAATCGACGAGCACAAGGAGTCGCTCAAGGTAGTGACACCCATTCGTCTGCAGGCCTACGAGCGTATGGCTCTCTATCTGGAACGCATATCGCCCAACAGTCTTATACTGCGCGTGTTTCGTCCGGGTATGGACATCAAGGCCCTGCAGGTGGCTATGACCAAGAGCATCCGCGACGAGTGGGAACACAACCTCAGCCAGCAGGTCTATCTGACCACCGAAAGCTGGAACCGCATCCGCGAAGCCAAAGAGGAGATGATTAACCTCATCAACGGCAGTGCCGTCAAACTGCCGGCCGATGCCGACCCGACAAGCCTGGCCGGTGCCATATTCGAAAGTTGCGCCAAGAGCAAAATTCCCACCGACGAGGCCTTGGAGTTTATGAAGAACGAAATCCAAGAGCGCTTCGCATAACGGACGCAGAGACAAACTATTGAACTCCGCGAGTTTACCGAACGAAGATATCCGACTGCTTCAGCAGTCGGACAGTTTTCTGTTTGCCGTCGGCGGTGGTGAGGGTCAACAGATAGGTGGTTTGCGGGCGGGCGGTGAGGTCCAACGAGTATTGTCCAGGGCTGTCGGGTGTGAGGTGGACTTCTTCGCGGCGGCCGGAGAGGTCGGTGAGCCACGCAGTGGCAACCCCGTTTTCAACTTTCAACTCTCCACTTTCAACTCTCCACTTTCAACTCTAATCTTTACTCTCTGCCGGAAGGGGTTGGGGTAAGCCATTAGCATCGCTCCGCCGTCCACCAGCGTGATGCCAACGGTGCTATCGACGGCAAAATAGGCAATGACAGACATATCTTGATCCAAAGCGATGGTAAGAGGGTTGCCCGTGACAATGTTTTGGTATCCAGGCGTTATACTCCACCCCTCGAAATGGTAGCCCTCGTTGGCAATGGCAAGCAACTCGGCCTGCGGGTCGTTACAAGTGGGTTCTCTGACCATTTCAACGCTGCCGCGCTCTTCATCAGAAACTGCTACTTTGAGTGAGAATCCCGGTTCCTCGACAAATGTGGAAAAACAACCGCCCCACTCGGATACATATGAGGATGTGCTGCCGCAGGGTATGAATATTGTGGTAGCGACGGGCACATTGTAAAAAGCACCTGAAAGAAGCCTTGGGGCTATGTCGTTCTGCGAGTGGATTTCTGTAAGCGCCGTGCAAGATTGAAAGGCCCTGGGATAGATATTCTCGATGCATCGGACCAAAGTAATCGAACCTAAACTGTAACAGCTTTTGAAAGTCTCTGTGAGAATTTCGGTAATGCTGTCAGGCAGATGAACATACTTGAGTGAATCGCAGTATGTGAAAGAATACTCTCCAATACTTTTCACTGTGTTTGGAATATAAACGGAGGTCAATGTGCTGCACTGGCTGAATGCACCCACAATAAAGTTGTGTGTCTTAAGTTGTGAAACAACGTAAGTGTTTCCGCAATATACCACGGAATCAGGAATAATCAAGTCGCCCGACACATAGTCGCTATTGTTGCTGCTGTTGCGCGGATGCACCACGCCGACTTGTGTTGAATCGATAATTTTGTATTAGAGCATCTGTCCGCTTGGGGCAGCAGACGAAAAATCGTAGGCATACTGACCATACACATTTGAATTGTTTGTTGCAAGCACCATAACTGCAAACCCTGCAAGTGAGAAGCTGTAATTGAGTTGTTTCATAGTTTATTAGAACATAATACTTAATGTTTATATTTGTATGCTCTTACTGCTTTCTCTCTTTGGCGTTGCGGGCCAGCTCGAAGAGGGCCACGGGCAGGTGGCAGTAGCCCGACGGGTTCTTGTCGAGGTAGTCCTGATGGTACTCCTCGGCAGGATAGAAATTGCGCAGCGGCTCCACTTCAACCTGCAGCGGCAAGCCGTACTTCTTGGCCTCCTCTGCAACGACCTCGTCGATGACGGCGCGGTCGGCAGAATC
The DNA here is from genome assembly GCA_905236645.1 of uncultured Bacteroidales bacterium. Classification (GTDB taxonomy): domain Bacteria; phylum Bacteroidota; class Bacteroidia; order Bacteroidales; family P3; genus Colimorpha. The sequence goes on from CAJOMZ010000065.1 coordinate 9,218, forward strand.
GCTGTAAAAGATGCCTGTGCGGTAGCGTGTTCCCTCGTCCTCGCCCTGCTTGTTAAGGCTGGTGGGGTCGATGGCCTTGAAGTACATCTCAAGCAGGAAGCGCAGGCTGACCACCGACGGATTGTAGCGCAGATGCACCGTCTCGGCATAGCCCGTCTGGTCGGTGTAGACCTCCTTGTAGGTCGGGTTCTCGGTATTGCCGTTGGCAAAGCCTACCTCGGTAAAAGTAACGCCCTCAATCAGTTTCAGGTATTTCTCGGCACCCCAGAAGCAGCCTGCGGCAAGATAGATGTCGCGTTCGCTGCCGATAGGCGGAAGGAGCTGTACTGTCTTCTCAAGCCACCGTGCATCGACCTCGTCGAAGGTCGCCAGTTCACGGCTGTCGATATCGAGCACGGCTACAACAGCACCTTTCTGTATAACAGGCACTACTATCTCGCTGCGGCTCTCGCTACTGCAGGCTATATGGCCCGCGAACTGCTCCACGTCGGGCACAACCACCGTGCGGCGCTCCTTCCACGCCGTGCCGCACACGCCCTTGCCGAAGCCTATGTGCATACAGGCCACAGGGCCCTGAAAGGGACCGAGAATCAGTTCGCCACCCTCCACGCGGTAGAACCCCGTCCACCAGAAGCCAAAGCTGTCGTGCAGCATCGCCGATACGTTGGCCATTACCGAAACGGCATCGTTCTCGCCCGAGACCAGGCTTGCTATCTGTTTGTATACGAGCGAGTATTGCTCTTCTTTCGTTGCCATAGGTGTCAGTGTCGTATTACGAGGACTCCGCGTCGGGTAACGTTAATGTCTCCGAAAACAATGATGTAGAAGTAGTCGCCGTCAGGCAGCTCTGCGCCGCAGAAGTCGTTGCGGTAATTGCCTGTATAAAAGACTCTTTTGCTGTGCGATGTGAAGATTTGCACCTGAGCCCTGCCGTATTGCTCCAAGTCGGGGATGACCCAGCAGTCGTTGTAACCGTCGCCGTTGGGCGTCAGTATGTTGGGTATGGGGATATATACTTGCTGCTTTTCCTCTTGGGGTTGGCTTTGAGGCTCCTCGGGCTTTGCTTCTGTGTCGGCGGCGACGGTGGCTTGCTGCTTCGGGGTCTGCTTCGGGGTGCTGGCTGCAGGCCGGTCGTACACCTCGTCCTTCTCCGCCTCAGGTGCCGGCAAAATGTCGGTGTCTTCCTTGGGCGTTGCAACGGCTACAGGTGTGGCGGCAACTGCCTTTGCTGAGACGTCCGGAGTGCTTTCGACAGGCTTTTGCTCGACTGTCGCAACGGGTGCTGCGGTAGCGGTCTGCTTGACTGCAGCGGTTTCTTCGGTTGCCGTATCGACAGCGGTGGGCAGTGCAACAGGCTCGGGACTGTGCAGCATTGCAACCTCAGGGCTGTCGGGCGCGGCATCCGGGGTTGTCGTTGCGGTGGCAAAATATACGACGGCAGCTACAGCCAGTGTAGCCGTAGCGACAGCGGCTGCAATCCACGCCTTGTGCCTTGTGTGCCTGCGCGATGCCTTTGCGCCGCCGGCCATACGTTGCGCTATCTCATCCCACACCCCCTCCGGTGCCGCCTGTTCAGCGTCCTTCAGGTGGGTCCGCATCAATTCTTCTATGTCCTTCATTTCTGTCATAATATGTTCTTAATCTTTTATATATGTACGTCCGAGGCTTTGGTTGAGCTGCTTCTGCAGCATCTGCCTTGCCCTGTAGTACAGGGTCTTTGCCGAAGCCTCCGGCATTCCCATTTCCTCTCCTGCTTCGCTCAGCGAGTAGCCCTCAATGGCCACGAGGTTGAAGACTGTCCGCTCGCGTTTGTCCAGTCCCCGCAGGGCTGCAATCAACGCGTCGCGGATGTCGATCTGCTCTACGATGGTGTTCCGGCTGGCGTATTCATCGTTTTCCAGTGGCACAATGAGGCGTTTCCTGAGCATCTTCTTGCGGTGGAACTTGATTGCTGTCCGCAGAAAGATTGTGGTCATCCAGCCTTCGAACGAGCCACTGCCGTTGTATTTGCCAATGTTCTCAAACACCTTGATAAATCCCTCGGCAAGGATGTCCCTTGCGGTCTCCTCGTCGTCGGAGTAGCGGAGGCCCAAAGCATAGAATCGTCCGCTGTAACGTTCATACAGCTCTTTTTGCATAGCTTTGTCGCCGGTCCTACATCCTTCTATGATACTATCGAGATTTATCATTGTTCGATGTAGTAGTAGCTTGAGAGGGCTAAAAAGTTTTGAGAATTATGTTAAAAATTCATAAACTGCACTTTGCGGCTTGTCAATCTATTGGCATTCAGTTGTCTCACGTTGAAGATATAGCTGCCTGGTTTCAGCCCAAGGTTCGTCTTCTGGCCGCTGTCGAGGTGCAGGCTGTCAATGATAATGCGTCCGCCGAGGTCGCAGACATCAAGCATCAGTGGCTCGCCCGGAGTGTCGGTCTCTATGGTCACGCTGCCTGTGGTAGGGTTGGGGAATATGCTCACCTTGCCGTTGCCGCCGTCGGCGGGGACTTCGATGCCGACATAGCTGGTGTCTGCCATAGCCAGTGTGTACTCGCCGGTTTTCAGCGAAGTCATAACGAAATAGCCCTGCGCCGAGCTGCCGGTGTGCATACTCGTTGCCGGCATCCACTCGTCGTCCGCGTTCTGGCGGTAGAGCAGCCTTATCAGGCCGAACTCGTCGGTACTGTTGAAAAGATTGTTGTCCAACGTTCCGTCGCTACCCTGACGGCTGTAGTAGAAGCGTCCGCCCACGCGCGCCCCTTCCGGTATGGTGCCGGTCACGGTCCAGTAGCGGTCGGCCATACGCAGGTAGCGCGGGCTGAACGAGGTGTCGGGGCGCGTGCAGTGGTGCTTCACGTAGAGCCAGATGCTGTCGTTGTCTTCAA
>CAJOMZ010000066.1 GCA_905236645.1 uncultured Bacteroidales bacterium
GTGTGGCGGTTGAGCGTGAGGTCGAAATGCCGATACTGCGGAGCCGTCCGCCGTCCGTTCTCCGCTCTCCGTTCTCCATTCTCCGTTCTCCATTCTCCGAAGTACTTCTCGCACAACCGCACCACGCGCTTGAAGTCGGCATTGCCGACAATCGATATAACCATCCGGTCAGTGGTGTAGTTGCGGTGCAGGAAGTCGAGCAAGCGTTGCGATGTGAAGCGGCGCACGTTGCGCGGTGTGCCGAGGATGTTGTGCGCCAGTGGATGCCCCTCGAAGATATACTGCTCAAAATCATCGTATATCAACTCTGACGGACTATCCTTGTACGAATTTATCTCCTCAAGCACCACGTCCTTTTCCTTCTCGATCTCCCTTTCGGGAAAGGTGCTGTTGAAAATGATGTCGGCAAAGAGCTCCAGGCAGCGTTCCAGATGGACAGAGAGCGACGAGGCGTAGATGCAGGTCTCCTCCTTGGTGGTGAAGGCGTTGAGCTCCCCTCCCACCCCGTCGATGCGGTTCAGGATGTGGTATGCCCGCCGGTGCTCGGTGCCCTTGAATACCGTATGCTCGATAAAATGCGCTATGCCTTCGTCGAGGCCGCTCTCGTCGCGCGACCCGATGTTGATGTATACGCCGCTGTGGGTGACAGTCGAATTGTTTTGGCGGAAGACTATCTTGATGCCGTTATTTAGAGTATGATATTGATACATTGTAAAACGTTTTATCGACCTTAACTTTAACCTTGACTTTAACTTTAGAATGTACCGCCTCGTTCTCCGTTCTCACTTCTCCGTTTTCCGTTTTCCACTTTCCGCTTCTCCCACTCCCATCAGGCACAGGAACAGCACTGAGAAAACGCATCCCGCAAGGGTCTCGAGCGTGTCTTCGGTGATGAACGACACAAGCACTATCGTTACAAACGCCAGCACTGCCGGGATGCGCATAAGGCGCTGTCTGCGGAAGGCATAGATGAACATAAAAGCTATGATCGAGAATCCCAGAAGGCCAAAGCTCACAAGGAGTGTAAGGTACTGGTTATGGGTATGTTTCTTAGTGCCAGCCAGCGGCGAGCCGTCTGCTGCAAGCTGCCTGTGGCAACAGTCTACCACGTCGCCGGTGCCCACACCCGTCAGCGGATGCTTGACGAACACCCTCCAGGCGTTCTTCCACAGCTCAAAGCGCTGCAGCATAGTGAAATCCTTTACTGCGCCAAGCTTGCTGTAGCACTCGTATTCGAAAAACATCACATAGTACATCTTGCGCAGCGACGAGCCGTGTACATAGACCGGATTGGCAATGCCCTTCTCTATCGCCCTCACGTCCTCGTCGCACAGCCTGGCAACACCGGCGCTGTCCTTGGCCACCCCCATTGCGTTGAGATAGCGCAGCAAAGTAGGATAGACGGCATAATCGTTGTCCGTCAACTCATCGAGCGACATAGAGCTGCGCTTCGCCCATTCGCGCTCCAACTCGCTGCGGCAGATATAGTTGTTCACATAGTTGCCGTTCTCAATCAAGCCGTCCTCTTTGTGCTGATACGGATTGCCGTTGGCGGTGACTGCCTCTAACGGCCCCTTGGCAAGGGGAGCAAGCCTGTAGTAGTCGCGCGCCATAAGCGCCGACACAGAGACAACAGCGAGCACCAACGCCAGCATAAACGTCAGCAATATCGCAGCCACACGGCGTCCTATATGCTTCCAAAACACGGCAAGCAGCACCACGGCGACAACAAAAAGCATAACAAAAGCCGTATACGAGCGCAGCCGCAGCAGAAAATCGACAAACGACAGCGCCACTGCCGCCACCACCCACAGCATCCAGTCGCCCCACAGCTTGCCATTGCGACGGCGACGCTCCACAGCAAACCAGCCCAGAACCACAAGCGCAAGGCATACATTCATCGAAAAGCGTATGTGCGATATGAATGGAATAATGTCGCGATAGGGCAAATCAGGAATTGTTGCCAGTCGCACACGCCCTATTATCGTTGCCACAAAGACACTCAGTACAAAGCCAAACAGCACCACCGACAACTGACGTCGGTTCAATGGCCTCGAGGTAAGCACCACCAAAGGGATGGCCAAAAGCGGAAGCTTGCGGAACATATCACCCCAGCCATAGCCAGTGTTCGAACTCGAAAGCATCCACGCCAAGTGCACCAGCATAAGAACCAAAAAGGCCCATAGCAGCGGCTGACGACGCGCCCGTTCCATCTTGGCGCGCATATCCCACTCCAGCACCCAATTGACGGCAAGCAGTATCTCCATACCGCTCATCATAAAATTGCTTACAGGCTGCGATGCCATCAACAGGAAAAGCAGAACAAAACCGACTGCCGCGTGGACGGTCAGCCGCAAAGAAAACGACCCGTCGTCGCGATTCACACGCGGGAAATATATCTGCAGAAATGCCACCGTCCCAATCTCTTTTTAATTAAAAGGAATCCCACGCGGAGTTTAATTCATCACCCATCTTAGCTCTCCCACTCTTTTAATTCGTAGTTCTTAATTTTTCATCATAAAACTTCCTGTCGTGCAGCACTTCTACAGCCTTCAGCACATCGGGGTCGCTCTTCAGCGTGCCTTCCAGACGGCCCGCCGCATAATAGTAGCGCACCAGTATCTCACCCTTCAGCAGTTCGCTTATCTCGTTTCGGTACTTCTGCAGGTCGTCAGCCTTCTCTCTCTTCAGGCTCTCCTCAAGACGCTCAATTTCACTCTTCACGGCATCCATATAGTTCTCCTCCTCGGCGACCTTCCTCAAATCCTTCAGCACCTGCTCCGTACCCGTCGAGTAACTGTAGTCCTTGTCCGACAGATAACGCACAAAGTCGTTGTAAATCTCATCTGTCACCTCAAACTCGGCAGGGGAGGTAATCGTCGGATGGCTCTTCACAAACTCACTCACGTAGTTGAATATATGGTACTTGGCCACAAGTGTAGTCGTCAGCGCCGACATATACTCCGTTTCCGTTTCAACGTCAGGCTCTATGCCGAAACCGTCATACACAATGCGACCATTGGCAGTCTTGAATGCCGTCTTCAGCGAGTCGGGCACCTTCGTCGCACGTCCGTTCTCGTCCTTGTGGCTATAGTCCAAAGCCTGTATGCAGCGACCGCTCGGAATATAGTATTTCGACACCGTAACCTTCATCTGCGTGTTGTAGATCAGCGGCAGCACATTCTGCACCAGGCCCTTGCCGAACGACCTCGAACCGATAATGACAGCACGGTCCAAATCCTGCAGGCTGCCCGCCGTAATCTCCGACGCCGACGCACTGTAGCCGTTAATCAGCACTGCCACCGGCATCTCTGTGTCCTCAGGGTTCAGATGCGTATAGCTCTTGGTGTTCTTGCTTGCAATCTTGCCCTTCGTCTCCACTATCAGCTGTCCCTTCTTCACAAAGATGTTCACCAGGTCGACAGCCTCGTTCATCAAGCCGCCGCCGTTGTTGCGCAGGTCAAGCACAAAGCCCTTCATCTCAGGGTGCTCACGCTTCAGGCGCGCAAACGCCTCGCGCACATTCTTTGCCGCATCCTGCGTAAACTCGTCCAGCTTCACATATCCTATATCGCCGCCCACCATACCGCAGTAGGGCATATTGGGCAGCTTGATTTCGGCGCGAGTAATCTTCTTCTCGAATATCTTGCCGTCGCGTTCCAGCTTCAGTGTCAGCTCCGTACCGGCCTGGCCGCGCATCGCAGCACTCACGTCGGCGTTGTTCTTGCCCTCCGTCGACTCGCCGTTCACAGCCACAATGCGGTCGCCGGCCTTCAGGCCCGCCTTGTCTGCCGGCAAGTCCTTGTAAGGCTCTGAAATGTATATCTTGTCGCCCTGCTGATGTATCAGCGCCCCAATGCCGCCATACTGTCCCAGCAGCTGCATCTTCACGTCCTCCATATCCGACTCGGGATAGTAGACTGTATACGGGTCGAGCGAAGCCAGCATAGCGTCGATAGCCTTCTTCATCGTCGCTCCAGGATCGATGTCGTCAACATAATTGACATAGAGCGTCTGGTACAGCCTGCTGAAAATCTCAAGGTTCTTGGACAGCTCGAACGCACGGTCGGCAGGTATGCCGTTCTGCGCCTCCAGCGGCGAAAGACCGGCCACACATATAGCAAGCCCAAGCACTACATATCGGAAATATCTCTTCATTACACAGTTAAGTTTAGTATTAAATCTTTTTTCAAGTTCTATAAACGCCACGCGGCACATTTTATTGCTGACGAGAATTATTTTTGTTGTCCTTGACCCGAATCGGCCATTAGTGTTTAACAAGAACGGCTTGGATTTTATGCAAGAATCCAAGCCGCTCTCGTCAAAGAAACGATATCAAACAAACCAATCTTGGTGGTATAAAATCACTTTTTCATTGCACCACCAGTTTCTTTGTCACGCTGCCGCCCTGCGTGTGGACAGTTATGACGTAAACGCCCGAGGGCCAGTCTTTCACGTCAAACGACGCTGATATACCCGAGGCGGGCACGTCCATCGTCTTTACCCCTTGCAGGCTGTGGGCCTCTATGCGGTTGATGTAGAACGATGAGTATACCGTCACTTCAGCCGCTGCCGGGTTGGGCACTATGTAGGTCATCACGTCGAGGGCTGTTACTATGCCTTGGGGGTCGTCACCGTCGTCACCGTCGTCACCGTCGTCACCGCCGCCGCCCGTGTTGTCGCAGAAGTAGATTTCCACAGGGTCACTCCACCGGCTGTAGCAGATGCTGTCGTGGTTGCACACGGCGCGGACATACGCCCAATAGCGCGTGCAGGAGTCAAGCCCCTGTATACGCCCCACCTGTATCGGGCAGTTAACAACGGTGCCGCTGTCGGGGTCCATATTTGCAGGGCCATAGCTCACCTGCCACGAGTTGTGGTCGCCGTGAGTGTCCCACATCACGTAGGCCTCGCCTTCCCCCTGCTGGGCCAAGCGGACATTCTGCACCGCTGGACACTCGTAGGGCGGAATGATATACGAAGAATCGATAACCACAATGGGGAACTCCAGCATAAAGTACGGACTGTTCCACCAGTGCCAGCTGGCATCAACAGTGTCCCCAGTATTCCAATTCCAAGCTATATGCCTGTATTTATGTAGTGTAGAGGGAGTGCTTTCACAAAAATATGAGCAATGCTGCATAAAATTAAAACCTTCGAAATACGACGAATCCCAGGAAATTGAAAGGCTGTTAACGACAATTTGAGGAATGTGGCCATTATCCTCGATAGGAGGTGTATTAAAATAGTAAGCTTCTGTTGTGAGCCCCACATAAAAGGAATCCTCTACAGTTACCGGCTTGTCAAAATAGTGTTCTCTGACACCAAGATAATTAATTCTATCAATAGGATGATGGTAACAACAAACGGAGTCAGACATAAGATTATATGGATGCCTGGTATTTATTTCCAAATATCGTTTTTCAAGTGTATGGTCAAACGGCACCTCCTTTAAAAGCATAAAAGTGTCTTCAGAGGCTTCGTATAGTCGGAGATATTCTTGGATTTCCGGTGTATATCCCGGCAATTCATTACTACCGCTTTTTCTTGTCACTACCGCAGCAGTTGCAATGCCTATTATCTTAAGTGGTGTGTCGGTATAGCAGTATTGAAGCATTTCCCCGTGGGGAGTATCTGTCAACGCATAAAGATATAACTCCTGAGGCCAATCGACAGGAGGCCACCATTCATAACGCTTATATAATAATCTGTGTGATGTATCTGCGAGCCATTGCTCTGTCCACCACTGATAGAAATATATAGGCGAGCGACCTACTATTGTATCGCCAGTGTGGTAATAATATGGCTACTGCGCCACAGACACCTTTGGCATCAGAAAGCCAACACAAAAAAGCAAGAAGAATAAAAACTTTCTCATAATGTATACTGTATTAAGGTTGATTATAATTAGTCCGAACAAATAATATTGTTATTAATGGTAAAAGCATTCACTTGATAGCACGATGTGCAATCAAAATTTTTGCAGTAGCAATAGTATCTAACCAAAACACAAGTTGTTAGATGCTGTTAAAAGCACAAATATAAGCAAAAAATTTCTTTTCATACGGTTTAGATTTTACACCAATATAGTAGCTTGAGGGGTACAAAAAGTTTCAAAAAGAAATCATAAAAAAATGTTAAATCCCCCAAACAGTACCTACCACAGCACTGACAATAAGAAAGTTCGCAACGAGCGACTACTCTCTTGTAAACTTATGGATGTCAAGCTCTTCGGGCGAGACGAACCACACGATGTCGCCATCCTCGAACCTGGTGTAAGAGCGTGGATTGAGTATCTGCTCCCCTTCGCGTTCAATGGCGATAATCATTGCGTGGTAGTGCTGCGAGAAGCGCGACTCGGAGATAGTCTGCCCAATAAACGGGTTGTTGTCGTGCACCGTCAACCGGTAAATGTTCAGTTCGTTGTCGCTGTGGTCGTGTATCAGCATATCAGGCTCGACGTCGAGTGCCGAGCGCAGGTGCGCAATCTGGTCCTCGCTGCCCATCACCGACAGGCGGTCGCCAGGCAGGATGAGCATCTCCTTCTGCGGCAAGTCGTGGATCTGGCCCGCACGCTCTATCGAAACGACGTTGATGCCGTAATCCTCGCGGAAGTTGGTATCCATCAGGCGAAGCCCGGCAAAGGATGAATACTGCGTAACGGGGATGCGCTCCAGGTAGAAGTTGTTCTCGAGCAGCGTGGGTATCTTGAACGACTGCTGCGCCTGACGCGAATTGAAGTTGGACACAAACTGGTTCTCGATGCGCTGGTAGAAGCCGATGACACGCTTGGAGAACAGCATCATCAGCACTATGAACACGGCCAGGATGATAAGGAAACCCACGGCAAGGTGGATATAGCGGCCAATGACAAGGCCGATGAAGAAGAGCGCAAGGAAGTAGCGCAGCAGCAGCACCGGTATGACGATGGCCTGGCTGTATTCGGTCGAGTCAAGCAGTTCCCTTATCTTCGCCCGGTTGACGTTGCGCACCGCCAGCGCCCACACAAAAGGCAGTATGCACAGCAGCGTCGCCGTCATCCCTATCAAGTTGCCCCACAGCGACGGGGTACCCGACGAGGTGACAAAGACTCTGTTCAGGAACGGCTTGAGCAACGAGGACGACAGCAGGAGGATAGCCACATTGATAACGCTGTAGAGCAATATGGACGAGAACTGCTTTCTCAGGAAGCTCCGCACCGAGCCCGACTTGTTGGTCTGCTTGGCCGAATTGCTATAGCGCTCGAGGGCATCCTTGACGCGCTGCGGCAGCCGCGGCTCCACCTTGTTGTAGAGAGGCAGCGCGCCCTTGATCATATAGGGGGTGACAAAGGTGGTGACGATAGACACCGACACTATTATAGGGTACAGGTCGGGGTTGATGACCCCGAACGAAAGGCCCAGGCCGGCGATGATGAACGAGAACTCACCTATCTGGCAGAAGCAGAAGCCCGACTGGACCGACGTCTTCAGGTCCTTGCCCGACAGGATGAAACCCAGCGTGGCCGCGGCCGACTTGAAGAAGACCACCGTAGCCGCGATGACGAGTATCGGAACAATGTATTTCACAAGTATATGCGGGTCGACAAGCATACCCACCGACACGAAGAACACGGCGCAGAAGAGATTCTTTATCGGCGTGATGATGCGGTGGATGACATCGGCCTCGATGGTCTCGGCCAGTATAGCGCCCATCACGAAAGCGCCCAGCGCCGTCGAGAAACCCGCATAGGAGGCCAGCACCACCATTCCGAAGCACAGGCCCACGGAAACGATGCACAGCGTCTCCTCGGTCATATAGCGCCTCATCCAGCGCAGAAAGGTGGGTATCAGAAAGATACCAAACGTAAACCACACTATGAGGAAGAATATAAGCTTGACGAAGCTCATTACCAGCTCGCCGCCGTCGAAGTTGCGGCTGACCGACACCGTCGACAGTATCACCAGCAACAGCACGGCTATCAAATCCTCCACAATAAGCACCGCCGTGACCGACGAGGTGAACTTCTGCTGCTTGAGCCGCAAGTCCTCGAACGACTTGATGATAATCGAGGTCGACGATATCGACAGCATACAGCCCAGGAAGATGCAGTCCATCGGCTGCCACCCCAGCAGGCGCCCCACGCTCGAGCCCAGCAGGAACATAATAGCCAGCTCGGTCAGGGCCGTTATGGCACCCGTCGCGCCCACCTTCTTCAACTTCTTGATGCTGAATTCCAGACCCAAAGCGAACATAAGGAACACTATTCCGATGTCGCTCCACACGTGCACGTCGGCGGCGTCCTTCACGGCCGGGAACCACGGGAAATAGGGCCCTATGAAGAATCCGGCCACGATGTAGCCCAGCACAAGAGGCTGCTTCAGCCATTTGAAGACAACAGTGATAACGCCAGCCGTGATGAGAATGATGGCAATGTCAAGGAACAGAGGTGGTAACGAAGACATAAGAAACGGTTTAAAAACGATGCAAAATTACCAATTTTTTTGTAATTTTTAAGGATTCTGACTGAAAATTGCTATCTTTGCACCATCGAACACGCTTTGTATCAGCACACAAAATATTTATTAACATACAATTAAAACCAATGAAAAAACAAGACTGGATTCTCATTTTGTGCGTCGTCGCGGTGCTTGCGCCCTTTTTTATCCCCGCCACGGGCTTCTTTGCGTGGTTCTGCGACGCCACGGCAAACCATCCCTACATTATGGCTTTCTTCAAGTTCGCCATCCTCGCCACCCTGGGCGAGATGCTGGCCCTGCGCATACGCAAAGGCGTCTACAACGAGCCCGGCTTCGGCATCGTACCGCGTATGATGGTGTGGGGCTTCCTCGGAATGTGCATCGCTATGGCTATGGTCATCTTCAAGAGCGGCACACCCGTCTTCCTTGCCAGCGTTGCCGGATGCGACCCGAAGCTGCTGACCGACATCTTCACCGCCCCCGAGCTCACCTGGGGCAAGCTGGGCATCGCCTTCGCCGTCAGCGTACTGATGAACAGCATCTTCGCACCCGTGATGATGACCTTCCACAAGTGCACCGACATCCACATACTCGACAACGGAGGCACCGTGCGCGGACTGCTGCGCCCGATGAAGATGCGCGAGATCTTCGCCACCAAGGTCAACTGGGATGTCCAATGGAACGTCGTGATTAAGAAGACCATACCCCTATTCTGGTTCCCCGCCCACACCATAACGTTCATCCTGCCCCCCACCTTCCAGGTGCTCTTTGCCGCCCTGCTCGGCGTTGCACTGGGGCTCATCCTTGCCCTTGCCGGCGGCAGCAAGAAGTAACGGCACCCGTCTATCGCCGCCTCCGGACCGTACCAACTCCGTCCGTTGTACAATATATGTACAATACTTGTACAATATATGTACAATTGGTAAACGTACAAATATTGTACAAGTATTGTACAACGGACGGAGTTGGTATGGAGCAGACACCTTTAAGTCATTAACAATCAAGCAACAAACCAATAATGAAAAAAACAGCGTTTTTTACCGTGATTTTGATGCTGGCCACGGTCGCCAGCGCCCAGAACGACACCGCAGCCAGGAAGTTCCGCTTTGATTTCCACGGCTTTGTCAACCCGCACTTCTATGCCGACAGCCGCGAGGTGGTGGGCGGACGCGAGGATATGATGCTCTTCTACCCCAAGCCTGTGGCCCTCGACGCCGCCGGACACGACCTCAACGAGGGGTGGCAGGCCAATATGATGACCATCACCACGAGGCTCAACCTGTGCGTCACAGGCCCGGATGTGCTTGGTGCACACACGGTTGCGTATATCGAGGGCGACTTCAACAACGACCTGCGCCTGCGCCACGCCTACATCAGCCTCGACTGGGAACGCCGCGGCGCGCTGCTGGCCGGCCAGTATTGGTATGCAATGGTGATTCCAGAAATAATGCCGATGACCAATCCGCTCAATATGGGCTCGCCGTTCCACTGCTACGCCCGCTACAACCAGGTGCGCTACCGCCTGCCGATAGGCCACTTCGAGCTGGCCGCAACAGCGATGTGGCAGCTCGACAACGCCAGCCAGGGACTGCTTGACGGCACCCAGACCTCAAGCACGCTGTTTGCACGCCATTCGCTGATGCCCGAACTGAACCTGCGGCTGCTCTACGCCAAGCCTCGCCTGCTGATTGGCGGCGCCGCCAACCTCAAGACCCTACAGCCCGTCGTGCCCGATGCCGAAAGGCGCCTGCATTCGTCGCTGAGCTACACCTTCTTCGGCAAGGCACGCGCAGGACAGCTCGACATCAAGGCGCAGACGCTGCTCAACAACAGCCTGTACGAGGGCTGCTCGCTGGGCGGCTACCTGATGCTGGCCGACACGACCTTCAGCGACTGGCATTTCAACACCGTGTGGCTCGACCTTTCGCGCAACGCAGGCCACTGGCGGCCAGGCCTTTTCCTCGGCTTCGCCAAAAACAAGGACTTCGGCAACACCGACTATGCCTACTGCTTCGGCCGCGGCCACGACATCGAATATCTGTGGCGCATCCAGCCACGTCTGACCTACAACACCCTCAAGGGCCTCTTTTTCACCGCCGAAGCGGAATACACACGCGCCGGCTACGCCACTCCGACAAGCAACCTGAGACTGTCACTAACAATGCAATATGATTTCTAACTATCACACACACAGCCACTACTGCGACGGCAAGGGCGAGCTGCGCGAATATGTGGAGTACGCCCTGTCCAAAGGCTTCACCGCCCTGGGCTTTTCGGGGCATTCGCCGGTCCCCTTCCCCAGCACTTTCGCCATCAAGGAAGAGGAATACACTGCCTATTGCGACGAGGTGCGCGCCCTGCGCGACGAATACGCCGGCCGCATCGACATCCGTCTGGGGCTCGAGATCGACTACATTCCCGGCCTGCAGGAGGACTTTGCGCCGCTCATCGAAAAGGGCGGTCTGGAATACACCATCGGCAGCGTACACCTTATCCCCAACCCTGCCGATGTCGAGTCGCTGCGCCAGCTTTCGGCCACGACCACAGGCGACGAACGCAAGCAGATTCCGTACCACATCTGGTTTATCGACGGGCCACGCCAGGAGACCTACGACAACGGCCTGCGCCACATCTTCGGCAACGACATCCGCGCCGGTGTGCGCGCCTATTTCCACCAGCAGAACGCTATGATTGAACGCAACCGGCCCACCATCGTCGGCCACTGCGACAAGATAGTGATGCACAACCGCGACCGCTATTTCCACTACGACGAGCGCTGGTTCCGCGACCTGCTGTACGAGACGCTCGAGCTGATAAAAGAATCGGGGTGCATTTGCGAAATCAACACGCGGGGCATCTACAAAGGCCGCCACACCGACTACTACCCCGGTCGCGAGACAATTAAGTATATGGACACCCTCGGCATCCCCGTCCTCGTCAGCACCGACGCCCACCAGCCCACCGACCTCGACCTGTTTGAAGGCGCCTTCGAGTTCCTGCACGAGATCGGCTACCGCAACATCGTAGAAAGAATCTGACCACAAAAATAGAACAATATGGAGCCCCCTATTCTTAACGAGCATAACAAGCAAGAGTATCCGCCGATGCATTCGGCTGAGCATATTCTGAACCAGACGATGGTGCGGATGTTCGGCTGTCCGCGGTCGAGAAACGCGCACATTGAGCGCAAGAAAAGCAAGTGCGACTACCAGCTGGCAGCCTGCCCCACCGAGGAGCAAGTACAGGAGCTGGAACGTCGCGTCAACGAGGTGATACAGCGTCATCTTGATGTGACCTACGAGTTTGTACGCCGCGACGAGGTACCGCCCGAAGTGGACCTCGGCAAGCTGCCCGACGACGCCAGCGAGACACTGCGCTTGGTGCGCATCGGCGACTACGACCTCTGCGCCTGCGTGGGCACCCACGTCGGCAACACAGCCGAGATAGGCCAGTTCAAGATTATCAGCCACGACTGGAACGAGGAAACCCATACGTGGCGTATGCGCTTCAAACTGGCATAACGAGAAAGACTCTCATACATAAGAAAAGACCACCTCGATGAGGTGGTCTCGGTGATCTGTAACAGATTTGAACTGTTGACCTCTTGCCTGTCAAGCAAGCGCTCTAAACCAACTGAGCTAACAGATCATTTCTTGCCAAAAGCGAGTGCAAAAGTACAAAGATTTTTCAAACTGGCAAAAAAAAGATGCGATTTTTGGCAGAACCAAAAGCCCAAGCCAGTATATAATGCTTTGTTTCAAGGCATTGAACAGCACAAAACATTTCAACATTTTTTGCGTTATAGCACAATACCAGTCACAATAACCATTGGAAACGAACCAAGAAACAGGAAAAATGAAGCTCTTTTTTGCACCTTTGCAAGGCTATACCGACCACCTCTACCGCAGCATCCACAGCAGGGTTGCCGGCGGCATCGACACCTACCTCTCCCCTTTTCTGCGCTGCGACGGCGGCAAAGTGAGGAACAAGGACCTGAGGGACATTGCGACCGAGAACAATGAAGGCTTGGACCTTGTGCCGCAAGTCATTGCTGCCGACACCGACGAACTGAAGCCGCTGCTCGACATCGTAGAGCAGGCCAGCTACAACCGCGTCGACCTCAACCTGGGCTGTCCCTTCCCTATGCAGACAGGACGTGGACGAGGCGCAGCGGCACTGGCGCATCCAGACCGCATAGAGCAGATGATGCAAGAGCTGCAAAGTCGCACAAGGCTGAAGGTCAGCGTGAAGATGCGCTCAGGCCTGACCGACACCAGCGAAGGGCTGGCAGTGATAGAGGTGCTGAACCGCTTCGAGCTGGAGCACATAGCCATCCATCCGCGGCTGGGGGTGCAGCAATACAAAGGCCCGACAGACCGCGAGGCCTTTCGCCGGCTGAAAGAGGCCTCGCGCCACCCCATAGTATACAACGGCGACCTCGCCACGCCGGAAGACATAGACCAGACGCTCAGCCTGTTCCCCGACCTCGAAGGAATAATGATTGGGCGCGGCCTGCTGGCGCGGCCCACGCTGGCGCGCGAATGGCGCGAGGGGCGCGAATACGGCGAAACAGAGCGGATGGCAGCCACAATAGAGATGCACCGCCGCCTGTACGACGCGGCACTGCAGACCCTGCAGGGCGACCAGCAGGTGCTGGCACGGATGCAGGCCTTCTGGGAATACCAGAAGCCGCTCATAGACAAGAAGGTCTACAAGCGGCTGATGAAGACTACAAGCCTGCACAACTACGAGGAAGCCGTCAGAAGCTTAGCGTGACGCCCAGAGTGCGGATCTTGTCGGCATCGGTGCCGGTGCGGAACGTCGGCAGCAGGTCGTAGGTGAGGCCGATGGAACCACCAAGATGGACCGGGCTTCCAATGCTGATGAAGGCGCGCAGCTGCCAGGGGTTCATAACGTCAATTTTCTCGCGGGTGCGGTCCCAGTGGTTGTCGCTGCCCATAGTGCGTGTAACAAGGCGACCGCCGAAGTTGTACAAAGCGTCGAGGCCGAAACCCAGCTTAAAAGGCTTCCTGCCGGTATCCTCGTTCCTTTTGCCGAACGAATAGCCCATCCCCAGTCGCAGGCCAAGGCTCTCGGTATAGAGATGCTGCTGCGGTATCTCGCCGCTGGCGGGAGTGCTGAGCACGAGGGCGTTGCCATCATAGCTGACGCTATTGAGCAGGCGGTTCCAACCAAATCCGTAGACTATACGCGGGTCGAACGACAATGGGCCTACAGGGATAGCCTTGTTAAAACCAATACTGAGGTCCAGGCGATAGCTCTCGCCGCGGTTGTAGGGCGACCCGCTTTTGTTATTCATATAGAGCGGGACGGGCGACGAAAGGCCGAAACTGAACGATATCCCCCCCACCGACTTTGCGGAACTGCGCTTTACATTCCTTACGGTCAGGTTGCGGGCGGGGTCGGTCTGATAGAGCGAGCCGTAGCTCTTGACATCGCTCCTGACCTTAGTGTCGTCGCTTATCAGTGTCGGGCAATCGACACGAGCCATCGGTTCGCGCAACAGCGTCAGCTTGTTTTCAGCCTGAAGCGTATCGAGCCGCAACGTAGCATTCTGGTCGACAACGACATCCAGGTTCTTGGCCCCCTTCCACGTCGTGCCGGTCACCGTCGCGCCTTCGTCGATGTCCACATCGGCAAATGTGCCATAGAACACCAGGTTGTCGGTCTGCACCGTGGCGTCCTTCCCGACACTGAGATGGTGAAGCTTATGCTTCAGCGTGATTTCCACCACGGTGCTGCGCGGCATAGACTTGTTTGAAAGCAGGGTCAGTTTGTCGCCGACAACGGTACTGATTTGCGGTTCGTTGTCCTCCTCGAAGAAGGTGCCGCACGGGGTGACTATGGTCAGCGACGACTGCTCGCCGTGGCGTATGCGGACCTGCCATCCGTCTTCAATGACCAGCCAGTCGATGCTGTCGGACAAAGGCTGGCTTACGCGGTATTCATCCTGTGCGCAGAGCGTCGCGACACTTAATAGAAGAAATGCAGTGAAGAATGCTATTTTATTCATTTCGATTGTTTTAAAAGGTTAGCGATAAAAGGTTGACGGGTTAAGATTATAATCTTGTCTGAATGTTCATTCACCTATATGACGAGCAACGTGTCGGTTTCTTACAGTTTTGGTCAAAAAAAAGATTAAACACCTGCGTCAGAACGAGATGCTACCGACCTCGAAATCGGTGTTGGCCCCCGAAAGGGCGACCACGGCCATCTGCGGCGCGTTGCCGGCCGAGGGCGAGCGGCGCTCAGGTGTGCAGCCCGAACCGCACACCAGGCGCGACGAGGTGCGCTCGAAAACCTGGCGCTGCGTTGCCGCCACCTGCGGTGTGTCGGGCTGCACCGGCTGCACATCCTCGGCCAGAAGCAGCTCTTCCGGCTGCGGCACGGGCTGCAGTTCCGGCTCGGCTATGGTTCCGGCAGGTTGCTCCACGGGCTGCGACGGAACAGCGTTTTCGGCAAGAGCGGCATTGTGCTTGGGCGCGACAAAAGCCGGTGCCACCTCGACTGCCGTCTGGCCGTCGGCAGAGGCCGTGTCCGATGCGACGACAGGCCGCACGGGTTGCTTCTCGGCAAGAATCGGGCCCTCTTTCGTTCCGGCCACATCGCCGAACAGGAGATGCAGCCCCACGGTTACAAGCAGCAGTATGCCCGCCGCCACACCCGAATAGAGCCACAGCGGACGGCGGCGGCGTTGCGTCCCGGCGGCGGCCATACGGTCAATCATATCGCCCAGTTTCTGCTGGCGACGGCGGTCGGCCTCTTGGCGCCGCGCCGCCTCGAATAACTCCTCTAAATCAGGCATTTGGTTCATATCTTAACTTGGTTTAGTTTATCCTTTAATGTCTGCAAGGCACGCGAAAGGGTGGTATAGACATTGGCCTGCGACATCCGCAGTTCGCGTTCCATATACTTCGTGTCGCGCTCCTCTATATATCTCATCGTCACCGCCTTGCGTTGACGTTCCGGCAGTTCGGCGAGCAGCCTGCCGAGCAGCGCCGAACGGTCCTGCACCTCCTCCACTTCCGTAAAGACCTCGGCGTCGGTCAGGTTGCGTATGGTCTCGCTGTGCTCCAGCTGCCGCTTGCGCTTGCGAATCAAGTCGATGCTGCGCATCCGCACCATCTGCATACAATAGGCCTCCAATCGGACAATCCTGTCGAGGTCGTCGCGGCGGCTCCACAGCGCCACGAATACATCCTGCACAACATCCTCGGCGTCAGCCACATCGCCGAGCATACGCTCAGCCAAAAGCTGCATCGCACTTTGCAATGGGAGAATATTATGTTTGAATGCCTGAAGGTCCATTGTCGACTTTTATACATATATGACGAACAAAAGCCGATTTTCTTACATCAAGAGCAAATTTTTCCCCGTAGAAGTGCCGCAGCCCCGCTCAAGGCACCTGTAAAACCGCCTTGCGAGAGCGCACACAAAAGGCTAATCCACAACATCATATCGGGCAAAACCCAAAAACGGAGAATGTTTTTTTCCGATTTTTGTCGCTATATGAAAAAAATGTTGTACTTTTGCACCCGCTTTCGAGAGGAAAAGAGAGCCACAACGGTCTGTTAGCTCAGTTGGTTCAGAGCGCTTCCTTCACACGGAAGAGGTCTACAGTTCGAATCTGTAACAGACCACCGGCCAAAGAGTGTGTCTCAAAAGAATTTGGGAAGCAAGACCCGGCGTAGCGATTGCCTTTTTAAGCGAAAATCTGATAGAAGTATCCTAAGAATCCCTTCCAGCCCCAGCCCTGGACGCCGAAGATGACATCCATGAGGAAGACCACGAGGGCAATCACAAGAGCAGCCACAGCCACCACCACGGCGCTGTTCTGCAACTCTTTGAATGTAGGCCACGACACCTTGTGCACCAGTTCGTCGTAGCTCGACTTCACATATTCACCAAACTTTGACATTTCTTAAACTAGTTTTTTTCTTGCAGGGGCAGAGAGAATCGAACTCCCAACCACGGTTTTGGAGACCGCCATTATACCATTTAACTATGCCCCTGGATGGAGCCGTGCCGTGCAGCACGGCTCCTCAGTGTTT
>CAJOMZ010000067.1 GCA_905236645.1 uncultured Bacteroidales bacterium
CCCAACTCTTCGGCGGTGGGGCAGGGGGTGGCGGCGCAATCGGCAAAGACCATAAGCCCGTCCTCGCCGTAGGTCTTGTCTTTCAGCACCATAATGAAGGCACCGCTGACAACGCTCACGCCGGGCAGGGTCTTGACCACCTGGAAGGCGGGACGCAGCACGTCGCCCGTGGCGTTGCGTGCACCGGCCACTTCGCCGTCGGCGTCGCCGTTTTTGATGAGCAGCGTGGCCAGATAGAGCGGGTCTTCGACCAGGCGCATCGCCTCGTCCATCTGCATACCTTTCTTTTTGCGTATCTCGCACAGCATTTCGGCATAAAACTGCTTCTTTTCGTGCGTGACGGGGTCGATGATGGTGGCCTTGTCGATGTTCTTGAGGCCCCATTGGGCGGCAAGGCCTTTGATTTCATTTTCGTTGCCCAGCAGTATTAGTCGGGCGATGCCTTCGCCGAGGATGATGTCGGCGGCTTTGAGGGTGCGCTCCTCTGTGCCTTCGGCCAAAACGATGCATTTGTCTGCAGCCTTTGCTTTGGCCCTGATTTGATCCATTAAACTCATATTGAATACTTTTTGTGTGTTGATTGTCGAATAATGCCCCTTCGTCGGGCTTACAAAAGTACAAATAAATCCTCATTCTCCAAAAAAATCGTAACTTTGCGTTTTCAAACCGATGTGAATTTTTATTATATATTATGGCAAATCAGGAAGATATATTCAAAAAGGTAGTCTCTCACGCCAAAGAGTACGGCTTCATTTTCCCTTCAAGCGAGATTTATGACGGCCTCGGCGCGGTCTACGACTACGGGCAGCTTGGCACCGAGCTCAAGAATAACATCAAGCAGTATTGGTGGCGCTCGATGGTGCAATATCACGAGAACATAGTGGGTATCGACTCGGCCATCTTTATGCACCCCAAAATCTGGAAAGCATCGGGCCACGTGGATGCTTTCAACGACCCTTTGATCGACAACCGCGACAGCAAGAAGCGCTACCGCGCCGATGTCCTTATCGAGGACCACATCGCCAAAATCGAGGAGAAAATCAACAAGGAATGCGAGAAGGCGCACAAGCGTTTCGGCGACGCCTTCGACCGCCAGCAGTTCGTCACCACCAATGCACGGGTCCTTGAGCATCAAAAGCAGATTGACGAAATCCACGCGAAATACGCTCAGTTGATGAACGACAACGACCTTGCCGGCCTCAAGCAGCTGATTCTTGATCTGGGCATAGTCTGTCCCGTCAGCGGCACCCGCAACTGGACCGACGTGCGCCAGTTCAACCTTATGTTCGCCACCAAGATGGGCAGCGTTATCGATGACAGCGACACCCTTTATCTGCGCCCCGAAACGGCTCAGGGTATATTTGTCAACTTCCTCAATGTCCAGAAAAGCGGACGTATGAAGATTCCTTTCGGCATAGCCCAGATCGGCAAGGCTTTCCGCAACGAGATTGTCGCACGCCAGTTCATTTTCCGTATGCGTGAGTTTGAGCAGATGGAGATGCAGTTCTTCGTCCGCCCGGGCAGCGAGCTTGAGTGGTTCAAATACTGGAAAGAGGAGCGTCTGAAATGGCATCTGGCGCTTGGTATCCCTGCCGAGATGTACCGCTATCACGACCACGAGAAACTGGCTCACTATGCCAACGCCGCCACCGACATCGAGTTCCAGTTCCCCTTCGGCTTCAAGGAACTGGAGGGCATCCACAGCCGCACCGACTTCGACCTTAGTCGCCACAGCCAGTTCAGCGGCAAGAAGCTGCAGTATTTCGACAGCGAACTCAATGAGAGTTATACACCATACGTCATCGAGACCTCAATCGGTGTCGACCGCACATTCCTTGCCGTATTCAGCCACGCACTTAAGGATGAGACGCTTGAGGACGGCAGTGTACGCACAGTGTTGAGCCTGCCTGCGGTTCTGGCACCCTACAAGGCCGCCATCCTGCCGCTCGTTAAAAAAGACGGTCTGCCCGAGAAGGCACGCGAGATTATGGATATGCTCAAATACGACTTTATGGTCCAGTATGACGAGAAGGACGCTATCGGACGCCGCTACCGTCGCCAGGACGCCATCGGCACCCCGTTCTGCATTACCGTCGACAACGACACCTTGACCGACAATGCCGTCACCATCCGCGAACGCGACACAATGAAACAGGAGCGCATTCCGATTGAGAACATCCACTCATATTTGAGCCGGAATATCAAGCCGCTCAAAATATGATTCGGTAATCCTGTATATAAAATGAAAAAGGACGCAATTGCGTCCTTTTTCATTTGTTTTGGCAAGTTCTATGCCTGATTAGAAGCAGTAGCGGATACCGAGAGCGATGTCACCCCAGTGGAAATAGAGGTCGCCAGGGAGAAGGTGCAGACGCGGACGGATGTCGAGCGAGAGCTGGATAGGAATGGCGCTGAATTTGAGGTCCAAACCACCCTGTACCGGGATGCCCAGTGCAAAGTCGTGGTTGTCGGCGTGCTCATAGTTCCAGTATCCCAGGTGGACACCAAGACCGGCATACCAGCCGAGGGTACCGAAGCCCCAGCTTGCAAGTTCGCCAGTCCACTGGTATACACCAGCGAGGCTGAAAGCAGTGTAACCATCGTCAGAGTGCCAGCCGAGGTCGAGCTCGAGCTGGTTGCCGCCGAGACCGTGCTGCCACGAGAGCTCAGTGTTGTAGCCCTGGCCGCCGCCAACACGGATACCGAGGTTGTTCTGTGCGTTTGCAGTCATCGAAAGTGCGAATACTGCTACGAGTGCTAAGAATAATTTCTTCATTGATTTAATGATTTAAGTTAATAATAAGTTTAGTTAACGATTTATTTTCTAATTTCTTGCTGGTTGTTTTGCAGCCTGTGTCCAGGTTTAAACCGTATGCAAAGATACAAAGATTTATTAAATATGACGTAAAAAAGCAGATTTTTTTATCAATTAACACCCATTATTAGTTTGATTTTGTCGGGTTCTTTGACCTTTTTCAGGCGGTTGTTGTAGTCTTCTTTATCAAGCGAATTGGCCAGCGTGGAGAAGCGCTCCTGCATCGCAAGGATGGCCTCTTGATGGCTTTGGTAATTGTTGACATCGGCCTCGCTGATGATGTTTAGCTCATAGTCGTATGTCTTCAGCAGTCGTTCGTAAGCCTTGTAGATGTTGGCATACTCTTTGAAGGCTGTGCGGAACTGCTTGCTGTTGGCGTCAATGGTATTGTTGTTGTTTATAATGTTGACGAATTTCTGCTGTATGTCGATGAAGTGGTTAAGTAGCTTGATGAAGTCATTGCCGCCTGCCTCGTTGCTGAAATGCGGCGTGAAGTCGGTGTATTTCATCATCTGCTTGTATCCCGGCACGAGGCCTTTCGGTGCGTTCTTGCTGCCAACTATCGAGGCGCTGCCCATATCAATAACGTTGCGGATGGTTGTAATTTTGATATAGATTTGCTGCACAGTCTCGAACTCATCCAGCGTCTTGTTGAAGTATTCGGCACTGGCTTTGTTGATGAATTTGGGCACAAAGTCGCTGGCGGCGACAAGCTCTTTGTAGGCTGTAGCCACGTCGGTGATGTTCTTGTGGCACAGGGCAACGATGGAGTCGCCACGTGCCTCTATGACATCGATGCGCTGAATGGCTTTGCTGAACTCGTTTTGCACAATGACAAATTCCTGCAGGTTGGCAATGAACTTCTCGCTCTCGGCAAGGGTCGTGAACGATGGAACCTGGTTCACCTCGCTGAGTATGTCCTTGTATGAACTGAAAATGTCCTTGTGCTTTTTCGAGCACTGCATCTGCAGGGTATTGGTATTCTGCGTGATGGTGTCGCGCAGGTCTATTACGTTGAGATAGTTATTCTGCACGGCAATCACTTCGCGCAGTTGCGCGGTATAGTCGTTATACTCGGCTATTGTTTTGAAACTGATGGGAATCTGCACCTTCTTGAACACTCGAAGGTAGGACTTGTTGACTTCATTGTGATCCTTGCCTGAGCGCATTTGAAGGGTGTTCTTGAATGCTTCAATGCGGTTTGAGTAGGAGTTGCTGCCAAGCACACTGTCAAGCAGTTCTGACTGGAACAGCTGCAGTTCGTCGAGCTGTTTGAAGTGGCTGTCGGTGGTGTTGTCGTCTGTCAGGTCATAGCGGTTGTATACAGCGAGGTATGCATAGAACAGGTCTTTCAGCTCTTTGACACGGACCTTGTCGGATATGCCCTTGGCGTCGCAGATGCCTGTAATGTCCTTGTGCATAGCGCGTATAGTGTCCTTGAGCGTGGCAAGCCGCAGGTCCTTCTCGCGTTGTATGCGAAGCGCCTCGGCGCGTGCACGTTCTTCGGCGGCACGGCGTTCGAACTCGATGCGTTCCTGCTCCAGTCTGTCGTAGTTATCGGCATCGGCCTGGAGGCGGGCGGCCATCAGTTCCATTCTGACAAGGAATGCTGCAGCGTCGGTGATGCAGTGCGCCGAGTCGAGCCAGATGTTGTCCCCTTCTCGGGTATAGTCGTTTTTGAGGCTGTTCGACATACGGTTAATGCGTGTCCGCTGCTGGCGGCACCATTGTACCATTAGTGGATAGGCGTTGGGCTGCACCTGCTGCAGGCTGTCCATTATCATTGACAGACGGTTGTCGTCGTCAAAGATGCGCCCGTCAACCTGATAGCTCAAGCACAGATCCCGTGCGCTAAGATATACTATTGCGGTGTCGTTCTGCGCCCTGCCGCTTGGGTCTGACTGTGCCCAAGCAGCAGAGGCGAACATTGCCAGTAGAATAAATATTGTAGTTCTGCGAATCATCGATACAGGTTTACAAATCCATTTCGAGTTGGTTGAAATCGAGGTTGCTGATATCATAGCTCGAACCGTCGAAGCAGTGAGTGCAGACCTGCTCCTTCGGCAGCCCGATGGCGTCGCATACTGTCTGCAGGCTGTTGAATTTCAGTGTATCTACACCTACGTGCTGGCGTATCTTTTCAACCATAGCTGCATACTCCTTGCTGCTGCTGTCGCGATAGGCCTCGAGGTTGCGGATCTCGCCGCCTTCCAGCTCTTCGATGCAGCGGCGGGCGATGAGCTCCATATCGGTCTTCGATGCCGAGAAGTTGAGGTATGTGCAGCCGTGTACGAGCGGCGGGCAGCTGATGCGGATGTGGATGTGCTTGACGCCGGCATTGTAGAGCATTTTGACCTGGTCGCGCAGTTGAGTACCCCTGACTATAGAGTCGTCGCAGAACACAACGTCCTTGCCCTCAAGTACTTTGCGGCTGGGTATGAGTTTCATTTTGGCAACAAGGTTGCGCGACTCCTGGTTGACGGGCATAAAGCTGCGGGACCACGTGGGCGTGTATTTCAGTATGCCGCGTTTGTAGGGGATGCCCTTGCCGGCCGAATAGCCCAGCGCCATACCTATGCCCGAGTCGGGGATGGCCGACACAAAGTCGGCTTCAATGTCGTCTCCCCGGCCCATCGTGAGACCGAGTTGGTAGCGAACCTCCTCGGCATTGATATCCTCATATTGCGCTACAGGGTAGCCATAGTAAATCCACAGGAACGAGCATATCTGCATTCTCTTCGAGGGCGCTATCAGCTGCGTCAGTCCGTCAGGCGATATCAGCACCGCCTCGCCAGGGCCAACATAGCGTACTGTCTGGAATCCAATGTTGATATAGGAGTGGCTCTCGGAAGCGACGGCATAGTCAGCGCCGCGGCGACCGATCACGAGCGGCGTGCGTCCCAAGTAGTCACGGGCGGCAATGATGCCCTTGTCGGTCAATATCAGCATCGACACGCTGCCTTTGACGTGACGGTATACATTGCGGATGCCGTCGGCAAAGTCCTTGCCTTGAGTGATGAGCAGCGCCACAAGCTCGGTGGGGTTGGTGCCACCCATACTTAGTTCGGTGAACTGTTGACGCTGGTTAAGGCATTCGCGCTCCAGCTCATCCATATTGTTGATTTTGCTCACCGTGCATACCGCAAAGCGCCCCAAGTGCGAGTTGACAACGATAGGCTGAGGGTCGGTGTCGCTGATGACTCCTATGCCCATATTGCCGGCCATCTCGTAGAGGTCGTCGCTGAACTTGGTACGGAAATACGAGTTCTGGATGTTGTGAATGTTTAGATGCATCACTCCGTTGTCAATGGTGCTGATACCGGCACGGCGTGTTCCAAGATGTGAATGATAATCGGTACCGTAAAAAAGGTCCGTAACGCAGGGATTTTTGGTCACTACTCCAAATAGTCCGCTCATAATGTGTTGGTTTTTAAGATGATAATTTGTATATTGTAAATTAAATAAAGTGCAAAAATACGATTTTATTTAGATACAGCGGATGTTCTGGCAAAATTAGTTTTTAACAATCTTCAAACACCTCCTCGTCGGCGACGAATCTGCGCAGCGTAAAGCCGTCTATAGTGTTGGCGAGATTCTCTGCTTCGGCCGGCGATGCCACCGGTCGCCGCACGCGTATGTAGTTGTCTGTAAAGCCATAAATCATTCCGCCTTTTATGTCGCTCTCCCACAGCACGGGGCGGCTCTTGCCCTGCTGCTGCAGGTAGAACTCCTGCTTCTTGCGGTCCGACAGCTCCTGCATCAGGCGGCTGTGCTCGCGGCGGTGGTGCACTGCGATGCGTTCGCCCATCTGCAGGGCGGCGGTGTTGGGGCGTTCGCTGAAGGTGAAGACGTGCAGATAGGAGATAGGCAGCCCCTCGACGAAGCGCATCACCTTGGCAAACTCCTCGTCGGTCTCGCCGTTGAAGCCCGCCATAATGTCGGCGGCGATGCAGGCATCGGGCATAGCGGCCTTGATTTTGTCCAAAAGCGAGGCGTAGAAAGCCGTGTCGTAGCGGCGGTGCATCAGGCCCAGCACCTTGTCGCTGCCGGCCTGCAGCGGAATGTGGAAGTGGGGCAGGAACGCGCGCGAATGGGCCACAAAATCGATAATCTCGTCGGTCAGCAGGTTGGGCTCTATGCTTGAAATGCGGTAGCGCTCAATGCCTTCCAGCTTGTCCAGCTCTTTCAGCAGTCCGAAGAAGGTCTCGCCGTGGCGCTGTCCGAAGGTGCCTGTGTTGACGCCGGTCAGCACCACCTCCTTGGCTCCGCTGGCCTCAATCTCGCGCGCCACGGCAATGGTGTCGGCAATGCTTGCGCTGCGCGAGCGGCCGCGGGCGAACGGAATGGCGCAGTAGGTGCAGAAGTAGTCGCATCCGTCTTGTATCTTGAAGAAGGTGCGCGTGCGGTCGGCGTGCGAGTAGGCTATGTTGAAGGGGTAGTCCCTGCCTGTCTGCGCCGCGGCCGCGCTGAGCTCGCCCCGCTCTTTCATAAATGCCTCCACGTAGCGGAGCAGGTCGTGCTTGCGGTCGTTGCCGAGAATGAGGTCCACACCCTCTATCTTGGCTATTTCTGCCGCCGCGTTCTGCGCAAAGCACCCTATCACGGCGACTATGGCCCCTGGGTTGCAGGCAATTGCCTGCCGTATGGCATTACGGCACTTCTTCTCGGCAATGGCCGTCACCGTGCAGGTGTTGATGACATACAGGTCGGCGGCCTCTCCAAAAGCCACCTGTTCCCAGCCGGCAAGGGCAAAACGGCGCATAATATCCGATGTCTCGGCGAAATTAAGTTTGCAACCAAGGGTGTGGGCGGCTATTTTCATCTTTTTTCGGTGTCGATTTTGGGATTTTCGGGTGGTCTTTCCGGTCTTTTTCAGTGAAAAAACGGCGTTGCCGCTGCTTTTGGATGTAGATTTATTTGTTTGGAATATAGACGTTTGTGGGGGGGGTACAACTTTTTATCGTTTTTTCTTGGTCGGTATTCGGAAAAGATGTATTTTTGCACCCGAATTCGAACGAAGGATTCATCCAATAGAATAGGCTTTCGTAATAATTTGGATTTTGTAATAGTGTTTAATGTGAACCGGAACGATGAGGTATCGTTCCGGTTTTTTTATTCCTCGTCCAGCTGGTCGGTGCGTTGCAGCGAGCGAATCATCTTGATGCATTCTTCGTCAGGGAATATTGTGAATGGCGGCTTGGGCGACAGCTCCAGTATGTCGCGTCCGTCGGCGTCCTGCTTCACGCCTACAATGCTGCCGGTGTTGGCCATCACTCTCGACTTGCGGTCTATCATCACGAATTGTTCGTGGCCCACGCGCTCGTTGATGGCGTCGGGTGTGTCGGTGCAGGCCAGCTTCGACTCGTCGTTGAGGTACACCAGCGTGCCGTCGGTCCCTTTGGGCACTATGTAGGCTATGCCGAACGCCGACTGCCATTTCGCGCCCGAGGCTGTGTGCAGCAGTATCTTGCGGTCGGCAAGGATGCCCTTCTGCCAGCTCTCGTCTACGGTGCATTCGCCGTTCTCGAAGTACTGGTATCGGCCTTCCTTGACGCCGTCTTTGTAGTTGCCCTCGCGCACTTTCTTGCCGTCGTTGCCGTATTCCACCAGCTTGCCTTGCATCAGGCCTTTCTCGTAGCGGCCTGTAATCCAGCCATTTTCGCCTATGCGCTTCCACCAGCGTCCGTCGCGGTGGTTGTCTTTCCAGTTGGCCACCTCGACGGTGTCGCCTTTGGAGTTGAATATGACGTGGGCGCCTTCCTTGATGCCCATCTTGTACGATGCAATCTTGACCACCTGGCCCTGTTCGTTGTAGAAGCGCCATTGGCCGTCGCGGTTCTTCTGGTCGTAGAAGCCTGTGGCCAGCAGCTTGCCCTGTTGGTTGTAGGCCTCGTGCGTGCAGTAGCGCCCGGGAACGGTGAAGGTGTTGCGGATTTTCAGCGTGCCGTCGGGATAGTAGTAGTTGAACGTGCCGGTTTCCTTGCCGTCGACGAAGTCGCCCTCGAAGATGCGGCTGCCGTCCTTGTCGGTTTTTATCCAGTGCCCTTGGCGCAGACCCTGTTTGTCAATCCTGTTCTGTGCATTGCAGGCCAATCCCAAGCACAAGAGTGTCAGTACGATAAGTCTATATTTCATAATGCTTACAAATGTATTTCCAGGATGCAAATTTACATAAAATTTGTAATATTGAGTGTTTTTTTGCAAAGTTTTGTCGCAATTTTTTGCCCGTGCCGGCACCGCCTTCGCGCCCTACCAACTCCGTCCGTTGTACAATATATGTACAATACTTGTACAATATATGTACAATTGGTAAACGTACAAATATTGTACAAGTATTGTACATA
>CAJOMZ010000068.1 GCA_905236645.1 uncultured Bacteroidales bacterium
AAGCAGCTGGTTCAGCGTGTTCTCGCGCTCGTCGTTGGCATTGCTCATACCGCCACGGCTGCGGGCCCGGCCAACGGCGTCGATCTCGTCGATGAAGATGATGCACGGAGCCTTCTTCTTGGCCTCCTCGAAGAGGTCGCGCACGCGCGATGCGCCCACGCCGACAAACATCTCTACAAAGTCGCTTCCCGACATCGAGAAGAACGGCACATTGGCTTCGCCGGCCACGGCTTTGGCCAGCAGCGTCTTGCCAGTGCCCGGAGGACCTACCAGCAGCACGCCCTTGGGTATCTTGCCGCCCAGGGCGGTATACTTCTTGGGGTTCTTGAGGAAGTCAACCACCTCCATCACCTCCTCCTTGGCTCCGGCCAAGCCTGCCACATCCTTGAAGGTCACGTTGGTCGATGTCTTGCCGTCGTATACCTTGGCCTTCGACTTGCCCACGTTGAATATGCCGCCGCCATTGCCGCCCATCTGACGGCTCGTGATGCGACCCATAAGAACGAAGAAGAACACCAGCATCAGGATAGGCCCGAACCAATAGAGCACCTTCTCCCACGTCTTGTCGCTCTCGCGGCTCTTGAGCTCAATGTGGCTGTCGCGGCGTATCTGGTTGATTCGCTCGGAACCGATGTAGCCGTTGCTGTCGGACAATCCTGCCGTGTCGCGCTCAAAGACCTGTTGCGACACCATATTGAGGTCGCTCTTGAAGCTCTCCACGTCGACAAACTTGTAAGTGTAGTGGCCTGCATCCTTCTCGTTTGCAGCGCCTTTCATAATATCCTTGTAGGAGGTGTCGCGCTTCAGCGCCTCTTCCTTGATGTAGATTTCGGCATACTCCTTGTCGACGACCACAATCTCGCGCTGGTCGCCCTTGTGCAGAATCTCGTCCAGCTTCTGCCACCCGATCTCGCGGTTGGTGCTCTTGCTGCTGCCGCCCAGCCATACGCCGCCCAGCGTCAGTATGATGACGGCATAGACGATATACATCACCCAGTCGGTCGGCTTCTTCTTGCCGTTGGGAGCTTTGGGGTTGTTGCCCTGCGGCTTCTGACCGTTGCCGCCGCGCGGCTTCTGGTTAAAGCCGTTTTGCGGCCTCTGCCTGTTATTGTTCTCACTCATTTTTCAAAATCCATTATTCACAGTTCAACTTTTTCTCCGTCGGCCCATAGTTGCTCCAGACGGTAGTGGTCGCGCTTGTCCTTTTGGAAGATGTGCACCACCACGTCGAAGTAGTCCATCAGTATCCACTCGGCGTTGTCGTAGCCTTCTATCTTGTTGGGATTGTAGCCGGTAGCCTTCTTGACGGTCTCGAAAACGCCGTCGCTGATGGCGCTGACGTGCGACGGCACGTTGCCGCTGCATATCACAAAGAAATTGGCCGGTGCCGACTGCACTCCACGCAGGTCAAGAACCATCGTGTCGAGCCCTTTTTTGTTTTCTATGCCGAGCACTGCAAGCTTTGCAAGTGCTTCGCTCTCTGTTATTTTAGCCTTTTTGTCTGACATTATGTATTAATAGTTCAAATCTGCAAAAATACGAAAAAAAAACATATTGTCAACGACAATTTGTCCACTCCGCCGTTTTTCCCCGAAAACGCTCCTTGTCAAATGTTAAAATTTAACATTTCAACCCCTGTTCCGGCCCGATTTTGCCCCGTCTTAACTCCGTGATTTCAAGGTACCAAATTCCTACCAAAGTTTACTCAAAGTCTTACCAAAGTTTTACCAAAGACTACTTCAGTGAACTTTAATAGGTTTTTGGTCAGTGTTTTATAAGTGCAAAATCCAGGCCTGACCGGGTGTTGTTCGGAGGGGGTGTTTTACCAAACTCTGTAATTCAATCACATACGAATGTTAAAAATATATGCCGGAATTTTATGCATATTTAACATTCCAAAGGGCGTTTCCGGGAAAATTTTTATGTCGGTGTTGTGATTTCCATCGACGGTGCGTCTAATGGTTTAGAATAAAAATGAACCGAAGCCGTTTTTTGCATAAACCGAAGTCGTCTTTTAAATAAATGGAACAGAACGAAAAAATATTTCAGGAAATTATCCGTCGGCATCGCGACTTGATTTGGAGCGTCTGCAGCAGCTATCGCCTCAGCGCGGCGTGGACCACGGAGGACGCCTTTCACGAGGTTCTTTGTGCCCTGTGGCGAGGTTTTGCCAGCTTCGACCGGCGCAGCTCGGAGCGCACCTGGGTGTTTCGTGTGGCGACCAACACGATGGTTTCGTTGACCCGAAAGCGCAGCAACCAGCCGGCCCCCGAAGCGGCTGAATGGCCGGAGCTGCACTACAGCGACGACGGCTACCGCGATCTGGTTGATATGATTGAGGCTCTCGCCGAGCCCGACCGCACTATCGTAAAGGCTCATTCCCAAGGCTTTGGGTATGCCGAAATCGGCAAAATCACAGGCCTTACGACGGCGGCGGTGAGTATGCGCCTGACGCGCGCATTGCGAAAACTTAGGAAACAATTTAATCTTACTAATCTTAAATGATATGAGAAATTTTGACCAGCAAATGAAAAATTATGGCGACGGGTTGAAAAACGCCCGCTACCCGCACGGCGAGGCGGAGCTGGACAGGGAGATCTGCAGGGTGGTTTGGAACACCGCTCCTGAGCAGGCTGCTGCCCCTCATCGCCGCAAGCGTTGGCTGTGGCCGTCGGTGGCGGCTGCCGCCTGCCTCGTCGCCGTGGTCATCCCGCTGAGCCTGCCGGCACGGAGTGCCGACGGCCTCGCCCGTGTGGATGTCGACGGCGAGCAGATCTATTTCGCCTGCAACAACGGCTGCCCGGCCGAAGGCACCGTGGAAACCTTTAAAACCTTGATAAAATGAAGCGACTGTTATTCCCTCTCTTTTTCTTGTTGTTTGTGGCCTGCCAACGCGAGGAGGTGCTTCCCGAGGCAACCTCGGCGGCCAAAGAGGTCTATCTGCAATATGCCGACCGCAAAGACCTGACCGTCGCCCTCATCGGCGACTATCAGGGCTACAACGCTGTGATGCTGCAGGCACAGGATGCCGAAGGGTGGCTGCGGCTCTGTGAGGAGTTTGGCGTGGGTAAGAATGTCGACGCCAATGCGTTGGACTCGACGAAGGTGTCAAGCCTTACAACGGTGTCGAGAACCGGTGGCACAACCCGCAACATCGACAGCGTCGAAACCATAAGCAACGCGTTGTTGCAGAGGGTTATCGACAGCGTTCTGCAGGAGGTTGTGCGTTCGGGAAATATGTCGGGCAAAGTGGTCATTGACACGGCATACTCCTTTGTCCACCGCGAGCACTACCACCACGGCGTGCTGGTGGATTCGTCCACAACCACACATAGAGCTTTGAATCTGCAAAACAACAACCACTCGTCGGATTCGTCCGCAGTTAGCGATATTCTTTCAAATTTGCTTGACAACAAGCTGTTGGATGTCGCTCGACAGAATGGCTACTGCGGCTATATTGTCTACGACAACAGCACCGAGCTCACGCTCTGGCTCTTCTTCTACAGCAATAATGATGAATACGATCAGATAATCAACAATATAATATCAAAAAACATAAGTGGATGAAACACATCTTTTTCGCAGCCCTGCTGCTTTTGCCTATGGCGGTCAACGCCCAATCCGGAACCAACAAAGTTACCAACCGCTATGAACTGTCCATTGCCGCCATCGTACAAAGGTTGAGCACATTTGATATACAAGTAACTCCCGACAATCCGGGTACAAGTCTCGAAGCGGAAGGTGTCGATAACGAAACACTGCTTGGCGCCTTGGCAGAACACTTTATGCAAGAAGACCCCGTAGCCGCAGAAATATTGGCTGGCGCAATCCCTGGGATAGTGACGATAGACGATAAAAGTATCTTTATCAAGGATGAAAAAGGCAACACCATACGTGCATATTCTGTCAAAGAGTTGAAAGGTGGCGGCACACAATGGGTCATAGTATGTGAGGAAGGGATTATTATCAGACTTTATGACCTTCAGAACGGAGGATATACGCT
Source organism: uncultured Bacteroidales bacterium (assembly GCA_905236645.1). Classification (GTDB taxonomy): domain Bacteria; phylum Bacteroidota; class Bacteroidia; order Bacteroidales; family P3; genus Colimorpha. The sequence goes on from CAJOMZ010000068.1 coordinate 4,004, forward strand.
CTCGGTCCCCAAGATGGAACGTCTGGAGCTTCGGAAGATTTAATGATCACCCCAAGCCGATAATCTTTGAAACCAAGTTTCAGGGCCATCTACAAATGAAAAATCCCCACGCATTGTGGGGATTTCTTTTTATCGGACTTCGGCGGTGAGGGTTCTGACGCCGCCGCTTTCGCTGATGTCGATGCGCAGGTGGCGGTCGGGGAGGAGGGGCTCTATCTTCTCGGTCCACTCGGTGAAGCACCAGCAGCCCGAATAGAAATACTCCTCGTAGCCGATGTCGTAGGCCTCGTCGAGGTTCTTGAGGCGGTAGAAATCGAAGTGGTAAACAGGCTCGCCCTCGCGGTCGGCATATTCGTTGACGATAGCGAAGGTGGGGCTGCATACGTTCTGCTCGACGCCAAGCTGGGCGCAAATCTCTTTGATAAGTGTCGTCTTGCCGACGCCCATCGAGCCGAAGAAGGCGTAGAAGCGTTCGTCGGGGAATGCCTCAAGCAGTCGGCGGGCTACGTCCGGCAACTGCTCGGTGCTGTTGAAAGTCAGTGTCAGCATCTCTGTTCCTGATTGATATTATCTCAGCCTGTCGGCGGCGCGCACTTTCATCTCGTCTTTCTTGATGGCGCGTTGAGCCAGATAGAGGAGTATCAGCGTAACGATGGGTATGATGGTGCCAGGCGTCCACATATTGACGGCGATGGTGTCGCTTGTGATGTGCAGGTCTTGCAGGGCTTTCAGATAGCCTCCGTTGCCGCCCGTGCCGTTGATGGCCCAGAAGAAGACAAGGAAGATGTAGATCATATTAAGCATTCCGCCGCAGGCCACGATGCGCATCTGCAGTATGCGGTTCTTGAACAGGAAGATGCTTGCCAGTGCCACAACGCCTACCAGTGCGGCCATAACGCATAGCACCCAGCCGCCTTTCAGCTTCACGAGGTCTTGACCGATATAGCTTATTTCAGTGATGTCGCGGCTGTCGTTCTGGTAGCGGCTGTCTTTGCCTATCAGTTGAAGCTCGGAGGTCATCTCCCCTGTGCGGGTCATATTGGGCATAGTGTAGGTTGCAATCGGGAACTGGAACAGCATAATGATGCCCACAACAGCCAGTACTAAATAGAATGATTGAATTCTCTGTAACATTGGATGGTAAAGGGGTTAAAGGGTTTGAAAGGTTAAAAGGTTTAAAGGGTTTTAGGGTTTAAAGGATGGGTTAAGGGAGTTGGGTGAATGACGAGGGTTATTCTTCTACTTCAAAGGGGTAGTCCTTTATTTTGTCGGCGTTCTTGTAGTGCCATTTGCCTTTGACGGTGGCGTTCTGCATCAGCACGAAGCCCGGGTTGCTGCGTATCATTGCCTCGAGCGCCTTCTCGTCGCCGAAGTAGTACTCCACGTCCATCAGCGTGTTGCCATAAAGGAACTGCAGCAGGTCGCTCTGTTCGGCGTTGCTGATGACGGCAAAGCGGATGTCGCGTTCCATAGCCAGCTGCTTCATCTCGGCAATGGCCTTGACGCCTCTCTCGTTGACATCATTGATATGGTGGATGGTGCAGAGCAGTACAGGGCCGTTAATGGCACCGATAAGGTCGAAGGTGAAGTCCTCGTTGTCGGCGTTGTTGACCGGGAACGACACGATGCTGTCGTTCTTCGGGTTGCGTATCTCGTAGGGGCTGACGGTGCTGGTGCCAATCCATTCCCACTTGCTTCCCCAGTCGGGGTCGGCGGAATAGCAATCCATAAGCTCCTTCGAATCCATAGTCTTGAACTCGCCCGTCTCAAGGTTCTTGTAGGTCACCTGGTTGGTGGTCTCGAGGCCCTCCTCGAGGTTTGCAATCATCTGGTTGCCCACCTTCCACGGACGGAAGTCGAGCACAGGCTCGTTGTTTATGTTGTAAAGGCCGAAGATGACCATTGCTGCTATGGCAGTGAGGCTGATGAGCAGGTCTCTCTCAAATCTCTTCCTGCGCGGCCAGAGGCGGGTAAGGAAGATGTACACCGTGGGCACGTCGAGAACGACATTCTTCCAGAAAGTCTGCCAGTTGGTAAGCTTCAGGAAGTCGCCGAAGCATCCGCAGTCGCTCACCTTGTTCGTGATGGCGTCGAAGAGCGTCGTGCCGGTGAAGAAAACCATCATCAACAGCAGCAGCCAGGCGCCCAGCTTACGGAACGAGCCGGTAAGCATCATTACGCCCACCAGGAACTCGGCGGTGATGAGCGCCATCGACAGGAACGGCGCCAGCGGCATTGCCCATTCGAACGAAAGGCCGCCGAAGCTCCACGCCGACATATATTCTTCAACCTTGTAGGCCGTGCCCAGCGGGTCGACGCCTTTGGTAAAACTTGAAAACAGGAACACCAGGCCCACGAACCAGCGGGCTATGATGTCCAGCACTTTGTTTGTCTTGGTTTCTTTTATCATTGGATTGTTGTTTTGTTTGCGGTTTTATATGTTCCCGGCGTGCCCCCGGATGGTTCCCGGCGTGCACGCGACGGGGGCCGGGCGTGCACGGGGGTAGGCCCCTACGGTTGTGGCTCGCCGAGCCGTATGAGGCAGAAGAGCGAATAGTTGACAATGTCCATATATCCGCCTTCTACGCCTTCCGAAACAAGCGTCTTGCCGTTGTTGTCCTCAATCTGCTTGATGCGCTTCAGCTTCATCAGTATCAAGTCGGTCATCGAGCTGACGCGCATCTGCCGCCAGGCCTCGCCGTAGTCGTGGTTCTTGTCGAGCATCAGCCTTACGGTGCGCCCCAGGTGCTTGTCGTACAGCTCCATAGCCCTCTCCAATGGCAGTTCCAGCCGCTCTTCGCTCTCCGCTCCGTGCTCTCCGCTCATCAACTCCTGCTGTATCAGAGCTATAACAGCGTAGTTGACCATAGCTATATACTCGCCCCTGACGTCGTCGCCTATCTTGTTCTCGCCGGTTTCCTCTATGCTGCGTATGCGGTTGGCCTTGATAAAGATCTGGTCGGTCAGCGACGGCAGGCGCAGTATGCGCCACGATGTGCCGTAGTCACGAGTCTTCTTCTCGTAAATGTCTCTGCAACACTTTATTTCTTTCTCAAATTCTTGTTCTGTGCGTGTCATTGATTCAATTTAAACAATAAAGTAACGACGATGACGTTCTTTTATTGTTATGAGCGAAAATAAATCTTTTTCATCCTTCTCAATCTGCTGTGGCGACAGGCTTGTCGGCTTCGAGCGCCCGGCAGTGATGGGTATCCTCAACGGCACGCCCGACTCGTTCTACGACGGCGGCCGCTACAACAATGAGGCACAGCTCGTTGAACACGCCGTACAGATGGCTGGCGAGGGTGCCGACATCATCGACATCGGTGTGGTTTCCAGCCGCCCCGGAGCCCAGTTGCTCGAGCCCGACGAAGAGGCACGGCGGTTGGCGGCAGCCGTCTCTGCCGTGCGCCGCGAGCTGCCACGGGCGGTCATCTCGGTCGACACCTGCTTCTCGCTGCCGGCGCGCGCCGCTGTCGAGGCCGGAGCCGACATCATCAACGACATTGGCGGCGGCGCCTTCGACCCGGCTATGTTCCAGACCGTGGCCGATTTGCGCACGCCTTACGTCTTGATGCACAACCCCTATGGCACGGCCACCGACCCTGCCGGCATTGCGCACCTGCCGGCCGACGGCCCCGCCGACATCACTGCCGACGTGGTGCGGCGACTCTCTGCGCTCAATGCGCGGCTGCACGAAATGGGTGTGCGCGACGTGATAATTGACCCAGGCTTCGGTTTCTCCAAAACCCTCGGCCAGAACTACCGTCTGCTCGACAGGGTGGGGGAGCTGCGCACGCTCTTCCCCAACAACCCGTTGCTTGTGGCGCTGTCGCGCAAATCAATGATATACAAGCTGCTCGGCACTACCCCCGACGACGCCCTTGCCGGCACCATCGCCCTCCACGCCGCCGCGCTGCGCCAGGGTGCCCAAATGCTGCGCGTGCACGACGTGCGCGTGGCACGGCAGACCATAGATGTTATCGCGAAACTGACAGAATAGAGATTTAACGAACCCTCAATCCTCAGACAACAATGCAAGGCTTACCAACAATCACTTTCGTAGACATTATCGACATTCTCCTTGTCGCCTTTCTTGCCTACCAGATCTACAAGGCCGTCCGTGGCACCAATGTGCTCCGCATCTTCTGGGCCGTAGTCATCATCTACATCCTGTGGCAAGTGTCGTCACTCATAGGTATGCGGCTCACCTCCACCATCTTGGGCCAGTTCATATCCATAGGACTGATACTGCTCATCATCGTGTTCCAGCCCGAGATACGCAAGTTCCTGCTGATGGTGGGCACCAAGACCAGCATCGACGGCGACAACATCCGCAAGCGGTTCCGCTTCTGGAAGAAGAGCGTCAGCGACCAGAAAAACGGCGTGGAGCTCGAGCCCTACATCCAGGCCTGTATGCATATGTCGCAGAGCAAGACAGGCGCGCTCATCGTCTTCATACGCCAGAACGAGGTGGGCGACATAGCGTCCACGGGCGAGCGCATCGACGCCGTCGTCTCGTCGGCCCTGCTCGAAACCCTCTTCTTCAAGAACTCGCCCCTCCACGACGGCGCCGTGCTCGTCAAAGGCAACCAGGTCGTTGCCGCCCGCTGCATACTGCCCGTATCGTCGAACAGCAGCATCGACCCCAACCTGGGCCTGCGCCACCGCTCGGCCATCGGCGTGACCGAGCAGCTCGACGTCATTTCCGTCATCGTCAGCGAAGAGACCGGAGCCATCTCCTACGCCGTGGGCGGCCAGATCCACCACGACGTAGGCCCCGTACAGCTGCGCCACTACCTCGCCTCGGCGCTGTGACGCCCGCCCCTCCCCGGTGAGGCACGGAATGCAATGATGCAATAATAGGATATAAGTGCCGTCGGCACGCCATCGTGAAAACCCCACGCTAAGCCAGGCTCAGCGTGGTTTTTTCAACCTACCAACACCGTCCGTTGTCCAGTTGTTGTCCAGTCGTTGTCCAGTTGTTGTCCAGTCATTGACTGGACAACAACTTGGACAACAACTGGACAACGGACGGTGTTGGTATAGGCAGACTATTGATTAGCAGTGAGTTGTGTGTGGAGCGAAAATTGTCCGTTTTTTTTCGTGCCTGATTGTAAGATTCGGGCCTTCTCAAACGTCTTATAATCGCTTTTTTATGAAAAATATGTGCCATTTGTTTGGTCGGTTGAATAAAAAGGTGTATTTTTGCAATTTGCGAAAATATCGGAAATTAATTTAATATATTAAAAAACAATCACAAAATGAAGAAACAAATTTTTATTCTGTTCCTGTTTTTGTTCGCCACTGCCGGTATGAGCTTCGCTCAGCTGGGCGGCATCGGCGGCAAGAAGGAGAAAAAAACGGACCTCAGCGCAAAGGTCCCTGTCGACAAGAAGGTGCGTATGGGCAAGCTTGACAACGGCTTGACCTACTACATCCGCGCCAACAAGAAACCCGAAGGCCGCGTGCAGTTCCGCCTGGCCGTCAACGCCGGCTCTGTCCTTGAGGACGACGACCAGCTGGGTCTGGCCCACTTCACCGAGCATATGGCTTTCAACGGCACGGAGTACTATCCGCACAACGAGTTGATAAGCAAGCTGCAGGCCAAGGGCGTGCAGTTCGGCGGCCACGTCAACGCCTATACGAGCTTTGACCAGACGGTCTACTACGTCAATATGCCTAACGACGCCGAGATGCTTGAGATGGGTATGAAGATTCTCGACGGCTGGGCCTCGAAGCTGTTGATGGACGCCAAGGAGATCGACGCCGAGCGTGGCGTCATCATCGAGGAATGGCGTGGCCGTCTGGGAGCCCAGGACCGTCTGCAGAAGCAGTACTGGCCCGTTATGTTCAAGGACTCGCGCTATGCCAACCGCATTCCCATCGGAACCGAAGAGGTCCTGAAGACCTTTCAACGCCCGACCATCGTCCGCTTCTACGAAGACTGGTATCGTCCTGACCTGCAGGCTGTCATCATCGTCGGCGACATCAATGTCGACGAGATTGAGGCCAAGGTGAAGGAGTATTTCACCGACAACAAGATGCCCGCCAACCCCAAGGAGCGTCCCTACTACAATGTTCCCGACAACAAGGAACCCCTCGTGGCCATCGCTACCGACAAGGAGGCTCCGTCGGCCAACATCCAGATGTTCTGGAAGCACCCCCAGGCCCCGAAGGGCACCGTGGGCGACTACCGCCAGATGCTGGTGCGCAACCTGGCCGAGAACATCATCAACGCTCGTTTTGCTGAGATGGCCGAGAAAGCCAGCGCTCCGTTCCTCTATGCCGGCGGCGGCTATGGCAGCTTCCTCGCCAAGCTGGACTGCGCTGTTCTTACAGCCTATCCTAAAGACAACCGCATCGAAGAGGCTACCGCTATGCTGCTCAAGGAGATGAAGCGCGTCGACGAGCACGGTTTCCTGCAGACCGAGCTGGATCGCGCCAAGGAGAGCCTGCTGGAAAGCTACCGCAAGGCCGCCAAGGAGCTCAACAAGACCCAGAGCAACGCCTTTGCCGACGAGTACACTCAGCACTTCCTTGAAGGCGACGTCATCCCCGGCATCCGCCAGGAAGACCAGTATGCCCGCGAGTTCGTCCCCGAAATCACCCTCGAAGAGGTCAACACTGTCGTGAAGGACTGGATTACCGACGAGAACTTCATCTATATCCTCACCGCTCCTGAGAAGGACGGCTACAACATCCCCACCAAGGATGCCATCCTGAAAGTCGTTGCCGACAGCAAGAAAGAGAAGACCGAACCGTGGGTGGACACCTACAAGGACGAGCCTCTCTTCGACAAGGAAGTCAAGACTGTCATCCCCGTTGTCCTCTCGCGGAACAGCGTCCTCGACTACACCGAATATGTGCTTCCCAACGGTATCCGCTTTGTTGTCAAGAAGACCGACTACAAGGAGGATGAAATCCAGATGCGCAGCTTCGCCAACGGCGGCTCGGCACTCTACGGCGACAAAGAGGCCTTTATGGTTGGCAATGTCGCCAACCTGGTCGACGATGCCGGTATCGCCAACTTCAGCAGCACTCAGCTCAGCAAGAAACTGCAGGGCAAGACCGTCGGTGTCAGCCCCAGCATCAGCAGCACCAGCCAGGGCTTCAGCGGCAGCTGCGTCCCCAAAGACCTCGAGACGATGCTTCAGCTGGTCGACCTCTACTATGAGGCTCCGCGAAAAGACCGCGAGTCGTTCGACCGCAACATCGAGACCCTGAAGACCCAGGTCCGTATGGCCGCTGCCAACCCGCAGGCCAAGTTTATGAAGGACTTCTACGAAATGGCTTACGACCACAATCCGCGCCTCGTTGTTATGCCCACCGAGAAGGATATCGACGGCATCGACTTCGACCGTGTCTATGAAATATACGGTGAACGTTTCGCCGATGCCAGCGACCAGATTTTTGTCTTCGTCGGCAACGTCAGCGACGAGAATATCCAGACCATCGCCAACTACCTGAGCCTGCTGCCCGTCAACGGCAAGCAGAAAAACGAGCCTAAGCTCGACAAAGGTCCCAAACTGGCCAAGGGCGTCAACCACAGCCTGACGCTGGCCGGTACCGACAAGCAGGGTATGGTCCTCGTTATGGGTGAGAGCGAGAACTTCGCCGGCAAGAACGACCTGCGCGAGCGCATCGCCGTCACAGCTCTGGGCGAGGCCCTGCAGATTCGCACCACCGAAGTTATCCGCGAGAAGATGGGTGAGACCTATAGCCCCTACGCTACTGTCTCCTACGACATCGATTTCGACGGCTCAGTCAGCTGGCTCTTCTATCTGCAGTGCGCTCCCGAGAACTGCGCAAGCGTCGAGAAGGCTGCCATAGACCTGATCAAAGAGTGTATCAAGAAAGGTTGTGACCGTGAGACTCTGCACAAAGTCAAACTGCAGTTGATCAAGGAACGCGAGACCCGGATGCAGGAGAACAGCTTTTGGATGGGCCAGATTCTTGGCAGTTATATGTACAAGGAGAACCGCGACGCCAACATCACCGACTATGAGGCTATGGTTAACAGTCTGACGACTCACGATATGAAGCGTCTGGCTCGTCGCTACTTCGACCTCGGCCACTATTCTGTGGGTACCTTGAAGCCTGAGAATTAATTTTAATGGTTGATATTTCTGTGTGGCAACACGCTTAGGCGTGTTGCCACTTTTCTATAATTCGCGTTATGGTGTCGATTAATGATTTTCCTTTCCTTTCGTCGCGCGACCCTGAGAGCTATAAAGGCGACTATGGCCACGCGCTGCTTGTTGCTGGTTCGTATGGCAAGATGGGCGCCGCAGTGCTTGCCGCCCGTGCCTGCCTGAGGGCTGGAGCGGGGCTGCTGACGGTGCATACGCCGCGATGCGGCGTGGAGATACTGCAGACTGCCGTGCCTGAGGCTATGATATCGATCGATGAGGACAGACACTGCTTTTCGTCGCTGCCGGCTCAGTTAGAGAGATATGACGCTATCGCCGTCGGCCCCGGCCTCGGGACAGGCGATGCTACGCAGAATGCTCTCTTGAACCTGTTGCGGCACCGGCCCGCGGGCAGCTTGGTGCTCGATGCCGACGCCTTGAATATACTGGCGCAGCACCCAGAGTCGCTCCATCTGGCCTCGGGTGCCGTCATAACTCCTCACAAGATGGAATACAGGCGTTTGTTCGGCGACGCCGAGCCGCAGCAGATGGCCGACCTGCACAATCTGGTTATCGTCGGGAAGGCCCACCGCACTCAGGTCTTTGCGCCACACAGCAAGCCTATAGCCAACGCGACGGGCAACGCAGGTATGGCGACGGCTGGCAGCGGCGATGTCCTGACCGGCATTGCGCTGGGTCTGACGGCACAGGCGGTGGCTTATACAGAACGGCACAAGGATTTTGAATTCAATATCAATGAGCCTGCAATGGTTCAGCAGATTGCAGCCCTTGCAGTCCGTCTGCACGGCGAGGCCGGCGACCGCGCGGCAGCACAGCGTATGCAGCCGTCGGTCATAGCGTCCGACATTGTTGACGCTATACTTCTTTAGTGTTTACTTTCGGGTGGGGCTTATCTCTTCCATCAGGTTCTCGTTGACATCGAGAGGCTGATAAGGATGGCTTTTGCGCTCGTTGCACACAGCGCTCTGCTGCGAGGCGCAGATGCACCCGTGGCGCTTGCCGCTGTAGGGGTCCATACCGGCACAAGGGCGCTTCAGCTCCCCGTTGCGGCGCACCAATGTCTTGATGCCAAGCCCGGCAAGGCTGAAGACCATAATGATTACGGCGGCGATGAATATGGTTATAATGGCGTTCACTGACTGGCGGATATAGAAAAAGGCTGTTGATAGACAGCCTTCTTGTTCTTTGGCTCCCCAAGCAGGACTTGAACCTGCGACCCCCTGATTAACAGTCAGGTGCTCTAACCAACTGAGCTATTGAGGAATCTATTAACCATTAAATCCGCTCCCCAAGCAGGACTTGAACCTGCGACCCCCTGATTAACAGTCAGGTGCTCTAACCAACTGAGCTATTGAGGAATCTTTGCCTCTTGACTTTTTGTCTCAAAAGCGGTTGCAAAAGTACTCATATTTCGCAATATGGCAAAATTTTTTTTGAAAAAAAACGCCTCGTTATATGTAATGTGTTGATATGTTGATATGTTGATGTGCCTGTTTCGGTGCTTTAAAGCCTCCTCCGGTGCCTGAAAATGCACTATTTTATGCCCAAATTTCATATTTTTGCCCAATAAAATGACGCTTTCCGGCACCATAAAACCAATTTTGATGCAATGTGCTGCCGATTCTGTAATGTGCTGCTATACAGTCGCTACGCGACGGGGAATGGGTTGGAGGCACAGCGAAAGTACTTGCAGAAGAAAGAAAAATTTTGTCACAATGCAAAAAGTTTGTACTTTTGCAATCTCTTTCGGAAAGATGGCAGAGCGGTCGAATGCGGCGGTCTTGAAAACCGTTGACCTTCACGGGTCCGGGGGTTCGAATCCCTCTCTTTCCGCTGATAGTAAAGGCGTTGCATTTGCAACGCCTTTACTATATCCCTAATTTGGGAGATTCTGCTTTCGTGAGGTCGTTGTAGTCGTAGAAACGTACACCCATCAGTCTTGCAACCTGGTGAAGGTGGTTGTCTTCGTCGCGCAGCAGGCTGAATATGTAGCTGTTGCAGGTGGTGCCCAACAATACCTCGCGCAGTGCGCATACCTTGTAAACAATCTCGTTAAACATACGGTTGCTGTCCACACTTGTCTTGCATTCAATCACATAGAGGTGGTTGTTCTTGGCATAGACCACGTCGAGCTCGTTGTTGTGCGGTGTTCCCTCGCGGGAGATATGTATGCCGATTGCGATGTCGTCGGGCTTGACCTGGTGGCGGACAATGTGATAGGTGTATTCTTCAAACCATCCTCCTGTTATATAGTCGACCTCCTCTTTTGTCAGTTTTTGGGGAGTCTGGGGGACGAAACGCAGGTGGGTAAGCAGTTCGTTTAGATGCTCGATACGTGGTTTAGAGGCCAAGCCCTGTGTGGCTAACTGGTCGATGTCGAACGACTTGCGCTTGCCTCGGTAGTGCTGGCGCAGCAGTGCTATGGCTTCGTGGTCGGCAGGCGACAGGCGGTTTTCGACAAAGAGCCTGTAGAACATCCGTGTGTACTCCTTGCTGCGTATAGGCGAGTGCGACGGGCTGTTGGCGTCGTTCACCAAACCGTTTACTTTCAGCAGTTCCCTTACGGTCATCCGGTGGCGGATAGGTGTAGCGATGTCGTCGTCGTCGTATATGCTGTCGTCGAATATTGTGCTGACAATCAGATTCTCCCTGGTCTGTGTATAGTAGAAATCCGCGTCGAACCGTGCGAACGATCTCTGCACGGCGAGGGCCATATAACGGGTGCCGCCGGCCAGATTGACAAGATAGTGGACCCCCTGTTTCAGATTGTTCACCAATGTCCTGCAAATCAATTCATAGGTGTATTCCTCCTCGTGTTTGCTGAAGACAATGGTGTCGACTATGGCGGGGTTGAGTTTCAGCAGATTGGTGAAAAAGTCCACCTTGTGGCCGTCGGCCTTGCGTGCCACAAACATCACGCGGTCGCCGTCGCGATACATCTCCTTGACAAACAAGTAGAGCGGCAGCGGGTCTTCGCGGTCTATAATGTTGACTATCGTGTTGCTCATCAAAAAACGGTTTTGGATTTGAGAATGCAAAGTTACGAAAAAAAAACAAACCGACACAACTTTGTTCCGAAAAAAACACGCAGGAGTGCTTTTCATCAGAGCCAATGGAAAGGGAACATAGCCCGACGGAACGCCCGCGGCCTTTTGGTGCCCCCAAGCTGGTTTTAACCAGTGTTCATAATCAGTGCTTTAAGGTACCAACTCCGTCCGTTGTACAATATATGTACAATACTTGTACAATATTTGTACGTTTACCAATTGTACATATATTGTACAAGTATACGGACGGAGTTGGTAGGGCGAAAATAGCAGGAGGGGATGGGGGAGGGATGGCGGGAAATGCCGTCGAGGATTGCAATAAAATTTTGCGTCCGGCGTTAAAAAAGAGAGTTTTTTGTTACAGATATATCGGAAACCCCAATTTAAAAGCCTTATGATTATGAAGAGAATCTTTCTGTTTGTCAGTCTGCTCGTTACGGGCATTGCGGCTATGGCCAACGGCGACCCGGTGTCGTACCGCTCGGCGCTCGCACTGTCGCGCACGCCGGTGGCGGTGCACGTGCCGCAGGTGCAACTGCTTGACGAGCAGTGCCGTTTCACGCTCGGCTACGGCTATACCGACGTTGAGGTGCGCTATCTGCTGTGGAATCGCAGCGACAGCAGTTTCCACGCATTGCCGTATGGTTTTCCGATCGACTGGTACGGCGAGGGAAAGGCCCGTTGGGAGTCGGCCGACCTGTTCAGCGAGAAAATCAGTGAGGTGGGTTGGCGCGACAGCTATGTGCGCGATGTGCTGTTCAGTCTCAATGGCAGGAGCCTGGCGGTGAGGCATTCGGGCGACACGGTCCTTGTACCGTCGGTGGCGTACGCTGACCCGACGTGGATTTTGGAAATTGGCTTTGACGGCGTGGAGTATGACTTCGACGACCCGTTGCTGCAGCCCGACAGCGCCGACTGGAACTATTCTGCCAAGCGCACGCGCCAGATAGTGGAGCGCTTTGGCGAAAAGATTCTGTGCCACACCAAAGCCCTGTGCCGCCGCTGGTACTATGCCGAGCTGGACTTGCCGGCGGGACAGACGGTGGAACTGGTGGTGCGCTACAAGGTGGAGAATAACGTGACGAGTTCATTGTATAAGAGTTACAGCGTTTTCAGCAAGGGCTTGTGGCAGGGCAACAGGTTCTTCTACGACTTCTCGCCGGCGGCCTATTGGGGCGACGGCAAGGCTTCGCGCTTCCGCGCCGTGGTCGATACAAGCGCAGCGGTCAGGCGTCCAAAGTATGACTTTTTCGAGCTTGAGGGGCTGCCAATGACACGGACGGCCAAAGGCTTTGAGTATCAGGCCTACGCTTTCGACTTGGCCAAGGCCGAGCCATTGAAGATAAACTATGCCACCATCTGCCCTGGCGAGGACGTGGCCGGACTGCTCGGCAGCCGCATCAGCCCCGACCGCTATTCCGTAAGGCTGTCGGGCGGCGTTGCCAAGTATCCTGCTGGCAATCTGAGCGATATGGACCTTTCGACGGCGGCGGTGCTGAGGCCAGACGCCAACGGCGACCTGACCATAACCATCACTTTCAAGGACACCACGCTCGTGACCGGAGTGCTGATTTACAACGGTTACACCAAGGACCCCGTAACGTGGCGCAACAACAGCCGCATCGACTCGCTGGATTTCGCCCTCGACGGATGCTGGAAGGATTGCGGCACTGAAAACGGCTATTTTATCCCCTATGTCGATTGGTACTGCAATGGCAATGAGATGCCTGCCGACTTTTCCTGGCAAGGCCTTACGGACGCCGCCATACGCATACCGATAACGGAACGCAATATGGATTATGTTTTTCCGTGGGGATATGTGGACCGGCGAGGCCGAATCAAGGAGCTGACACTCAAAGTGCAACGGACAACCAAGGGGGCGAAATACGACGACCTCTGCATTTCGGAGATTATCCTTCTGCAGTAGTTTTTTTGCCGCTATGTGACAATAAAAAGTGCGTTGGCGCGTTGTCCTTAACAATGAAAAAAGAGGAAGACTATATAATCATAAAGGGGGCGCGCGTCAACAACCTGAAGAATGTCGACGTGCGCATTCCGCGCAACAAGCTGGTGGTAATCACGGGCTTGAGCGGCAGCGGCAAGTCGTCGCTGGCGTTCGACACGCTCTATGCCGAGGGCCAGCGCCGCTATGTGGAGAGAGAGCCTGAGCAGCTATGCCCGCCAGTTTATGGGGCGTATGAGCAAGCCCGAGGTGGACTACATCCTCGGCGTGGCGCCGGCCATTGCCATCGAGCAGAAGGTGAATACCTCCAACCCGCGCTCGACGGTAGGCACATCGACCGAGATATATGAGTATCTGAAGCTGCTCTATGCCCGCATAGGGCGCACTTTCTCGCCGGTGTCGGGCGTGGAGGTGAAGCGTCACAGCGTGGACGATGTGGTTGATTTCATCTATTCGATTCCCGACGACGAGCGCGTTATGCTGTTCGCACCGCTCGAGGTGACGAAGGAACGTCCGCTCAAGGCACAGCTCGAAATCCTGAAGCAGGAGGGTTTTATGCGTGTTTCGATTGCGGGGACGATATTGAAGATAGAGGACTTTTTGCCTGTATGCAGCGAGCAGGAGGCATACACCGAGCCGATGCTGCTGGTGGACCGCATCGTGGTGAAGCACGGCGATGACGACCAGCTGGCGAGGGTAGGCGAGTCGGTTGAGACGGCCTTCTTCGAGGGGCGTGGGGCCTGCATCGTGGAGCGAGCCACCGAGGAGGGAGAAGCGGCCGGCGGGAAGCGCTATCATTTCTCGAACCGCTTCGAGGCCGACGGCATCAGCTTTGAGAAGCCTAATCCCAATTTCTTCAGCTTCAACAATCCCTACGGCGCCTGCCCGCGCTGTCAGGGCTATGGCAATATCATTGGCATCGACGAGGATATCGTGGTGCCTAACAAGCAGTTGTCTGTTTATGAGGATGCCGTGGTGTGCTGGAAGGGCGAGAAGATGTCGGAGTGGAAGACATACCTTGTCAAGCAGTCGCCCAAGCTGAACTTCCCCATACACACCCCCTATTGCGACCTGACCGACAAGGAGCGCGACCTGCTGTGGAACGGCGACGGGAAAAGCTGGGAAGGCATCAACGGATTCTTCAGGTGGATTGAGTCGCAGAGCTACAAGATTCAGTATCGCGTTATGCTGGCGCGCTATCGCGGCAAGACGGTGTGCCCCGACTGCAAGGGGTCGCGTCTGCGTAAGGATGCGCAGTACGTCAAGGTGTGCGGCAAGTCGATAGGCGAGCTGGCGGATATGCCGGTCAAGGAACTGGCGCAGTTCCTGAAGGATATGGAGCTGACCGACTACGAGATGAAGCTTACGGAGCGCATACGCAAGGAGTTGCACAACCGCGTGGGCTACCTGTTGGAGGTGGGCCTGGGCTACCTGACGCTGGGCCAGACATCGTCGTCGTTGAGCGGTGGCGAGGCGCAGCGCATCAAGCTGGCCTCCTACCTCGTCAAGGGCTGGTGGGTTCTATGTATATCCTCGACGAGCCTTCGATTGGCCTGCACTCGCGCGACACCGACCAGCTTATCGCTGTGCTGAAGAGCCTTCGCGATCTGGGCAACACGGTCATCGTGGTGGAGCACGATGAGGAGATTATCCGTGCGGCAGACTATATCATAGACATAGGCCCCGATGCCGGCAGGCTTGGCGGCGAGGTGGTTATGGAGCTGGCCAACGACGGCAAAGGCATTGACAACAGCTGTATCGAAAAGTCCAAGTACGACATCCAGAGGTCCTATACCGCGCGCTATCTGCTTGGGCAGCTTGAGATTGCCGTGCCCAAGCATCGCCGCGTGTGGCGCGACAAGATAGAGCTTACCGGTGCCTATTGCAACAATCTCAAGAACGTTGACGTGGAGGTGCCTCTCAATGTCCTCACGGTTGTTACCGGCGTGTCGGGCTCGGGCAAGACAAGTCTGGTGAAGTATGTCCTTTACGACATATTGCAGCGCCGCTTCGAGGGCAACGGTGAGTATGTGGGCAAGTGCCGCTCGGTGGGCGGCGACCTGAACCGCATCAGTGGCGTTGAACTGGTGGACCAGAACCCTATCGGGCGCTCTACGCGCAGCAACCCGGCGACATATATGAAGGCTTACGACGAGATACGCCAGCTCTACGCATCGCAACCGCTGGCAAAGGCGCGCGGCTACAAGGCGGGCTACTTCTCGTTCAACGTCGAAGGCGGTCGCTGTGAGACCTGTCAGGGCGAGGGCTATGTGACTATAGGTATGCAGTTTATGGCCGATGTCCATCTGGTTTGTGACGAGTGCCACGGCACACGTTTCCAGAGCGAGACGCTGGAGGTGATGTATCACGGCAAGAACATCAGCGAGGTGCTTGATATGACCGTCGACCAGGCTGTCGATTTCTTTGCGCCTGACGATGCCGAGGAGCCTTTCAAGCTGTCCTGCAAGCAGATTGTGGCACGCCTCAGTCCGTTGCAAGACGTAGGCTTGGGCTATCTGAAACTGGGGCAAAGTTCAAGCTCGCTCAGTGGTGGCGAGGCTCAACGCATAAAGCTTGCCTCATTCCTTACCCAGGGGGCCAGCGAGCGACCTCTGATGTTCATATTCGATGAGCCGTCGACAGGCCTCCATTTCCACGACATACAGAAGCTGCTGTCGTCCCTCAACACGTTGGTAGCCAATGGCCACAGCGTCGTGGTCATAGAGCATCACCCCGACATAATAAACATCACCCCGACATAATAAAGCAGGCCGACTGGATAATCGATATGGGTCCCGAGGGAGGCAAGGAGGGAGGCCACGTGGTCTTTGCCGGCACTCCCGAGAAACTGCTGGAGTGCAAGGCCTCATACACGGCTAAATACTTGAAACCAAAGTTAAAGAAATAAACTATGAAGCAAAACGACAATCTTGTGCGTGCCATCCGCACCGCCGCCAACATCGGGCTGTGGGGCACGATGTTCTTCGGCTTGTTGGCTGTGGCAGAGCACTATATGGCAGAATATGTGTGGGCGAGAACTATCGTTACAAACACCTATACGCACGACTTGCTGCTCTATGGCGGCTGGGTGCTTGTTGTGGCCGACATCGCTATAATACTCTTCACGGTGCGGCGCCAGATACCAAGGATACGCCAATTCGACGCTGTCGAAGAGAAACTGAGCCGATACAAAGGCCTGGTCCAGTCTGTTTACTATTCAAGCCTGATTGTCTCCATAATTGTATGCGCCGCCATAGTCATCACCAATGAGAGTACATTGCTGATGCTTCTGCTGCTGCTTTTCATCACGCTGGTGCTGAGTTTCCCCAATATGTACAAGATGAAGGTAGACTGCGGACTGAATGACCAGGAGATGAAGGAGCTGTTTGGCGACAGCTATATCA
This sequence comes from uncultured Bacteroidales bacterium, assembly GCA_905236645.1. Taxonomy (GTDB): domain Bacteria; phylum Bacteroidota; class Bacteroidia; order Bacteroidales; family P3; genus Colimorpha. The sequence continues at coordinate 20,571 of CAJOMZ010000068.1, forward strand.
GCGACAACGGAGGAGGGCCTGAAAATGCAGAAGAATGACACGATTTGCGCTGTCAGCACTCCTGCCGGCGTAGGCGGCATCGCTGTGCTGCGGCTGTCGGGCAGTACGGCAAGGCAGCTCGCCGGGCAGTGCCTGCTGACACCCAAGGGCAGCCCCGTCACACTGCCGGACCGCAAAGCAAAGTACGCCTGCCTTATGGACGGGCCCGACTTGCTCGACGAGGTGGTGGCAACCTCCTTTGAGGCTCCCCACTCCTATACGGGCGAGGACGTGGTGGAGATTTCCTGCCACGGCTCGCTCTACATCCAGCAGCGCGCGCTGCAGCTCTTCTTGGACAAGGGCGCACGCCTTGCCGAACCCGGCGAGTTCACGCTGCGCGCCTTCCTCAATGGCAGGCCTGTCGCAGGCCGAAGCCGTTGCCGATCTGATAGACTCCCGTTCGCAGTTGGCCCACAGTCTGGCTGTCAGCCAGATGCGCGGCGGCTATGCCAAGGAGCTGGAGACGCTCAGGCAGGAACTCATAGACCTTGCGGCATTGCTCGAACTCGAACTCGACTTCAGTGACGAAGATGTAGAGTTCGCCAATCGCGAGCGGTTGCAGAGCCTCCTTTCCGAGCTCACCGCCAAAGTGCAAAGGCTTGTCGGCTCGTTCCAGGACGGCAACGTCTTCAAGAACGGAATACCCGTTGCCATCGTCGGTCGTCCCAACGCCGGCAAGTCGTCGTTGCTCAATGCCTTGCTCTCTGAAGACAGGGCCATAGTAAGCCCGATTCCGGGCACAACGCGCGACACCGTGGAAGAGACTATGAATATCGACGGACTGGTTTTCCGCTTCATCGATACCGCAGGAATCCGCGAGAGCGACAATCAGATAGAAAACCTCGGCATCGACCGCTCAGTCAAGGCGGCTCAGCAGGCAAAGGTAATCCTTTATGTACGCGACGTGACCGTGCCGTTCGACCAATATGCTATCGATGATATAGCTTGTTTTACAGAGCGTTGCGGCGTTAAGGACAAGCACCTGTTTGTCGTGCACAACAAGTGTGACCTGCCCTACAGCGGCCAGCCTGAAGGCCATATCGTCTCGGCCAAGCAGAGCACCGGCATCGACCGGCTGAAGCAGAGCATTGCCGCTGTCGCCAAAGCCGATTTGCAGCAGAACAATGGCGTCCTGCTGACCAACGCCCGCCACTATGAGGCTATGAAAAAGGTGCTTGCCGCACTCAACGAGGTCAAGAAAGGTATGGATGCCGGCCTAACTCCCGACCTTGTCGTCATCGACCTGCGCGATGCCCTCTATCACCTCGGAACCATCACCGGCACAGTCACTTCCGACGAAGTCCTCTCCTCCGTATTCAGCCGTTTCTGCATCGGTAAGTGACTTGACGCTACAGCCTCTTACAAGTGGAATCGAGGCCCATAACGGGGCGTTTCCAGTGGTAGCGCACCTCCATATTGTTGGTGGCGCGGAATAGCTGAATCTTGACCCCGTCGTCGCTCACAGGCTGATTGACAAGGTTGACGCCGCAGACGCCGTCGGCAGTCCCCTTTTGCTCCTGCGCATTGGCCGCGCCATAGGCCAACCATAAAAGCATTAAGGCCAATAAAACCTCGGTTTTATTGGCCTTAATGATGTATGAAGGGATGTTTATCTGTTGATAATCTTGCGGGTGGCGGTGCCGGCCTCGGTTGTGGCCTGCAGCAGAAAGACCCCCTGCGAGGGCAGCGTCACCTCGGTTGCGCCGCAGGCATTGGCTATGGTCTTGATCAGACGTCCGTCAGAACTGTAGAGATTCAGTTCGGCTTCGGCGTTGTCGGGAAGGGTTACGACGCAGCGTCCGTTGGCGGGATTGGGATATACCTCCATCTGAACGGCCTCGACATCGGCGATGCCCGCAGTGGAGGTGGTGAACGATAAATATTGGGGTTCGCCGTAGTTGTCTTCGTCACACAGCGAATACACCCACACCTCGTATTGCGTTTCGGGTCTGAGCGGAGGCATATCGAACTGCGGTTCGTCCACAACCTCCTGGTTTCCGCTGTCAGTCCCTGCGATGCCGTAGCTCACCATCCATTGCTCCGTCGCGGTGCCTTCGCTCCAAGTGATACGATAGCCTTCAAGCAGTCCGTCGGCGTTGACGGCTACATTGTCGCCGTTCACCGCCGCATTGCTCACCATTTCGCAGAAGGTGCGGTAGTGGACGGAATCCCACTCGCCGTAGGTGTCGTCGTCGCACACCGAGCGCACATAGAAGTCGTACCACGTGTTGGGCTGCAGCAGGCCCTGGCTCTCCAGTTCATAGATGCCAAAACGGGTCTCTGTCAGGCTGACTGTCGTCCCGTTGCCGTGGACGAAGCCCTGCGGACCGTATTCCAACTCCCAGTGGTCGGGCTGCGTGTTGCTTGTCCAATGCAGCTCCATTTCGGGGAAAGCGTCGTAGGTTATGGTGGCGACCTCCAGGTAAAGCACACGGACACAGTTGTCTTCGGCGGCGGCCGTTGCCGTGTCGCCCCACAGCGTCAGGTTGTCCACGCAGAGGTAAGAGCCCTGCATTCTGTTGTCGTTGGCCGAGGAGATGATCAAAACGATGAGCGAATCGGGGGCTTGCTCGGCAAAGGAGGAGTCGAGTTCGTGCAGCGACTGGTATTCCACCGAAAAGGGCGTGTAGTCGGAGGCGTCGGTCAGTTCTATGTTGAAGCCGCCGCCCACCACTTCACGTCGGTTGGCTGCGGTGTTGTAGCGGGTGCCGAGCATCACCACTCCGCCGTTGTCCGCGCTGCCGCCCGAGTGGTATTTGTAGCTGCCTGTGAGATTGGAGGGCACAAGTCCGTCTAATGCCAGTCCGCCGCTGATGAAGTCGTTGAGGTCTCTCGTCGCCAAGGGTGTTAGCATACTCATCAGGCTGTCGGTATTGGCGAGGACAGTGGTGACGAGGGGCATAAGGCTGTCGATGTTGACCGCGCCGGTGGAGAGGATGCTGGGGAACACCATTGATGTCAGCATCGGGTCGAGCTGCGACGATGCCATTACATAGACCAATCCCGACACTATGTCGCTGAGCATAAAGGTCTCAAGCTTAACGGCTTTGCTGCCGTCGGGTACCGAGCCTGTCTCTTGGCTGATTTTGACCAGCGGCAGCGTGGTATTGACGTTGATGGTGCTGCCGTATATCGAGAACGATTCGTTGACGGGGTAGGCGAGATAGTCCCATCCCGTCGGGGTGGAGTAGGCCTCGTAGACGGGAAGGTTCATACCCATCATTGAGACGTTGTAGCCGCTGTGCGACGTCCATTGTTCAAAACTGCCGTTGCTGACAGGCGTACTTACCTGCGAATAGGCTACTCCCTGCATCACGCAGCAGAGGAGAACCAAAGATAATAATTTCTTCATAGTGTATAGTTGTTTCGTGCTGCTGACTATTAAAAACATTTTAACCCTTGTCCCTCACCCCTTAAAACTCTCAAACTCTTAACCCTTAAACCCTTTCCAACCTTTTAACCCTTCAAACCTTTCAATCCCTTCTCACTGGTTTGCATACTGCACCACTTCGTCGTGGAAGAACTCGAGCTGGATACCCGCCTGGCGGAAGAGTTCCTCGCTCTCCTGTCCGGCGTGGTACTTGTATTCGCACACGACGCGCTCGATGCCGCAGTTGATGATGAGCATAGCGCAGGTGCGGCAGGGCGTCATACGGCAGTAGAGCGTGGCGCCGTCGAGGGCGATGCCGCGTCGCGCTGCCTGGCAGATGGCGTTCTGCTCGGCGTGGACGGTGCGGACGCAGTGGTTGCTTATGGTTCCGTCGGGGTTGATGGTCTTGTGGAAGAGGTGCCCCAC
>CAJOMZ010000069.1 GCA_905236645.1 uncultured Bacteroidales bacterium
ATACTTCACCATCAGCGAGATGCCCGTCGCCAGCAGCCGCTACTGGAACATGGTGCACGGCTTCACCGCCGAGGACGTGATGCAAGACCAGGAAGGCTGCCAGACGATGCGCATACTGGGCCGCAACATGGCCTTCCTCGTCAGCGCCATCGCCGCCGAGAAAGAACGCAACGGCCTGCCCGAACAGGAAGAGGCCGTCTATACCCACTTCATACGATAAAGCCATGAATCCTACCGGAAAAGACTATGTCGGCAGCGACGCCCTCTATGCCGACGTGCAGCGCACCCTGCGCCTGTGCGCCGAGATGAACAACGGCTACCACACCGAGGCCGAGGTGCGCGACTGCCTGCGCGCGATCACCCGCAGCGAGGTGCCCGACGACGTGCGCGTATTCACTCCGCTCAACATCAACTACGGCCCCGGCGTCACCTTCGGGCGCGACTGCTTCCTCAACTTCGGATGCACCCTCCTCGCCATCGGTGGCATCACCATCGGCGACGGCGCCTTCATCGGCCCCCACTGCGTGCTGGCCACCGAGTACCACCCCGAGGACCCCGCCAAGCGTCACCAGCTGCTCACCAAGCCCATCGTCATCGGCGCTGGTGCCTGGCTGGGTGCCGATGTCAAGGTTCTGGCCGGTGTCACCATCGGCGAGAACGCCATCGTCGCCGCAGGCTCGGTGGTTACCAAGGATGTCCCCGCCAACACGGTGGTGGCCGGCACGCCTGCAAAAGTGATACGTAAAGTAAAACAATAACATTATGAAGAAACTAATCCTATTCGCGGCGGCGACACTTATGTTGGCTGCCTGTAACAGCAGACAGGAATCTAACAATACCGACAATATGAAACAAGAACTCGTTTTAACTCAAGAGTGGGACAAGGTGTTCCCGCTGAGTGAGAAAGTGAACCACCGCAAGGTGACATTCGAGACACAGTATGGGCTGACGCTGGCCGCCGACCTCTACACGCCCAAGGATGCCCAGGGCAAGCTGGCGGCTATCGCCGTGAGCGGTCCCTTCGGTGCTGTCAAAGAGCAGAGCAGCGGCCTCTACGCTATGCGAATGGCGGAGCGCGGCTTCGTGGCACTGGCATTCGACCCATCATATACCGGCGAAAGCAGCGGTGAACCCCGCCGCACGGCATCGCCCGACATCAACACAGAGGACTTTATGGCTGCGATTGACTGTCTTTCCAAGCTGGAGAATGTCGATCCCGAACGCATCGGTATCATCGGCATCTGCGGATGGGGCGGTATCGCCCTCAACGCTGCCGCTGCCGACACCCGTATCAAGGCTACCGTGGCATCCACTATGTATGATATGACCCGCATCAGCGGCAACGGATACTACGACAGCGAGGACCGTGAGGAGTCGCGCCACGCCGTCCGCGAGGCAATGGCCAAGCAGCGTCTCGCCGACCCGACGGCGATGGCCGGTGGCGTTGTTGACCCCTTGCCCGAGGATGCTCCGCAGTTCGTGAAGGACTATCACGCCTATTACAAGACACCTCGTGGCTATCATATCCGTAGCGGTAACAGCAACGACGGCTGGCGCACTATTGGCACGCAGGCCTACGCCAACAGCCGTTTCCTCTACTACATCAACGAGATACGCTCCGCCGTCCTCGTGATGCACGGCTCGGAGGCCCATAGCCGTTACTTCGGCGAAGCCGCCTACCACTATATGGTGGATGGCAGGGCAAAGGGCTACAACTTCGTCGGCAAGCCCAACCCCAACCCCGACAACAAGCAGTTGCTCATTATCCCCGGAGCCACCCACTGCGACCTCTACGACGGTGGAGACAACAACTACATCCCCTGGGACACGTTAGTCGAGTTTTTCCGGAAGAATCTGTAGCCATTTTTTTAACACAGATAATCCGTAAATAATTTATGATAAAAAACAGACCCAATCCGAATAAGGCTTTCCCGAATCCTAAGATTCCAAGCCTCTGCTTCATCAAGAATGTGGTGAAGAACCCGCGTATCATCATCGGCGATTATACGTACTACGATGATGTGGATGGTGCTGACCAGTTTGAGAAGCATATCACTCATTTCTATGACTTTATTGGCGATCGTCTGATTATTGGTAAATTCTGCGCTATTGCCAAGGGTGTAGAGTTTGTTATGAATGGAGCCAACCATAGGATGGATAGTGTGACGACTTACCCGTTTTATGTCATTGGTGGCGACTGGGGAAGTGCCATTGCACCGGCGAAAGATGAATTGCCTCTAAAGGGCGATACAGTTATTGGCAATGACGTTTGGATTGGTCAGAATGTTACCATTATGCCAGGGGTTCATATCGGTGATGGTGCCATTATCGGAGCCAACTCGGTGGTTGCCTCGGACATTCCTCCATACGCTGTTGCGATAGGGAATCCCTGCCGAGTTACCAAGATGCGTTTTGATGACGAGTTTATCGCCTATCTACTGCAACTGAAATGGTGGGATTGGGAAATAGAGAAGATTGAGGCTAATTTCGAGGCCTTGTCAAGTGGCGATTTATCGCTGATTAGAAAGATTGATCAATAGTCTCACAGCTTGGATATTGAAAAACGGCTGAATGATAATTGTACTGTTGCCACTCTAAAGAATGATAACAAGGACTATGCTAATGGTTTTAAGACGGTTGGAGAAAAGGTCTGTATGATCAACTCCGATTATGAACAAACAATTCAGTCTATTTTGGATCTTTAATTCATTTTTCACGAAATAATACTTATGAAGAAAGTAATCGTCATATCAACAAGTCTCCGCCACGATTCGAACAGCCACGCGCTGGCGGAGCAGTTTGCTGCGGGCGCGAAAGCTGCCGGCCATCAAGTGGAACTTATCTCGTTAAAAGGCAAGGACATCAGGTTCTGCGTCGGTTGCCTGTCGTGCCAGCATACGGGAGCCTGCATCTTCAAAGATGATGTGCCGGCCATTATGGAAAGTGTGCTTAACGCCGACGTTGTATGCTGGGCCACGCCCATCTACTACTATGAGATGAGCGGCCAGATGAAGACCCTCATCGACCGTATGAACGCTATGTATCCCAAGGACTACCGCTTCCGCGAAGTCTATCTGCTCACCACCGCCGCTGAGGAGGGTGCCCACGTCCCCACGCGCGCCGAGAGCGGTCTGCAGGGCTGGATAGACTGCTATGGCAAAGCCACCCTCAAAGGCCACATCTTCTGCGGCGGCGTGGGCGCTGCCAACGAAATTGCCGGCAACGCCAAGCTGCAAGAAGCCTACGCACTGGGCAAGAGCCTGTGAAGCGGAAAACGGAAAGCGGAAAACGGAAAGCGGAAAACGGAGAACGGAAAGCGGAAAACGGAAAGCGGAAAACGGAAACCTTAAACCTTATGTTCATAGCAGTGTAAGTTCGTCTGTCAGCAGGCTCGTCTGTCGCGAGGGCTTCACCTCGTCGGTAGGCTTCAGGTGACCGAGCAGCAGGGGTGAGGTGGGGTCGTGCAGGGCGTAGTTCTGCAGGGCTTTGGCGTGGTCTTTGTTGGCGTAGCAGTAGCGGCATCCGTTGGGACAGGAGTTGTAGTCGCCCAGCCCGCGGCTCTCCATACAGGCGCAGCCCGCGCGGTTGCCTTTATGGGCCGTTCGCCGGAAGTCGATGCCCAGCGCGTCGCGGAATATCTGCGCCGTCATACAGCCGCTGTGGTGTATGCCGAACTGCTCGTAGCGTTCTGCCGTTCCGCAGGTCTGCAGGTAGAGGCCGTGCCGTTTGGCTATGGCACCCATCCCCTCGGCAAGCACCATCCGCTGCTCCGTCGTTATGGGATGCAGCTCCGGCATATTGTATTCCAATTTCTTGTACATCTCCACGAAGCTGAAGATACAGCGGCTCACGCAGGGCGAGAGTGCCGCCGCCATTCGGTCGAAAGTCTCCAGGTGCCGCTCGATGGTGTACTTCTCCGTCAGCAGCACGGGGTCGTAGCGCCAGGCGATTCTCTCTCTGCCCACCAGTGCCGAGAGTCGGCGGCAGGTCTCGATGCTCTGCTCTATCGACGGCACTCGCGGCTCGATGTCGGTGCCGTAGGCCGTGATGGTGTAGTGGTAGTAGCAGCGGAAGCGGTTACTGATTTCGTGCAACCGGTCGAGGATGGGGCTGTAGTCCTTCGAGCAGAACACCACCACGTCGATGGTCTTCGGGTCCAGCTCGATGCGGTTCACGCTGTTCGGAAACAGCGGATTGCGCGAAAGCACATAGCCCTCGCGAAACCGGTTCAGCAGCCACTCGCTGTAGTACTGCACCGTATCCGTCCGTCCGCCCGTGTTGAGAATCATTTCGTCTTTTTGTAAAAATAACGCGCCGCCCCGCAAAATATTGTGAAAAGAGAGGTTTTGCGTAGGGAGCTCTTTTTTCTACTTAATGTTGCATTTGTAAGTGGAATCTAGGCCGTCTTTGGAATCAATTTCAATCAAATAATTTTGCCGGATTGATTTTAAATTGAAGGTCTTTAGCAGAATCGCGGCCGCCATCCCCTCCTTTACGTTGCATAGTTATTTTACCGATTCGGAAATTTCCCTGATTAGTTATTTCTACAACACCATTTCCGAAGAAGTTCAGACAGTAGTTCATTGGTTTCAGCACCCATCGAGCGTTGAACGCCACTTTTTGGGCAACAAGCATCCATTCAGCAGCAAATTCTCCTCGTCCTTTCAATATGTCACTTACGATAAGTATTTGGTTCTTTCTTAGCCATTCAAGAACAACATTTTGTTCTCTTATGGAAAACTCGTCAGCAAACATTCTTCGTGGGTCTCTTGGATTTGAAATCGTTGGAGCATCTTCACCGGTATAGCGCCTCAAAATAGACCTGACATCAGACGGCATATTCCACAAACCTGCATATTTGTCCACGCGTCTACGCTCTATCTGGTTGAATCCATTATCGTTGCTGACAAGTTTTACCTGTATGTTCCGTATGTCAATAGCCTTTTTCAGATAGATTGTAACCTGAACTTGTACATCGGTTTTGTAATGTCCCGACAAGACTATGGCTTCAACACCTTCGATGTCTTTAATATCGTAATGCATAATCTGAAGCCACTTCTGTGCATCTTCGTCATATCGCCAGTTGTTGAACTTGTCAGCAACCTCCTTTTCGTTCAGAAAGCCCCGCCTTGCAGTTAGACTTCCTCGTTCAATAGCATCGATTATTGGTGACATAGGCCTAATGTTTTTGTTATCTCACCGACAATGTACTGCAAGACATTAATCGTTACGCTATTACCGAACTGCTTGTAGGCCTGTTGCTGGCTTGGATGAACGACGAACTTATCAGGAAATCCCTGTAATCTTGCACACTCACGAGGACTCAACTTCCGAACCACGCCATTAATAAGATACAATCCGGTTTTGGATCCTGCACCTCCACCATAGGCACTCAAGGTTATCGCGTGTCCGATTGGGTCATATATCCGCTCCCCTTGACCGCCTTTGTTGACTATACCAATTTGAAGAGGCCTGTTGGGTAACTCTCCGTCAAACAGTTTCACCTGATTGGATGCTACAGTACGATAAATCTGAATATCTGGCCTATCAACAATTTTGGCATTGACAGGCTTGTCTTCAAGTACATCTTTTAACGAAGAAAGTAAAATGAATTTTGGGAATTCGAAGGTTCTGTTCCCAAGAATGTCTTTTCTGAAGCATACCATATAGATACGTTCACGATGCTGAGGTACGCCGAATTGTCCACTATTAAGTACCTTCGAGAACATTGTATAACCAAGTTCTTCCATAGTATTGGCAATGACCTTAAATGTCCTTCCTTTGTCGTGGAGAGCAAGATTTTTCACATTCTCCATAAAGACCACCTTGGGTTGGTGGTGTTTGACTATACGGGCAATATCAAAGAAAAGCGTACCACGAGTATCTTCAAAGCCAAGCCTTTTTCCGCTGATGGAAAAAGCCTGACAAGGGAATCCTCCACAGAGAATATCGTGCGACGGAATCTCTTCAGCAGAAATCTTAGTGATGTCACCAGACGGCATAATACCGTGATTGGCGAAATAGGTCTCTTGGGCCGGCTTGTCCCACTCCGAAGCATATAAGCATCTTGCACCGTATGATGAAAGTGCGTAGTGGAATCCTCCGATACCAGCAAATAAATCAATAAATGAATACCCCTTAAGGGATTTCCTTTTTACCGTTATCATTATCTGTGATTGATTTGCGCATTGCTATCAATCACAAAATCGGCAATAAGAAAGGCGTGAGCTTTCGTCGCGTTCAAGGGAAGCCTAGGAAAGAACCCTCGTTATAATGCTGCTCACGCCAAGTGGCGCAGGCTACCAGCATTATAACTAGGTCACCTAATTAGGCTTACCTTGAACAAACTACTCCGATTTGTCAAAATCAGTTTCCTAGGCTTATTTTGAACGCGAAATGGTAGTCAATGCTTATGTTATTATTAAGTCTTTATGTCTATACTATTCTTTTTGTTTATGCCATATATTTTTGTTTTCGTTTTACGGTGTTATTTACATATGTCTACCAGTTGCATCACCTCCTCGTGCGAAAGGGTCTCTTCACGGCCGGCTACGATGTCACGCATTCGTTGTTTCGACACCTACATCGTCTTCTCGCGGCTATACATCCCCGGCATATCGTTCTCTTCCTTTCGGATGCGGGCCACAAAAGAACGGCGCACCGACTCGCTCTGCTGCCGATAAAGCGTCCAAAGTGCATCTACGGCAGAAACTTCGGGGTGAACAGTTCCAGTATTCATACCATTATTTGTATTCATTTCGATTTGCAAAATTACACATTATTTTTGATACGGCAAAAAGAAAATGCTTCCGGCGGGGGAAAACTGCCGGTGCCCTGCCTTCAACAGGTCTTTATTCTATGCTTTTCTATCCCTCGCCTCATCCGCAAGTGTGGTACTCGCGCGGCTCACGCTGGGAATACCACAGGCATTCCTTATTCACGAATCACGATTCACAAGGTATGCTTAAATCTTTCCTGTTTTAAGTTCGTTGACAAGGAAGGAGTACACGTAACGTGGACTTTGGTAGTAGAGGCGAGTGCGGTCGTCAAGCAGTCGCTGGTACGTGTCGGAATTAATAACCGTGGCAAGCGCTTGCTCTATGGATATTCCAGGGGTGTCTTCGCTCAGCAATACGGCAAGGTTTTTCACCATATCAAGTGTCATTTGGTCTCGTTCGCTCATAGTCTTTTTAGCAGTTTAATGGCTTGTTCTGTGCCGAAATAATACTGGATGGTCATCCCTTTCATATACTGTAGATTGCGGACAAGTGTCGGCAAGTCGATACTCTTGGTTTCGTATCGCCACAGCTGCACGCCTACGCGGTCATTGGCAATGGGACCAATGACTATGTCATAGTCGTGAACGGAATTATTGCAAGGATTGTTTCGATTCATCAAAATAAACTCTGCCCACTCCTCACTGTACGAGTTGAAACGTTTAACATTTAATTGCGCCATCATCGTGTCGTCAAACTCATACTCTTGCACGATAGGCTCTCCAAACTCGTATAGATCCACCTTTGACTGTGCCATCTCTCTGGCTTGCTCCTCGTCGGTGGAAAGGTAGAACCCGCGCCCGAAGTCCTTGTTGGGTTTGGACTTTGTGAGGTCAATGGTTTCAAAATCGACATTTGTGCCGTGGAAAAGTGTCATACCAACGCCCCTCCTTTCCGATGGCAATACTCACCGATGTCATCAATCATCGACCTGAACGACTGCGTGTGTACGTATCCATAATGTTTGTCGATATATTCAATGCCTTTGTAGCGGAGCAGGTAGTTGTACGCCTGTTTAAGCGACAGCCCAAAATGTCTGCCAAACTCAGCAGTAAACACAAGTGTCCATTCTATTTTGTCTTTGTATTCGTATTCCATACGTAGTCGGTTTCGATTTGCAAAAGTACAAATATTTTCCCATTCGGCAAAAAGAAAATGCCTCGGGCAGGGGAAATTCTGCAGGAGGCAATGCATTCAATATGCCTTTAGGTCTATACTATTCTTCTGTTTATGCCATACAATTATGTTTTGTTTTACGATGCATTGTATACTTTCTCGGTTTTGCAGAAAGCTTCCAAGGACTCCTATCCGGTGATGTGAACAATGTTGCACTTGTAACTGGAATTTAGAATTGCAAAAAAATCGGGTGCGAGCAATAATCGGGGAAAAGCTGCGTTAACTACTGAAATGGTGAAACGGACTGCATACAGGATATTGTTGCTGCTGCTCTGCCTGTCGGGGTGGCAGACGCCTGCTGTTGCTGCCGTTGAAACTCCTGTTCGCAGAGAGATGCTCACGCCATCCTCTGTCGACCGGCCCGCCGACCGTCCGCAGTGGCAGGATATAGGAATGCGCGACGTGCTTGCCATCACTGGCGGCAGCAGTCTCACGCCGCCCACCACGGTGCGTGTGGTGCACGAAAGTCCCGTTGGCTTTGCGCCGTCGCTGCAATCGGCAGTGACGCGTCACTATGGCTTCCAAAGCCTGTCGGCCTACAGCCACTGCCGCGCGGTAAGAGGCTACATCTATCTGATACGCTGTCTCAGACTCTGATTTCACGTTTCATAATCGTTCCACTTGCGGGCATACAATTGTATGTACCGCTGTAATGTGCTATTATTAAACGTCTTATCAGAAAAACCAAAATGGAATATATTCGAAAATCAATCTATTCCCGGCCAGAGATACGCCACGCGCTGTTGCCGCTCTGGACGGCGTGGGCGCTGACGGCTGTCGGCGCAGTGTGCGGCGTGGCGATGTGTATTTACAAGGGCAACTCTGCGGGCTTGTCTTCGGCACTTCTCGGTGGCGTCATCGTGGGGGCTTGCGGCCTGCTGACGGTCCTCTGCTTCTGGGCGTTCGGCGACAGCCGTCGTCCGTACAGCAAGGAGCTGCACGCCGTTCTGGAGCCCACCTACGCCTACTATCCCTTGTCGGCCGAGCGGCAGCTGACGGCGGCGTTGGAGGCCGGCGACGAGGCGGCGCTCCTGTTCGAGACGCACCAGATGATGGCGGAGGAGCTGGCCCTTGTCCGCTACAGCGACAAGGAGGAGCGCGTCTGCTATTCGCAGCTCACGCTTGTCGAAGGGAAGCGTTACGTCCCTCTCACGGAAATATTCATCAACAAAATCAACAAGTAGCAAAAAATGAAAACAATAGAACAATATATCGAAACCGAGATGTCCGGTAAAATATCCAAAAAGAGAAACTCGCCGCTGGCGCCGCTGACAGTGCTGGCTGTCGGCATCGTATTGCTGGTGCTGTTGCGCACCCTCAAGATGGGCGACAGCCTGTCGGCCGGCTGCCTGACCGTGGGTATGATAGCCACGGCCGTGGGGTTCATACTGACGGCTATGAATTTTTCGGGCGCTATGACCCACTATGTGTACCTGCCTACCCGCAGCCGTATGCGTGAGAAGAAAGTGTATGTCGGCGTCGGCGACTACAGAAGCATCGTCGATGCCATTGGCGGCGGCGACGTCCAGTCGCTGGCCGCCGTGCATCCCGTGGTCAGCTCCAATTGTGCCGTGCGTGTCATTGCCAGCGTCGACGGCGAATGCGCCCTTGTGCAGGCCGTCCGCGACGAGGGTGGCCGCTTCACTCCCGAGACCGAGGTGCACCTTGTCGCAGGTGCATCGTCGTCGGCATTGCTCCACTTGTTTAAATAGCGTGCTATGCGGGTTGAGTTCTTTCTGCTTGTCATCTCGCTGCTTTTCATAGTGAGCATCCTTGTCGGCAAGGCCGGCAGCCGTCACGGAGTGCCGGCGCTGTTGCTGTTCCTTGCCGTGGGTATGCTCTTCGGCAGCGACGGGCTTGGGCTGGTGCATTTCGACAACATCAAGCTGGCTCACATTGTCGGCACCGTGGCGTTGAGCGCCATTCTCTTTTCGGGAGGTCTCGACACCAAGTTTGCCGACATCCGTCCCGTTCTGGGGCCGGGCATAGTGCTGGCCACGCTCGGCGTGCTCATCACCGCTGTGGCTACAGGTCTGATCCTATACCTGCTCGTCGGTCACCGCCAGGGCATATCGCTCGGGCTGATGGGGTGCCTGCTGCTGGCATCGACGATGAGCAGCACCGATTCGGCCTCGGTGTTTTCCATACTGCGGGGCAAAGGGCTCAATCTGAAACACAATCTTCGTCCCACGCTCGAATTGGAGAGTGGCTCGAACGACCCGATGGCCTACGTGCTCACCACCACCTTCATCACGCTGACGTTGCAGGGCGGCAGCGCCGACTATGGCGGTGCTGTGCTGACCCTTGTGGTGCAGTTGGTGGTGGGTGTCGCCGCGGGTTTTGCGATGGGCAAAGGTATAGTGTGGCTTGTCAATAGGATAGACCTCGACAATGCTGCGCTCTATCCCATACTGGTGCTGATGGGCTCGTTCTTCACGTTTGCCGCCACCTACTATCTGCACGGCAACAGTTTCCTTGCCGTCTATATTGCGGGGCTCATAGTAGGCAACAACCGCTTTGTCCATAAGCGTTCGACGCGCAACTTCTTCGACGGCATTACGTGGATAGCGCAGCTTGCGATGTTCCTCACCCTCGGCCTGCTTGTCAACCCCAGCGAGATGAAGCGTGTGCTGGTGCCAGGTCTGGTCATCAGTGTGGTAATGATATTCGTCACCCGCCCGTTGAGTGTTTTTGTGTCGATGGCCCCTTTCCGCCGCTACAGTTTCCGCGACCGTCTCTTTGTGTCGTGGGTCGGTCTGCGCGGCGCTGTGCCTATCATTTTCGCCATTCTGTGCCGTGTCGAGGGAGTGCCCGGAAGCGACGAGATGTTCAACATCGTGTTTCTGTGCACCCTTACCAGCCTTGTGGTGCAGGGCACCACCCTTCCCCTTGTGGCGCGGTGGCTTGGCGTGAGCCAGCCGCCCGAAGAGCAGCCTCGCATAGAGAACTTCGACATCGACTTTCCGGAAGAGATAAAGTCGGCCGCCACCGAGGTGGAGATTACCGAGGAAGTGCTCGAGAACGGGAACCGCCTGATGGACCTGCGGCTGCCCGAGAAGACCCTTGCCATAATGGTGAAGCGCGGCGACAGCTATTTTGTGCCCACGGGCAAGACGCAGCTGCACAGCGGCGACCGCCTGATGTTGCTTTCGGACGACCAGCCGTCGCTTGCCGACAGCCTTCGCAAGCTCGGTGTCAAGCCGTCGTCCGAGCCTCCTTCCAAGCCTCGTCGCGACTGGAAAGCCGTCTTTTTCGACGAGGAACCGTGAGGGGCGCGGGGTCGCCCCGGCCCAATGCCGGAAGGGGACGTGCGAAAGCCGGATGCCGCTCCCTTTCAAGGTTTTGCGA
>CAJOMZ010000070.1 GCA_905236645.1 uncultured Bacteroidales bacterium
CAGGTGTAGTTGGCGCGATAGAGGACGCGCATATCGCCGGTGAAGGCGACGGCTCGCGTCAGCGGTTCGATGTTTTTTGCGCCGCATTCGCGGAGTTCGTCGGCCAGGATTTCCTCGAGGCCGAACATCGTTTTGGCTACCATCTTGAACTCTTCGCGCTGTTGCTGTTCGGGGGGTATTGTCTTACCGTGGGATTTCTGGATAATCATATATTGTGATTGTTTGTGGTTTGAATCGTTATTGGTTGTCTTTCTTCATTTTGGTCACGCCATAGGGCGAGTAAAAGACGTTTGAGCCCTGAGGCTGCCGTGAGGTGTAGTTTTCGGTGCTCAAGCGGTAGTGGGGACGCTGCTTGAGGCGGCGCTGTTTTTCTTTGCGCCGGCTGCGCGAGGGGTGGTACCCTGCCTCGCGACTGTCGGCGATGGCGATGTTGACAGCGTAGCCTGCAAGAATGACCACGCAGTTGGCATAGATCCAGAGCATCAGCACGAGCAGCGTGCCGATGGAGCCGTAGAGGATGTTGTAGTTGTTGAAGTTGTTGATATAGACTTGGAAGGCCCACGAGAGACCGAATATCATTAGTGTAGAAATCACAGAGCCTATTGAGAGGAAGTTGATGCGTTGTTTTTTGACGGGTGCAAGGTAGTAGACGAGGCTGAGCGTCAACAAGGTGAGGAATACCAGCAGCAGCCAGCGTCCAAGGCTGAAGGCGAAAAGGCTTAGTTTGGTTTCGGCCATAAAGTTGCGGCTTATCATAAACTGGATAAAGAACTTATAGCCTATAAGCAGCGACAGGATGGCGACCACGAGCACGTAGATAACGATGACGAGCAGCAGACAGAGCAGATAGCGATGCACGAAAGAGCGCCATTCGATGCTGTGGCTGACGGAGTTGAACGACTGCAGGAGGCCGTGTATGCCATTTGCGGCAAGGATTATGGAGCTGATAAAGCCGATGGAAAGCAAACTACTGTGTTTGTGACCCATAACATCGTTGATTGTGGGCGCTATGCGGTCGTATATTCCTCCGGGCAGGATTGTCGACAGCTGCGTGAGCAGTTCGTTCTGTATGCCTTCGATGGGTAGATAGGGAATGAGGGTGAAGAAGAATATGAGCAGCGGCGGCAAAGCCATAAGGAAGGAGTATGCCAGAGCCTTGGCGCTCTGCCACAAGTCGCGGTTTGAGAAATGGGCCAGAATCTGAACCAGAGGCACTCCGGCACAACCCGGGAGTACGAGCTTGTTTGCAAACGGGACGACACGCAGCGACCAGAAGCGCAATGCGCCTTCGTAGCGATGGCAAATCCATACCCCTACGCGGCTGTCCTTCAGTTTGTCAACAAGTTTCAATGTCCGGTTCTCCGTTTTTTCAATTCTTCACCAAACTTAGATCGAGGCTTTTGATATGATGCGTCAGAGCGCCGACGGAAATGAAGTCCACTCCGGTCTCGGCGTAGGGGCGCAGCGTCTGGTCGGTTATGCCGCCACTGGCCTCGGTTTCAAAGCGGCCGTCGATGCGCTGCACGGCTTCGCGCAGCGTGGGAATATCAAAGTTGTCGAGCATTATGCGGTCCACTCCGCCGTGGGCCAATACGCGCTGCAGTTCGTCCAGATTGCGCACCTCGATTTCAATCTTGAGGTTTTTGTCCTTTTCTTTCAGATACTGACGTGTGCGGTCGATGGCCGCCTCGATGCCGCCGGCAAAGTCGATATGGTTGTCTTTGAGCATTATCATATCATACAGGCCGATGCGATGGTTGGTGCCGCCGCCACAGGCAACGGCGTATTTTTCGAGCAGGCGCATATTGGGCGTTGTCTTGCGTGTATCGAGCAGGCGTGTCTTGAGGCCGTCGAGCATAGCGACCATACGCCGCGTCTCGGTGGCAATGCCGCTGAGACGCTGCATAAAGTTGAGCGCGGTGCGTTCGGCCGTAAGTATGCTTCCGGAGTGTCCCTCGACCAACATAACGATGTCGCCTTTCCTCACTGCGTCGCCGTCGTTTTTGAGCAGCGAGACGTTCAGCGTCGGGTCCACCTGATGGAATACGTGCTGGCCCACTATGGCACCGCAAAGTACACCATCCTGCTTGGCAACCATCTTGGCAGTACCCACTGCCGTTGGAGGAATGCAAGCCAACGTCGAGTGGTCGCCGTCGCCAATGTCCTCGCGCAGAGCCATTCGAATCAGCTCGTCTAAATTCGCAATGTCGGTCATAATCGTTGTTTTTATGAAGTGAAAATACTCAAATCAAAGTCCACAAATAATTTGCAAAAATACGAAGAAAAAACATAACGGCACAAAAAAATTTTACTATTCGCTCTATCTTTTGTACTTTTGCACATTGTTTGGCACAATTACAACCCTTACAAAACACACATTATATGAATGTTAGCATAATCAATATAGGCGATGAACTACTGATAGGGCAGGTGGTCAACACCAACGCCTCGACGATGTCCAAAATGCTTGTCGCCGCCGGAATGGATGTAAAAGAGACTGCAGTAATCGCCGACGACCGCGATGCCATACTGTCCTCTCTGTCACGTTGTCTGGCGACTACCGACGCTGTACTTATCACCGGCGGTCTGGGGCCCACCAAAGACGACATTACAAAGAAAGTGCTCTGCGAGTTCTTCGACAGCCATCTGGTTGAAAACGCGGAGGCTCTGAACAACGTAAAACGTATTTTCGAGGCCAGGGGTTATGAACTCACTCCCATTAACCGCCAGCAAGCCTGGGTGCCTGAATGCTGTACAATGGTAAACAACGTCTTAGGCACGGCTCCCTGTATGTGGTTTGAGCAGAACGGGAAAGTTGTCGTCTCGATGCCTGGCGTGCCATTCGAGATGGAGAACCTGATGCGCACCGAGATAGTGCCGCGCCTGCAACAGCACTTCCGCACGGGTCATATAATCAATAAAAACCTGCTGGTACAAGGCATTGGCGAGTCGTTCCTCAGCGACCTCATCGAGCCCTGGGAACTGGCACTGCCAAAGACAATCCGCCTCGCCTACCTGCCGCAAGCGGGAATGGTCAAGCTGCGCCTAACCGCCCGCGGAGCCGACCGCGACCTGCTGCAGAAACAGATTGCCGATGCTGTCAGCAGCCTCTACCCCATCGCCGGACGATACATAGTGGGCGAAGACTGCGAGACGCTGCCCGAACTGGTACACCACGCAATGACCACGAGCGGCCACACCCTTGCCACCGCCGAGAGCTGCACCGGCGGCGCAATCGCATCTCGCCTCACTGCCCTAAGCGGTGCCTCAGCCTACTTCCGTGGCGGCATAGTGGCATACAGCAACGATGTGAAAGAAAGTGCTTTGGGTGTACAGCACACCGTCCTCGAACAATATGGTGCCGTGAGCGAAGAGACAGTCCGCCAAATGGCAGAAGGCGCACGTCTACGCCTCGGAGCCGACTACGCTATAGCCACTACCGGCATTGCCGGGCCTACTGGCGGAACGCCCGACAAGCCCGTCGGAACCGTATGGATTGCCGTTGCCGGACCCGATGGCACCGAAACACGCCTCAAGAAATTCGGCGATGACCGCCTGCGCACCATCGACCGCACCTGCAACGAAGCCTTTGCTATGCTTATAAACGTTCTGAACCGCAAATAAAACAATTATGCCCAAAGCATTACTTACCATCGTCTTTCTCATCATAAGCAACGTCTTTATGACATTTGCCTGGTACGGCAACCTCAAGCTCACCGAGATGAAAATCAACACCAGCTGGCCGCTGATACTCATCATTCTGACCTCGTGGGGCGTGGCCTTCTTCGAATACAGCTTTATGATACCTGCCAACCGTATCGGCAGCCAGATCAACGGCGGCCCCTTTTCGCTGATGCAGCTCAAGATACTGGCCGAGTGCATATCGCTGACCGTCTTCACCATCATCGTCGCCACCGTCTTCAAGAGCGAGCCCATCCGCTGGAACCACCTCGTCAGCTTCCTCTTCATCCTGCTGGCCGTGGTCTTCGCCTTCTGGAAAACCAAATAAAACGCCTCCTATGAAACGCACACTCCTTGCTATGCTTTTACCCCTGCTCTTTGCAGCGTGCACAACACAAAAAGAGCAACGCACCGAGCTGACCGACTGGCAGTTTGAATACAACGGGCAGTGGTATCCTGCCACCGTGCCGGGATTCATACATACCGACCTGATGGCCAACGGCATCATCCCCGACCCATACTATGGCACCAACGAGGACAGCGTGCAGTGGGTGGCCGACAGCATATGGCACTACTCCACCACCATTAGATTCGACTCGCTGCCCTACGGCGACTCGCTGTGGCTGGTCTTCGACGGTCTGGCTGGCAATGCTACCATCATCTGGGGTGGATTTGAGCCGCAAGAGACTGTACACGACAATATGTACACACAAGCAGTGCTGCCCATACGGTCAGATGGGATTGCCTATGTTGACGACTTGTCTATCGACATCTACTTCAAACCTCTGAACGACTCGCTCCGCCAAGCCACCTATGGCATCTCCCTCCCCGAGCGGCGCGCCTTCACACGCATAGCCCCTTATCAGCAAGGCTGGGACTGGGGCCCGAAACTGACCACCTGCGGCATCTGGAAACCTGCATATATCACCAACAAGCGTCCCGTAGGGGCGTACCCCCGTGTACGCCCTCAATCCCGTGTACGCCCTCACCAAACAGGCAACATCACATTCCGCCAGAAAACCGACAGCATCGGCCAGAGCTTCACTTTCTACAAAGACGGCAAGCCCATCTTCATCAAGGGTGCCAATTGGATACCCGTCCACAGCTTCCCCGTCCTTGACAGCGCAAACAAGGCACGCTACCGCCAGCTCCTCTGCTCAGCCAAGGAAGCCAACTTCAATATGCTGCGCGTATGGGGTGGCGGCATCTACGAGCACGACTACTTCTACGACCTATGCGACTCGCTGGGACTGATGGTGTGGCAGGACTTCATCTTCGCCGGCACGCCCTATCCCGACAACCCTGCTATGCTTGCGTCCATCCGCGACGAGGCACGTCAACAGGTAAGCCGCCTCGCCAAGCACCCCTGCATTGTCCTATGGTGCGGCAACAACGAGGTGAAAAACGGCTGGGAAGACTGGGGATGGCAGAGCCAATTCAACTGGACCCCCGAGCAGCGCGCCCGCCTCGAGAAAGCTATGGACACCATCTTCGGCTATGCCGGCACCGCCGGCAACACCAGCTCGACCAGCATCCTGGCGCAGGCCGTCCGCGACTGCGACACGTTGCAGCGCCCTTACATCACCACATCGCCGCTCTACGGATGGGGCCACCCCGAGTGCACCACCCACGGCGACAGCCACTACTGGGGCGTATGGTGGGGCGAAGAACCTTTTGAGGCCTATAAGAAAAAAACAGGCCGCTTTATGAGCGAATACGGTTTCCAAAGCTATCCGCTGATTTCAAACATATTGCGTTTTACGCCTGCCGGTCAGTTGGACATCGGTTCCCCCACACTTCGCAACCACCAGAAGCACCCTCGCGGACGCGAGATCATCGACAAAGCGATGCTACGCTACTACGGATTCGACAGCCACACACTGACCCTCAAGGACTACGCCTACGTAAGCCAGTTGCTGCAGGCCTGGGGCGTAGGCTACGGCATACTGTGCCACCTCTCCGACCCTCGTTGCGCCGGCACCCTCTACTGGCAGCTCAACGACTGCTGGCCCGTAGCCTCCTGGTCGTCAATCGACTACTATGGCAACTGGAAGGCTCTGCACTACCGCGCCCAAGAGCTCTATGCCGACACCGCAGACCTCTCCGAATGGCAGCGTTACTACAGCGTATACCCAAAAGACCGCCACTACGACAAGCCCAATTTCCACTACTACACAAGGATAGAGGACGGCAAGCTGAACGTATACTTCCAGGCCATCACCGACCTCTACGACGTGTGCCTCGAAACCACACCGCACATCGACGGCCACTTCACACGCAACTTCTTCAACCTCAAGCGCAATCAGTTCATAAAGACCACACTGGTTCCGGTCGACCCGAATGCCGACATAAACAACATTCATATCGATGTCACGACGCTCAACAAAATAATGCTGCAAAAATAAACCTCCACACCTG
The DNA here is from genome assembly GCA_905236645.1 of uncultured Bacteroidales bacterium. Classification (GTDB taxonomy): domain Bacteria; phylum Bacteroidota; class Bacteroidia; order Bacteroidales; family P3; genus Colimorpha. Next base: position 6,100 of record CAJOMZ010000070.1, read on the forward strand.
CAACGACAACAACATCCATCACCGTTATGTACAAGAAAGCCCTTCTCGCCTTCGTCCTCCTGTTCTGCACAGCCACCGCGTGCCGCGCACAGGTAGCGCGCAACGTGCTCTTTATCGGCAACAGCTACACCCAGGTGAACGACCTTCCCGCTATGGTTGCGGCCATTGCCGAATCGATGGGCGACCGTATGACCTACCAGAGCAACACGCCTGGCGGATGCACCTTTTCTATGCACTGCACCAACCAGTCGATGCAGCTCATCCGCAGCGGCGAATGGGATGCCGTGGTGTTGCAGGAGCAAAGCCAGCTCCCCTCCTTCCCGCAATCACAAGTAGAGGCTGAAGTGTTCCCTTACGCCAAGCAGTTGACAGACTCTATCTACGCCAGAAATCCCTGCTGCGAACCGATGTTCTATATGACCTGGGGACGCAGGGACGGCGACAGGCAAAACGCCGCCGAATTTCCCGTCTTGGGCACCTATGAGGGTATGGACAGTATGCTCTGCGAACGCTACACCTATATGGCCCTGACGAACGATGCCGCGCTGTGCCCCGTAGGGCGCGTATGGCACTACCTGCGCGACAACCATAGCGATATAGAGCTGTACCAAGCCGACGGCAGCCACCCCTCGGTGGCAGGCACCTACGCCGCCGCCTGCGCCTTCTACACTCTGCTCTTCCACCGCAGTCCCGAAACGACAACCTACAATGCCGGGCTGCCCGAAAGCACGGCGTCGGCAATACGTAGGGCGGCACACACCGTTGTCTATGCCTGCCTTGCGCAGTGGCAACGCCCGATGCCGGAATCGGCGCCGACCGTCACCGAGACAGCCCATAGCACAGTCTCGCTGCTATCGTCATCGGTCTATGCCGACAGCCTGCTTTGGATTTTCGGCGACGGAACCGACACCCTGACCTCTGCCGGCCAGACAACGCAAATGCACACCTACCCTGCCCCGGGCTCCTACACCCTGTCGCTCGTCGCGTCACGCCACTGTTTGGCCGACACCGCCACGATAACAATCGACATCGAAAGCGACTCTTCCTCCGTTGCAATACAGCATTGTCCCGACCTGCCGACAGGCATCGCCCTTCATCCCAATCCTGCAACGCAGGCGCTGAATATAACAGCACAAGTCTCCGGCCCCGCACTGACGGAAGTCATCAGCTGCAGCGGAACCGTCCTGTGGCGCAGAACGATAGACGCACCAACCAGTGTCGGAATACCCGTGGCCGACTGGCCGTCGGGAATCTACTTCGTTCGCCTTGTCACCCCGTCGGGAACGCTGACCAAGAAAGCCGTCGTTACGCACTGAGGCGCACCGCGGCCTACTGCAAAGGCATATATATCACCTTCTTGGTCTCGAAATAAGGCTCCTCGAAGAAGTCGGCTATATCAAAAAGACGCACCTTCTTGCGGAAGGGGGCGAGCTCGGCCTCGAGGTCGCCACCCTTAAGATAGATGATGCCGTTGCGCAGCTTGTGGTAGTGAGTGTCGGATATCTTGCCCTTCACCCACCCCACAAACTGGCTGAGATCGGTGACGGCACGCGAAACAATGAAGTCGAAATCCCTCTCCACCTGCTCGGCACGAATCTGCTCGGCGGTGACGTTCTTCAGCTGCAGCTGCTCGGCCACCGACTGCACCACCTTGATTTTCTTGCCGATAGAATCAACTAAATAGAAATTGGCATCGGGGAACATAATAGCCAGCGGAATGCCGGGGAAGCCGCCTCCCGTGCCGAGGTCCATTATATCGGCCATCGTCTTGAACTGCAGCACCTTGGCCACTGCCAACGAATGCAGCACGTGATGCTCCGTAAAGTTGTCCATATCCTTGCGGCTTATGACATTGATCTTGGCGTTCCAGTCGCCGTAAAGCTCGGGCAACGCCGCGAACTGCTCCTTCTGCCGCTCGGTCAAATCGGGAAAGTATTTCAGTATAAGGTCCATATCTTCAATTGTCTGCGTCCCTGTCTTGCTGCCGTCAATCAGCTCCTGGTGATGCCTCCGTAGGTCTTCACGGCGGCCTCGAGAGCCTCGTCGGTAGTGTATTGCTGATAGTATTCGCAGCGGGTCACCAGTGTCTGCGGCGAGCAGCGTTCGTCGCTTGTCCGCACCAGTGCCCAGCCCTTCATATTGTCGGCAAACTCATTGTCGACAAGCGCCATACAGCCTTCCACCTCGCGCATCTCGCTCGGTTTGACGCTGCGCACCGCGAAGTAGACCTTCGGCGTGGCTTTCTCCAAACCTTGCTCGGCGGTGTAGAGCAAAAGCTTCTCGCCACGGCGCAAGCCGTTGGCTTTAAGGTTGGTAAGCAAGGCGGCGGTGCCGTCGACCTCGCCCAGCCATTGCTTCACCACGGGCAGCGTCCCGTCGCTGACCGGAATGCCGGGCAGCAGCAGGCTGGCATTGCTCAACGGGCCCGACTTGGGCAGATAGACTGCCTGGATGCGGTTGGCAAACGACGCAAAGCCGTAGTACGGCGACTTGTGCTCGGTGAACATCGGGTTGCACGGTTTCAGCCTCTGCCACAGCGCCACGCTGTGACGCATACGCTGACGCTGCACAAACTGAGCCATCGTGTTGCTGCGCTTCTCGGACGAGTGTGCCACACGCCCGACCACTTTTCCCTGACGCAGATAGAATGTCACTCCGCCCGAGCGGAAACTGCCGGTCATCATCAGACCGTTGCCTGAATTTTGTTTTTTCATAGTTGTTGTCTCCTATTTTTTTAGGGTTAATAAATGCCTTGTCCACGAATCGCTCCAAGAGGCGGATTTCGCCCTGTCAACTCCGCTTGTTGTCCAGTCGTTGTCCAGTTGTTGTCCAGTTGTTGTCCAGTCATTGACTGGACAACAACTGGACAACAACTGGACAACGACTGGACAACGAACGGAGTTGGTCCTAATTATCAACGGCTTATCCGCGTTGTTCTCCTTGAGTTCGTATTGCAAAGATACACACTGTTTGCGGATTCACCAAATCGAAAGTGTTAAAAAAGTGTTTTTCGGCCGGCCGGAATGCCCTGCGAACGGGCAAAGGCGGTGTTTTTCAGCACATAACAAGTGGCGATTTTTTTATTTCGACGTTCAGCGCCCTTCCCTGTCGCTTATGCCTTTTGCAAGGGGCTGCACGCAGCGGCCCTTGCGAGCGCCTTCGAGTTCCAACAGCCTGCGTTTCAGCTCGATGCCATAGGCATAGCCTGTAAGCGAGCCGTCGGCACCGACAACGCGGTGGCAGGGCACGATGATACACACGGGAT
>CAJOMZ010000071.1 GCA_905236645.1 uncultured Bacteroidales bacterium
GGTGCTCTGCCAGCCGCCGGTGAACGAGGAGGGTTCGCGTTGAATCCGCTCGACAACATACGTGTAGTGCTTGTCGGCACGCTCGGCGCACTGATAGGGGCCTATATCAACTACTTCCTGTCGCGCTGGCTTGGGCGGCCCATCATCTACAAGTTCGTTGACAGCAAGCTGGGCCACACGCTGCGGCTGTCGGGCGAGAAGATGGAGCGGGCCGAGAAGTACTTCAACGACCACGGCGTAGTGAGCACCTTTGTGGGAAGGCTTATCCCCGTCATCCGCCAGCTGATATCGATTCCGGCCGGCCTGTCGAAGATGAACGTAGGGGTTTTCACATTCTACACCCTGCTGGGTGCCGGCCTCTGGAACTGCGTTCTGGGGCTGTTGGGCTATCTGGCGGTCAAGGCCGGCGGTATGGATTTCATCTACAAGTACAGCGGCCTGCTGTCGAAAATAATAATCGTGGTCTTTGCGGCGTGCGTGGTGTTCCTTGTAGTCCGCGCCATTGCACGCAAGAGACGCGGGCAAAAGAACGGCAACAAATAAACGACATCACTTCACTATGAGCGACAAAGAGGAATTCGACTGGAAACGGATGCTGATGCGCAAAGACCGTCCACTGCCCAAGGCCGGCTGCAGCCTGGCGTTCTATATAGCACTGATACTGATAGTGATATACCTCATAGTGATGTTTATAAAATATCAAAAGCAATTGTAATGGAGACAGATAGCATACGTTCGCAATTCCCGATACTTGACCAGAAGGTGTATGGCAAGCCTTTGGTATACTTCGACAACGCTGCGACAACACAGAAGCCGCAGTCGGTGATAGACACCTTGTGCCGCTACTACCAGACGCTGAACAGCAACATACACCGCGGGGCACACTATCTGGCTGGCGAGGCCACCGAGGAATATGAGCAGACGCGCCGCGCGGTGCAGCAGTTCATCAACGCCCGCCACAGCCACGAGATTGTGTTTACACGCGGCACCACCGAAAGCATCAACCTGGTGGCAGCGTCGTTCGGGCAACGCTTTCTGAACGAGGGAGACGAGGTGGTGGTTTCGGCTATGGAGCACCACAGCAACATCGTGCCCTGGCAGCTGGCCTGCGAACGGCAAGGGGCAAGGCTGCAAGTGATTCCGTTCGACGATGAGGGTGTGCTTGACCTCGAGGCACTGCGCGGACTGCTGAACGAGAAGACACGCATAGTGGCTGTAAACCACGTGAGCAACACGCTGGGTACAGTCAACCCAATCAGGCAGATAGTGGACATAGCCCACAGCCACGGCATACCGGTACTGGTGGACGGGGCGCAGGCTATATCGCACTTTGCCGTTGACGTGCAGGAGCTGGGGTGCGACTTCTACTGCTTTTCGGGTCACAAGATGTACGGGCCTATGGGCGTGGGCGTTATGTATGGTCGCGAGGAGCTGCTGGAGCAGATGCCTCCCTATCAGGGCGGCGGCGAGATGATAAAGGATGTAACCTTCGAGCGCACCACCTACAACGAGCTGCCGTTCAAGTTCGAAGCCGGCACTCCCGCCGTCGGCGACGTGCTGGGGCTGCACAGTGCCATAAGGTTTATGCAACAGACAGGTGTCGACAACATTGCCCGACACGAGAAAGAGCTGACTGACTACGCCACCGAGCGCCTGCTGCAGATTGAGGACCTGCGCATCTACGGCAGAGCGAAAGAGAAGACGTCGGTAATATCGTTCCTTGTAGGCAACGCGCATCCATACGATGTGGGCACACTGCTCGACAAGCTGGGCATTGCCGTGCGCACAGGGCACCACTGCACGCAACCCATTATGGACCGCTACGGCATACCCGGAACGGTAAGGGCTTCGTTTGCAGTCTACAACACGCGGGAGGAAGTGGACACTCTCATTTCGGCCATAGAGCGGATAGCGCCGATGCTGGCCTGACACGAAAAAACGGGACAAAGAGATGCTGAAATCTTTACATATAGAGAATTATGCTCTGATAGACCGGAGCGACATCGACTTCAACAGCGGTTTTGTGGCGATAACCGGCGAGACAGGTGCAGGAAAGTCGATAATGCTTGGCGCACTGTCGCTGCTGTTAGGACAGCGGGCCGACACGAAAGCCCTTTACGACCAGGAGCGCAAGTGCGTGGTCGAGGCCGTTTTCGACATTAAGAGGCTCAACCTCAGAGCGCTTTTCGACGAGAACGATGTCGACTATGCCGACGACGGGACACTGATAATCCGCCGCGAGATACTGCCCAGCGGCAAATCGAGGGCTTTTGCCAACGACACCCCTGTGGCGGTGACATTCCTGAAAGAGCTGGGCGCGTCGATTATCGATATCCACTCGCAACACGCCACGTTGCTGCTTGGCGACAGCGGTTTCCAGACATCGGTCCTTGACTGCATCGGCGACGGGGGCGGATTGCTTGACGGCTATCAGGCTGCATACCGCGAGTACATTGCACTGAAACGCCAGCTGGAACGGATGACGGCAGAAGAGGAGCAGAACCGCAAGGACTACGACTACAACAAGTTCCTTTTCGATGAACTGGCGAAGGCATCGCTCGTCGACGGCGAGCAGGAAGAGTTGGAACAGGAGGCGTCGCTGCTTGCCAACGCCGAGAACATAAAGCAGGCGCTGTCGCAGGCGGTTGCGCTGTGCGACGAGGACGAGGACTCGGCACTGGCGCGCTTGAACGCAGCCAAATCGATGCTGGCGAAAATATCGGACTGTCACAAGGAGATTGCAGCAATGAGCGAGCGGTTTGAGTCGTCGCTTATAGAGCTGCGCGACATCGTGTCGTCGCTTGACAGCATCAATGAAGAAATCACCTACTCTCCAGAACGCCAGCAAGAGATAGAGGAACGCCTCGACACCATCTATCGCCTGCAGAAGAAGCACAGTGTGAACAGCATCGCAGAACTGATTGATATACAGAACGTCCTTGACGAGAAGATATCAAGCACCGACCTCACCGACCAGCGCATACACGAGGTGATGGAGGCTGTGGACAAGGCTTTCACCGATTTGCAGAAGAAGGCCGACGCGCTGACCAAATGTCGCAAGAAGGCAGCGCAGATGCTGGAAAGTCAGATTGCAGGGCTGTTCAGCGACCTTGCAATGCCCAACGCCGTATTGAAAGCCAACGTGGAAAGCAGCGCCGACTTCGGGCCGTTAGGCAACAACAGCGTCTGTCTGCTTTTCAACGCGAACAAGGGCGGCGAACTGCGCGAGATATCCAAGGTTGCGTCGGGTGGAGAGATGTCGCGGCTTATGCTTGCCATCAAGTCGCTTACCGCCAAGGCTGGACTGCTGCCAACGGTAATCTTCGACGAGATAGATGCCGGCATATCGGGCGACATATCGGTGAAGGTGGGGAATATAATGCAACGTATGGCAGCTGATATGCAGATGATTGCCATCACTCACCTCCCTCAAATAGCGGCCCGCGCCACGCAACACTATAAGGTATACAAGTCGGACGAGGGAGAGAAGACAGCGTCGAAGATAAGGCTACTCGACAACGACGGTCGACGCTATGAGCTGGCGGTAATGCTCTCGGCCGAGCCTCCGTCGGCAGCCGCACTGCAGACCGCAACGGAAACTGATGCAGATGTAATTACACTCTAACTTCAACTCTGGCAAGGAATGAATCTCTACAGCAAGACTACGTTTCTCATACTGCTTCTGTCCGCACTGGCGGCGCAGGCACAGATTGGCATAACTGCCGACAAGTCAAAGCATCAAAGCTTCGCAAACACGCCGTACAACGTATCGCCTATACACCTGCCCGTATCGCTTGCCGGCGGCTTTGCAGAGATAAGGCCCAACCATTTCCATTCGGGTCTCGACTTGCGCACCAACGGGAAGGAGGGCGAACGGATTTATGCCCCTGCCGACGGATACGTGTCGCGTATCAACATCTCTGCCTGGGGTGGCGGCAAAGTGCTGTATATCACTCATCAGGACGGTTACAGAACGGTGTATATGCATTTGAGTGCATTCTGCGGCAAGATTGGAGAGTTTGTACATAACTACCAGTACAGCAATCATATATATGCATTCGATGTCGAGTTGCCGAAAGACTCCATTCGCGTAAGCAAAGGGCAACTGGTGGCGCTGAGCGGCAATACCGGCGGTTCGTCGGGTCCGCATCTGCACTATGAGGTGCGCTATGCAAAGAACGACCAGACAATCAATCCTTTGTATTTCGGCATACCCTACAGCGACCCCGTCGTGCCAACAATTGCAGGCATAAAAATATACCCTGCCGATCCGTCCACATCCATTAACGGCAAGAACAAGGAATTGAAGCTGTATCCTGCCAACAAGGGCAAGAGCAGCACTGGCGTAAGCGACACCACCGTAGTCGCAGGACGCTTCTATTGTGGCATTTACACCTACGACCAGATGGAGGTCGGCGCACGAAACAAGAATGGTGTCGACTGCATAGAGCTGAGAGTTGACGGCGAACTCGTGCACCGCTACACGGTGCCTTCCTTTATGTTTGAGGAGACACGCATCGTAAACGCATTGATAGACTATCCGCAATACCAGCGCACCCGTGAATACTACATCCTGAGCCGACATCTGCGTGGCGACCGCAACAACTTCAACACCACATTTCGCACACAGACAGCAGACAACGGCTATATAGAGTTCAACGACAGCAAGGTCCACAAACTTGAGTACCGCATCAGCGACCATAAGAACAATGCGACCACCCACACGCTTTTCGTGCGGAGTGACACGACAGCGCTACTTGCCAATGCGAAGGCTAACGACGGGAGCCTGACGCCTAACGGAGAGCCGATCACGTATTACAAGCGCTTTGCTATGCAGAAAGAAGGCTTTTGTGTCGAAATAGAACCCTATACTATATATGAGAGCGACCTCTTGACATACAGCCGCATAAAGAGTGAAGGCAACATTACACCGACGCATCGTATAGGACTGAAAAAGCATCAACTGCCGCCACACCAGGCGTTCAACGTGACTGTAGACATTCCGGCAGGTATGAATGAAAGCCTTATTGAAAAGCTGACAATAGTATGCATCAACGGCAAGAGTGTCAGCGCTTTGTCGTCGACACTGAACAAAGGGAAACTGACTGCACCCACTCGCTCTTTTGGCGGCTTCGCTTTGTGCCTCGACACCATTGCGCCAACAATCAAAGCCGTAAACTTTGCCAATCGCAAAGCATTCAAAGGCAAGTTTCTAACCGTTAAGATTGCCGACAATTTGACAGGGGTAGTCAGTTACAGCTGCTACATCAATGGCGAATGGCAACTGGCCGAACACGACGGCAAGACAGCCACCCTTAACGTTTCCTCCGAGACACTGCGGCGCGGCAACAACCGCGTAACCTTCCGCCTCGAAGATGCAGTGGGCAACACCACCGAAGAGACCTGGACAATCATAAAGAATTAACCCCGAAAACTATGCACATCTACCTTATCGGTTACAGCTATAGCGGCAAGACAACCCTTGGACGGCAATTGGCCAAGCGGCTGAACTATGAATTCTTTGACACCGACAAAGCCATTGAAATAAAGTACCATACCACTATACCCGTCTTCTTCAACCGATACGGTGAAAAGGCATTCCGCATCATTGAAAGGCAGATACTGCAATCCACTGCCGACCTTGACAATGCGGTAATCTCCACTGGCGGCGGGACAGCCTGCAGCGATGACAACATACACTTTATGCTTCAGCACGGGACAGTCGTGCATCTACAAATGAGTGTCGAAGAGATTCTTACGCGACTTGCCAAATCACACAAGACACGACCGATGCTTAAAGACAAAGAACCCGACGAGCTAAAGCGATTCATTACAGAGCAACTGACAGCCAGGCTTGTCTACTACAATCAGGCCCACCTGTCGGTTCCGGCACTGCATACCACTGCCGAAGAGTTGGAAAAGGTCATCTTCAAGGCATCTGAGGAATAGCCACCTGCCGCAGACACCCTTTCTCTTCGTCCACTTGCAGACAGAGGGTTTGCCTGCCATTGGTCAGCATAAGGTAAGGCACCTTCAGGACCAGATTGTATCTGCACGCCTGATCCACAACCTTCTGCGACAAAGCTACGCTCTCCTTCTTGCATTCCACAATCATAAACGGCTTGACACTCCTGTCGTAGACAACAATGTCACAACGCTTTGTCAAACCGTTCAGAGTGATAGCGGCCTCGATTTGCATCAGTTCCAAAGCGTAGCCATAGCCGTTGTGCAGCAGTGCAACCGTCTGTTGCCGCACCCACTCCTCGGGTGTCAGCGCCACCCATCGGCGGCGGACGGCATCAAACACCTCGCGGCGGCCATTGGCATCCCGCACCTGTATGTCAGTCGTCGCGTCCATAATCAGTAAACAACGCTGTCGTCTCCGCCCTCTTCATCCATCTGAGTGCGCTGTTTCAGACCGTTGTTAATCTTCCAGCTGAAGCCGACAGTGACCACTGGCGACAGACGCTTGGCTTTGACAATACGGTTGAAAGTCTGGCTGTAAGTTGTGTGCCCCCATCCGCCCGTGCAGAACAGGTCGCTGACACGCAGGTTGATGGTGCCGCGTTTGTTGAACACATCCTTCTTGACAGCAAGGTCCACCCAATAGCTTGGATCCATCTGCGTCTGCAGGTCGAGCCACGGCGCCCAGTACTGACCGCTGAGCTGTATCGTCCAATCCTTCGGCAGCGTCATAAACGAGCTGAACTTGCCGCTGGCCTGGAACGACTCGCTGCTCTGGTTGTTGAGAAGTTCCGAACCCTCTATGTGGCTCTGGTAGAGGTTAAGGCTGACGTTGAGTTTCCACCACTGGAACGGCTGCCAGTCGACAATGAACTCCATACCATAGTTATAGCCAGTGCTGAGGTTAAGGCGTGTCGAAGCACGATAGCCGTCATACTGGCTGTTGTAGGGCTCCCACCAGGCATAATGCGCAACGCTGTCGGCGCACCAAGTGAAGCCGTAGTGCGTGATCATATTGTTGGTCTGGCGGTAATAAAGCGAAGTAAACACATTCACCTTCTTGACACCCAGACTGTAACTGACTTCAAAGGCATTTGTAAACTCAGGGTCAAGGTTGGGGTTGCCGAAGCTCATCTGATTGTCCTCGCGTATGTCCATATACGGGTTGAGGTCCCACATATTAGGACGGTGCACGCGACGGCTGTAGCTCACCTGCGCACTCTGCATATCGGTTATCTTGTACGAGAGGTGCACCGTGGGGTAGAGCTGCCAGTAGGGCTTGTCTATCGGAGCCGTCTGCGGATGGTAAAGGTCGCGGCCATAGATCGATGCATATTCACCGCGCAGACCAGCCTGAAGCGACAGAGCCTCAGTCAGGTTGCCGCCGTAAGTGGCATAGACGGCGTGCACCTGCTGACGGTAGTTGAAGTGGGTCGACGACAGCGAGTCAAAGTAGTCATACAATGCGAACGGTGCGGCCGTCAGGTCATAGACAGTGCGATAATAGTCGGCCTTCTGGTCTGGCCAATCCATACGTCCCTCATAGCCAGTCTCAAAACGCCATCCGTTCTCGAACGGCCGCAGATAGTTGAGCTTGAGATTCAACGCCTGATGGTGGTTCTCGGTGATGCTGTTGCGACGGTAATAGTTGGCGAAATTGGCGGCAGGGTCGGCATAAACCTGCTCCTGGTCTCCGTCGCCCTCAATCCGGCGCGTACTGAACGTAGCGTCGAAGGTCAGCTCTTCGTCCTTGCGGTCGAACTTGCGCGTATACAGCAGGTTGAAAGAATGGTTAATGTTGTCGTTGTCGCTGGTGGCAATCTGCTTGTACCGCAGCGAGTCGTTGTAGAGCAAATCCTGGGCATAAATATCGCTGTTGCGCTGACGCTTGCCGCCACGCAGCTGATATGAAAGCAACAGGCTGTTCTTGTCGTTGAAATAGTATTCACCGCCGAACTTCACGCTGCCCATCCGGTTGGGATTCAAGCCATACTGCGTTATAGCATTGTGCGTAATCGGGTTGCCGGGACCGGCAAGGTACTCGATGTCCGACTCGCTCTTGCTGCCACGCTGACGCAAGCCTGCATCGGCGTTGAAAAAGAGATTGTATTTCTCGGTGGTATAGTTGAGGCTGATGTTGCCCATAGCGGTAGGAATGAACGACGGCAGCGAGTCGGGCACCATAAACGGCAACGGGGCTCCCACATTGATGTTCACCACACCGTTCAGGCCCAAAGCGCCTGAAGTCTTGTCTTTCAGTTTAATATTGATGATGCCGCTCATACCCTCGGGGTCGTATTTGGCCGAAGGATTGGTAATCACCTCCACGCTCTCCACGCTGCTGGCGGGAGTCTGCTCAAGCAGAGTGCTCAAGTCGCTGGCCAACAGCTCGCTGGGACGGCCGTTGATAAGCACCTTGACATTGCTGGAACCGCGCAGGCTCACGTTGCCGTCGTTGTCCACCGACACGCTGGGCACATTCTGCAGCACATCGGTAGCCGTGCCGCCGCTGGCCACAATGTTCTTGTCAACATTCACCACGCGCTTGTCGAGCTGATACTCAACCATAGTGCGCTCGGCCGTCACCACCACGGCATCCAGCGCCGCACTGGTGGGAGCGATGGCCACCTTGCCGATATTCACCGTCTGGTGGCTCTCCGACAGCGTGACCTTGCTCACGTGAATATAAGGCGAATAGCCCATAAAACTGACGCGCACCAGATAGGTGCCGAAAGGCGCATTGAGGGTGAAACTGCCGTTGCTGGCAGTCACCGCACCTACACCTTTCACCATCGTGCTGTCCTTGGGGTTGAGCAGCACCACCGATGCATACTCTACAGCCTCCGACGACTTCTTGTCAATCACTTTGCCCGTAATCCTGCCCTTCTGTGCGTGGGCGGCGGCGACAGAAAGCGTCATCGCGACGACTATCGCCAATACTTTAATCTTCATCAATCTCAAATGTTATATGTTATCAGTTTGTCTTTGGTTGACGCACGAAGTGCGGCATATCGAACGGAATTTCAATCGAATACTCAATCAACCCGCCAAAGGTGCCGTCCTCTTTGAACCACGGTGTCTGGTAGATGAGTTTCTTGACCTTGCCGCCGTCCGGCAGGGTTTTCTCGATGGTATAGGCGTTCAGTTTCTGCTCGGCCAGCAGCTCCTTCAGCTTGGTCCTGGCCGGCTCCGGATGGCAGTCCATCAGGTTGTTGCCTATAATCTTGTGGCCGTGGCTGTTGACATCGGCGCTGTGCTGGTTCATATCCAGAATATTGGCCTCGGCGTCGCACACCGTTATGGCCACATTCGGCAGTCCTTCAAAATATTGGTCCATTTGGCAACCTATTAAAAGAAGGGTCTGAAGCCACAAAGTCTTCAAACCCTTCAAATTGAAAACCTTTCCTAAGCAATTACTTTGTGTTCAGAGCTGCCAGGGCGATGCTGTATAGCTTCGACTGGATGCTGTCGCCACGGCTGGTGAGGACGCAGGGCACCTTGGCTCCGACGACCATACAAGCCAGCTCGGCACCGGCAAACTTGGTGCAGGCTTTGTAGAACACGTTGCCGCTCTCGATGTTGGGGAACAGCAGGCCGTCGGCGTCGCCGGCAACCTCGCTGGTCAGCTTCTTGGTCTGGGCGCTCTCCTTGTCGATCGAGCAGTCGAGGCTCAGCGGGCCGTCGACGATGGCGCCCTTCAGCTGACCGCGCTGGCTCATCATACCAAGCCAGGCACCCTCCGAGCAAGCGCGCATACCGACACTCACCTGCTCCGTGGCGGCGATGACGGCAACCTTCGGCTTGGCAATCTCAAGGCTCTTGGCGGTGCTGATGATATAGTTCAGCATAGCCTGCTTCTGCTTGAAGTCGGGATCGGGAATGATGGCCACGTCCGAGCAGACCAGCAGCTTGTGGTAAGCAGGAACCTCAAACACAGCGATATGGGTCAGCATATCGTTCTTCTTGCCAGGCATAAGGCCCTTCTCCTTGTTCAGGATGGCACGCATATACTTGTCGGTGCTCAGCAGGCCCTTCATCAGGAAGTCAGCCTCACCCGAGTTGACCAGCTCGACAGCCTTTGCGCCGGCCTTGTTGTCGTCGGCTTCCTGCACCAGCTTGAATTTGTCGGGGTTGATACCTTCCTCGGCGCAGACCTTCTTGATGGTCTCGATGTCGCCTACGAGAGTGGCGTCGACAATACCCTTGTCGATAGCCAAACTTACGGCTCCGATAGTGTGCGAATCATTGGCGTATGCAACAGCCAATCTTTTCTTACCTTTTGTTTTTACCAACTCCAAGAGTTGTTCCAACTTTGTAACCATATTGTTTTCAGTTTATTATTATAAAATTACTTTCTGATAAAGAGTTACAAAGATACAATAATTTTTCATAATTAAAAGACAAAAACAAAAGATATTTTCAAAAATGCATATTATCCCCTCCGCCATCCGTTTTGCCACGGCCCCGGAAGCGGAAAAAAGCGCAGAAAACTTTTCGCAAAAAACGGCCGTTTTCCGCCCCCGGACCGCATTTTCGGCAAAAACAGCAAAATTACTCAATAACACCATAATACACAGCCAATTACACCGATTATTCAAAAAATTACAAACTCCCCGGAAAAGGGCCAAAATCGCCCCGTCGTAACTCCGTGATTTCCACGTACCAAATTCCTATCAAATTCTACCCAAAGTCTTACCAAAGTTTACCCAAATACTACTTCAGTAAACTTTGATAAAACTTTCGTCAGTTTTTTGTACGGATTTTACCCAGCGTGATATCAGAGCCGGTACGGAGGCGGGGCTGTTCCCATAGGGAGCTGCGGCGGTGACGGACGGGCGCTGCGGCGAGGGCCTGTGACGGACGGATTTGGTCATAGCGGGCGATGTTGAACCCATAGCGGAATAAAATCCATCGCCGGCACAATATTTTACATCGAGCGTCGTTTCTTTCAGCAAAAGAATGATTATGGCATCAGACAAGGCACAATAGTAGTGGTGCTTGTTTGTTTCTAAGTATGACGGCTGTATGCGCATAAGGCAGACCATTGGCAACACAGAACTATGGCAGCGAGAGAAGACGCTGTTCCTTACTTCGCGTATGGCGCCTATTGCCTGCTACGAGAAAGTGTTCCATTGGGTAGAGGAGTTCGACAAACAGGGATGTGCCGTATGTTTCAACACATCGGAGCTGGAAGAGGAGGTGCTGAAGGCATTGCTGGTGTGCAAAGTACCGACGACATTGGTTGTGACAGGCAAATTCCAAGACACCTACAATGTACAGATTGAACAGGCGCTTAAAGAGAACCGCCTGCTGATATTGGCACTGCAGCGAGAGGACAGCGACAAAGGTTACACGGCACGGCTGCGAAACAGGTATATCATCGGTCAGGTGCAGCATATCGTATGCGGGTATATCAACACCAACGGCACCCTATTCGGGCTTCTGGCAGGTCTTGGAAACGTGACCTATATCGTTGACAAGGCAACTTTGAAAGCCGCAGAGACGGGACCGAAGCCGCTTCGTTGGACGGTTGGCGAGGACAAACGCCTGCTTCGTATGTTTTATGAAGATATGGGCATTCACGCCATACACAGGGCCATCAACCGGCCTTACAGCACCATCTATCTTCGCATCAAGTCGCTGACTATGAGCGACGAGGTGCTGAAGGGTCGCGAGTTCGAAGACTATGTGGTAGACCTGTTCGACCTGCCTCACAATAAGAAACTCACGCTGAAAGAGTGGCGTGGCGACAAATCCTTGCCAGGCATCTATCCCGAAAACAACAGCGCCCCGGATTTTGTATTTGAATACGGCGGAGAGCCATTTGCCGTGGAGTGCAAATGGCGGAACCACTTGCCCAAAGACCTCGAGAAAGAGCTACTCACCGCAGAAAGGATGACATCCTTCCAAAAGTTTTCTGCCGAGCGATGTATGCCTGTCTATTTGCTTCTTGGCATCGGAGGCCTTCCCAATGACCCCGACAATCTATATTTCACTCGTCTTGACAGGGATTTCTCGTTTGAGTCGTTGCCCCAAGGCGTTATTACCTCGAAAGACTGTCTGCTGAGAAAGATTGAAGGCCTTTCCTCCTCCGCCAAGCCAGCCGACCATACAGAAAGCCAACAAAAATTGCGTCCCAACGCATACAAACCTTGGAGCAAAGATGACGATGCCCTGTTGACGAAATTGTATAAGGAAGGTGCATCCGAAAATGAATTAATAACATTACTCCAACGCAACCGCGGCGGTATCGTATCAAGAATCCGCAAATTGGGTTTGAAAAAATAGTCGCCACGGAGCACTGCCGTATTGCACTGCCGCCGTTACAGCAATCCTATAACAATGTTGCACTTGATTGTTAAGCCTACAGGCAAGAATGATTTCGGGTTGAAACAATAAAACGGGGCGTTGGGCGTTTTAAGTGGAAATAAATAGAAATTGAAGAGCGATGCCATTCGTCAAGGAGATA